>NZ_JBVIHM010000007.1:94305-159019 GCF_055570295.1 Streptomyces sp. NPDC031265
GTGAGGGAGAAGTCCCCCCCCCCCCCCAAACCCCCGCTCCGCACCCCCAGACCACCCCCCCCGCCTCGTGCTGTACGGCTGCCGGGATACAGCTTCCTGGATGCTGATAGGAAGATTCGTTTCGTACGAGTATCGGCGTGGCCCACTTCATACGAGTGGTCCGGCAACAATTTCCCGACTGCCGGGTTTCCCTCGGGCGGGGAGGTCGTTAGCCAAGAGGAAGCGTGTGACACTTCGAATAGCACATACAGCGAACCGTAAACCGCGACGAAACGTCGCCTCCGGAAGGAATGATGATGAAGCCGATGAAGGTTGCCGCGATCGTTGCCGGTTCCCTGGCAGTGGTGGGGGCCGCGACCCCGGCGTTCGCGGCGAGTGGCTTCGGCGCCACTGGCATGCCCCCCACCAGCCTCAACGGCGGGCGTGAGGCGCTGGCGAGCCGGGCGCTCGCCGACCCGAAGCCGACGATCGTCGAGGCGCAGGCCCTCGACCCGAGCAAGCGTGACTCCCTGTTCCGCACGGCCGGTCAGGCCGCGGGTGGTCTGAACAAGACCAATGGCATTGCCCCGGCGGGACTTCTCGGCGGCCTTCCGGTCGGCCACTGATAAATCGCGGGGAATTTCTTTACGGGGGTACGGGGGTACGGGGATCGGGGGATCGGGATTGCGGGGGTACGGGACCGGGGGTCCGCCGTATTTCGGAAATCCCGGGAACGGGAAATTCGCCAGGTCCCGGTGCCCGGGTGGCGGGTCAGGACCGGGGACGGCGTGACGGGGCAGGGGACGGGCGCGGCAGGCGGCGCGTCCGCCCGGGGCGGGGCGGGCCGGTAATCCGATTCGCCCTGACAAGTAGCTTTTGCCCCTGATGTCCCAACGATGTCGCTAGAGCCCCGGTATGACCTCAGCTTCCAGTGCCGTACGCCCTTCCAGGACCGCCCAGTTGGGCACCCTCGCCCTGCTCGATTGGAGCGGCCCGCGCCCCGGAGAGGGCCGTGACGTGGCCTCTCTCATGGCGTACTCGCCGGGTGACGGCGAAGGTGGCCCCGAGGGCGCCCAGACGGCCGTCCGGGAGCTGCTCGACGAGATCGGCATGCCGGGCCGGGACCGTCAACGACGCCGACCACGGGGCGACGACGCCGGTGACGCTCCTTCTGGAGGGCGGCCAGCCGGCCCTGACGTTGCCTCAACTCAAGGTCCAGTGCGCCATGCCCCCGGAGTGGCTGGCGGCCGCGCGGGCCGAGGACGTCGCGCACTTCATCCTCGCCACCCGCGCCTGGCCCGAGGCGGTCCCGGGCAGGCCGGTCACCGAGGAGCTGCTGCGGGCGTTCGTGGGCGAGGGGGAGACGCTCACCAGCGCGGGCCACTGCGTCCTCCCGGTCCGCCGCCTGCGCAGGCAGCTCCCGCCGAGCCTCAGGGCGTACGGAAACGGCGTGTGCCGCGGACTTCGTCGTCCGTGGCACACGCCGTTCTCATGTGCAGACCGGGTGGGAGCTAGAGCACCCCGAACAGCAGGGCGAGGAGGTCTCTGCCGCGGTGGTCGTAGCGGCCGCCGTGGTCGTCACGACCGTCGTGGCCGTAGCCACCATGGTTGTCGTGACGACCGTGGTTGTCGTAGCGGCCGTGTTCCCGGTGGTCCTTGTTCTTGTCCTTGCCCTTGTCCTTGCATTTCTCGCCGTACCCGCACGCAAGTGCCGCCGATGCCGGGGTACGGGCCGTGTGGGGCGCTGCCTGGGCGGCGCCGGCGACCGGAAGGATCGCCACGGCGGACAGGGCGGCGGCTACAGCTATCTGACGAAGCGTCATTCTCGGTGTCTCCTGATGTGGTGAACACGGACATCAAGGACGCTAATCCGACAAATACCACTTGTCGCGCTGAGCGGGCGCGCAACTACTGCATGTGAGTGGTGAGGGCTGTCGACCCGTCAGAAGCCGACGCGCGAAGAAGCCAGAAGCGCAAGGATCGGGGGAGCGCAAAGGGCCGGGGGTAAAGACCAAGGTCCCGGAAGTGCGTAGGCCTCCGGGACCCCAGCAGGCGTTCATTCTCCTCTGCCCTGTCCGCAGCAACGACCGGCCGCTGGGAGGGTCACGGCCATCCGCCGGACCCGACACCAAGTGATCAATCACGGCCGGAACGGTTTCGGGGCGGTTTCGTTGTTCCGAATGCCCCCTTGTGCATGATCAGCCCCGGGCTGTAAGTGATCAGCCCCGGGACAGAACGGAGACCTGTGTGATCACCGAAGACCCGGTGCCGCAGCGGCGCCCCGGCCTCAAGCGGCTTCGCCTGCCCCGCCCCGGCGCACTGTGGCCCGGCCGCCCCCGGTGGACGGCCCCCGCCTCCACCCGGCGCGGAGTGCTGCGCGGCCTGTTCACCCTGACGGTCGTCAGCTTCGCCGGCGGCACCCTCGCCCGTATCAACGCCGCCCCCGCCCCCGGCGCCGAGGCCGACACGGCCGATCCGGCCGAGCCGGCCGAGCTCTGGCGCGACACCGACCGCGAGGCGTCCGCCGGCCGCGCCGGCCTGCCCACCGCGTTCGACGAGACCTACCGGGGCCGCCGCATCCAGGGCCGCACGGTCCTCGCCGACATGCACGCGCAGGCGGCGGCAGCGGAGACGGGCCGGTTCCCCGACCGCCCGCCGGGCCCTCTCGCGCCGATCCCGCACCCGGCGCCGGGCGGCCACAGCGCGGTCGGAGCGGGGTACGAGGCCCTCATCGACGGCCGCCATCTGCACCTGATGCGCCGCGCCGACGGCACGTACATCAGCTCGGTGGACCACTACACCTCGTACGCGACGCCGCTGGAGGCCGTCCGCGCGGCGGTCGATGTGCTGGGCTCCGCCCGTCTGGCCGCCGCCCCGGTCCACGGCAAGTGATGCCCCGCTTACGACAGGCCAGGTGACACAACCCGCATGGTGTATATCCGCAAGAACCAGAAGAACCTCACGAAGGCCGAGAAGCGGGCCTTCGTCAACGCCGTCCTGGAGCTCAAGCGCCGCGGCAAGTACGACCGGTTCGTCCGCACCCACATCGAGTACTTCGTCGGCGACGGGGACGAGGGGCTGCGCGTCGCCCACATGGCGCCCTCCTTCCTGCCCTGGCACCGCCGCTTCCTGCTCGACTTCGAACGCGAGCTGCGGGCGGTCAACCCCCGCGTCACCGTCCCGTACTGGGACTGGACCCGGGACAACTCGCCTTCGTCGTCGCTGTGGGCCGAGGACTTCATGGGCGGCAGCGGGCGCAGAGAGGACCTCCAGGTGATGACCGGGCCCTTCGCCTACCGGCACGGCCGCTGGAGGATCGAGACCGCCGTGACCGAGGACCCCTTCCTCACCCGCGACCTCGGCAACGCCTTCGGCCGCGGCAACCACTTCGACCTGCCGTCGCGCGACGACCTCAACCGCGTGCTCGCCGACTCCGTCTACGACGTCCAGCCCTGGAACTCCCTGAGCCCCACCGGCTTCCGCAACAAGATGGAGGGCTGGACGGACGGCGCCGGCACCGACAAGCTGCGCACCCACAACCGCGTCCACCGCTGGATCGGGGGCACCATGATCGGCGGCGGCGCCGTCAACGACCCGGTCTTCTGGCTCCACCACGCCTTCGTCGACCTCATCTGGTCCCGCTGGCAGACCCGCCACCCCAAGTCGGGCTACCGCCCCGTCCGGCCGCCCGACTCCGACGACCCCCAGTACGGCCGCGTCGCCGCCCTCAAGGAGCGGATGCCCCCGTGGAACACCACCCCGGCGGAGCTCCTGGACCACCGCAAGATCTACAAGTACGCGGACTGACCGCTCGGCGCACACGCGTACGGCCCCCGGGAAGACCCGGGGGCCGTACGTGAGTGAACCGCCGTCGACGGACGGGCTCAGCGCCCGTAGCCTCCGTGGTGGCCGCTCTCGTTCTCTCAGTGGTTGCCGAACACCGGGTTCAGCAGGCCGATCACCTTGATGGTGTTGCCGTACACGTTGACCGGCACGTGGACCGGGACCTGGATCAGGTTGCCGGACAGCACACCCGGGGAGTGCGACGCTTCGCCGTGCGCCCCAGCTTCGGCCGTGGCCATGCCGGCACCGCTCGGCGCCACCGCACCCGTTCCGGCGAGGACGGCGACGGTCTTCGCGATACGAGAGATCAAGTTCCCCTTGTTTGCCCCAACGCTTCAGGGCCCCGACGGCCGACGGTCACCGCGAAGCCGCAGCTGCCTTGGCTGAACGCGCCCGGCGTGCGGACGTAACGGAGGTTTAATGCGCCTGGCGGTGGCGGGCCACGCGCCGGCTCAGCGCCAGCACGCCTCCACCGGCGATCAGCAGCGTCCCGCCGGCCGCGCCGAGGAAGAGCGGCAGGCTGTCTCTGCCGGTCTCCGCCAGCTGCGGCGGCTCGTCTTCATCCGGAGGGGTGGTGTGGCCGGGCGGGGTGGTGTGGCTGGGAGTCCCCGGGTGGGTCGGCTTGGTGTGGGTGGGAGTGGGGTGCGGGCGGGGGGGCTTGGAGGGGTGGTGGGAGGGGTGCGGGCGGGGGGTGTCGCTGCCGTACTCATGGCCGTAGTCGTCGCCGTAGTCGTCACTGGTGCCGTTGTCGTGCCCGTAGCCGGGGCGGTCGTGGTCGTCGCGGGTGTAACCGTCGTGGTCGTCGCGGGTGTAACCGTCGTGGTCGTCGCGGGCGTAACCGTCGTGGTCGTCGCGGGCGTAACCAGGGCGGTCGTGGTCGTCGCGGGTGTAACCGTCGTGGTCGTCGCGGGCGTAACCAGGGCGGTCGTGGTCGTCGCGGGTGTAACCGTCGTGGTCATCGCGGGCGTAACCAGGGCGGTCGTGGTCGTCGCGGGTGTAACCGTCGTGGTCATCGCGGGCGTAGCCAGGGCGGTCGTGGTCGTCGCGGGTGTAACCGTCGTGGTCATCGCGCGGGCCTGATGTGGAGCCTGATGTGGGGCCTGATGTGGGGCCTGATGTGGAGTCAGCGTCGCTGTCGGCCTGGACGGCGAACGGGACGGACGCCGCACCCGGCGACGTGGAGGAACGGTCCCCTACGGGATCGTCACTGGCGGCGGCAGCGCTGTACGCCGTACTCAGTGTGGTGATGAGGCCTGCCACCAGGGCGGCCCGTGCGACAGAACCAGAGATGTTGTGCATGCCGAACAAACCCTCCGACAGGAATGCGGGGAGAAAAACCAGATGGTCATAGGAATACTCCGGGCATTGCGAGAAGGACCGCATCCGCGGGCGTGTCTGTACGGGTGGGGGGGCGCGGCAACCCATCTAGCGCAAGTCGGATGATCTGTTCGGGGCTACGGGGACGGGGCTACGGAGACCGGAGCTACGGGGCTACGGGTTACATGGGCGCGGCCTCACCCGGTCTCACTTGGAGGCGAACGCACACCGCTGCGCGCGTACGCGGTTGTCGAAATTGGAATGCCCCAGCTCCGGCACGCCCACGGCGCGCAGGGCGAGCGGGCGGCTCAGCAGTTCGCGCAACAGGGCTTTGATCTCGACGCGGGCGAGATGGGCACCCAGGCAGTAATGGGGCCCGCCGCCCCCGTACCCCAGATGGGGATTGGGCCGCCGGGTGATGTCGAAGACGTCCGGGCGGTCGAACACGGCCTCGTCGCGATTGGCGGAGGCGTACAGCAGCATGACCCGGTCCGCGGGCACAAAGGCCTGCCCGCCCAGAGTATGAGGACGGATCACATGCCGCCGGAATTGAATGATGGGCGTGGAGACGCGGACGATCTCGTCCACGGCGCCGTCGGCGTACCGCTCGAAGTCGGACGTGAGCAGTTCGCGCTGCTCGGGGTGGTCGGTGAGCAGGACGAGCGCGTGGGCGATGGCGTTACGGGTGGTCTCGACGCCGGCGACCATGAGCAGTGAGAAGAAGGAGCCCAGCTGGCGGGTGCTGAGGGCCTGGCCGTCGACGTCGGCGCTGACCAGGGCGGAGATGAGGTCCCCGGTGGGCCGCCGGCGCCGCTCGCGCCCGAGCGCGGCGACGGTGAGCTGCATCCGGCCCAGCGCGCGCAGCCCGCGCCCGGGCACCCGGATGCGGGACCGCAGCGTACGGGCGACCCCGGCGTTCTCGGAGGCCCGGTCGACCTGGCGGGCGATCTCCACCCGGCCAGGCTCGGGCACGCCGAGCATGTCGCAGATGACCTCGAAGGCCATGCGCGAGGCCGCGGCGGAGACGAACTCGTCGGCCCCGGTGGCCACGAGGTCGTCGACGATACGGGTGGCGAGGTCCCGGATCCCGCTCTCGGCGTCGGCGAGGACGCGGGGGGTGAAGGCGCGCGAGACGACGCGCCGCAGCTGGGCGTGGCGCGGCCCGTCCAGGTTGACCATGGAGTCCCCGAACACCCCCCGCACCCAGCGCGGCGGCTCGGGCGCGGTGGCTCCCGGGGCGCTGGCGAACACCTCGGGCAGTCGGCTGGCCTCGACGACGTCGGCGTGCCGCACCAGCGCGTAGAACCCGCGCTCGGGCCGCCGCCGCCCGCCTCCGGCCCGCTCGACGAAGTAGGCGGGCCGGTCCAACTGCCGCAGCAGGGCGAAGGCTTCGTGGCGGCGTTCGCGGGGCAGTGTCCAGAAGCGTGGATCGGCGAGATCGAATTCGACACCGTCCATGCGATTCACGTGATCCGTACCACCTGTACTACCCGTACCAACGGACAATGTCCCACCCGCCATTAAAGTCGCACAAAACGGAAGTCCGCCCCCGGGTGATCCCCGAGGGCGGAAAGGTCGGGCAAGGGATGATGAGACTCCCCTGAAGCTGCCCGCGAACTCAACTGACCAGGCCGTGCCCGGCCTTGGTGGCGTCCGTACCGGCCTTCACCGCATCCGTACCGTCCTTCACCGCATCCGTACCGTCCTTCACGGCATCCCCGACGGCCTTGACCCGCGTGTTCAGATTGGGCCCGCCAATCCCTTCGGCCACGGGCTTCGCCCGCTGCCCGGCGACGGAGGGCGTCTGCGCGGCGCTGCTGATGGTCCGGCCGAGGTCAAACGCCTGAGCAGAAGGTGCCATTGCAGCCACCAACGCCGACCCTGCCAAGGCAGTGCTGAAAACTCGACATACATTCATGCCCGTACAACGCAATAGGCACGAAGAAGGCACGCCCGCGCGATGGTCGCGCAAGGCTCTGCCTTTCACGTATCCGCCGGGCGTGCGGCGGTCTGTGCCGGTCAGCCGACGGTGATCTCCAGGCCGGTAGCCGTGACCCGTACGGATACGGCGGTGAGGTCGGCGACGGTCGCGTCCGCGTCGAGTTCGTGGGCCTGGTGGGTCCTGGTGAGGGCGACCGTCTTCATTCCGGCGGCCCGGCCCGAGGTCAGGCCGGCGGGGGCGTCCTCGACGACCACGCAGCGGGCCGGGGCGACGCCCAGCCGCTCGGCCGCCAGCAGGAACGGCTCGGGGTGGGGCTTGTGGTGGGTGATGTCGTCGACCGTGACCAGGTGTGCGGGGTGGATGCCGACCTGGGCGAGACGGGCCTCGGCCACGCGCCGGGTGCCGGACGTCACCACGGCCCAGCGGTCCGGCGGGAGCGCGGCGAGGAGTTCGGGCGCGCCCGGGACGGCCACGACGCCGCCCGCGACCGCGTCCGCGACCTCGGCGTCCTCCAGCCGGGCCACGGCCTCGGCGACCTGCGCGGCGGGCAGCAGCTCGGCCACGATCGCGGCGGCCGGCCGCCCGTGCACCTCGACCCGGGCGACGTCCTCAAGGGTCATGCCGTACGCCGCGGCCCACCCCGTCCACGCCCGCACCACCGAGCGCATGCTGGAGACGAGCGTCTCGTCGCTGTCGAACAGGATGGCGTCGGCCGAAAGTCGCATGATCGGTGAGCGTAGTCGGTGTGTTGGCGCAGGTCGGCCCGGCCCCGGGTTCGCCGAGCCGGGCCGGGCCGACCTGTGGTGGTCCGCCGTCAGGCGTCCGCGACCGTAATCTCCAGTTCGCTCAGGCGGGCCGGTTCCGCGATGACGTCGATCTCGGTGATCGTGTCGTCGGTGAAGGTGAAGCGGAGTGCCACGCGCAGGCGGCCGTACGGGGCCATGGTGAGGCCGGCGGTTCCGTTGATCAGGGCCACGCCGGTGAAGCGGGCGCGGCCGATCGCGGCCATCGCGGCCTGGGCGACGGTGACCGCGCCGCCGAGGAAGATGGGCTCGGGGGAGGGGACGACCGCCTTGTCGGCGCGCAGGACCACGTCGGGGTGGAGGAGGGTGACCAGGGCTTCGAAGTTCCCCTCGCGCGTGGCGGCCAGGAAGGCCTCGGCGACCTGGCGGCGGCGGGACAGGTCGGGGTCGGGCGCGGTGGTCCCGCCCTTGACCCGGCGGCGGGCCCGGCTGGCCAGTTGGCGGGCGGTGGCCGGGGTCCGCTCGATCATCGGGGCGATCTGGTCGAAGGGCACGGCGAACATGTCGTGCAGTACGAACGCGAGCCGTTCCGCCGGGGAGAGCGTGTCGAGTACGACGAGCAGCGCGTGCCCGACCGAGTCGGCCATGACCGCTTCCTGCTCGGGGTCGGGCCGCCCCTCCTCCAGGTCGGGGCCCGTGTCGGCGTCGGGGGTCACCTCGTCCAGCGGGTCCTCGCCACGGGTGCGGCGGGTGCGGAGCATGTTCAGGCACACCCGCGCCACCACCGTCGTCAGCCACCCGCCGAGGTTCTCGACGTCGCTGATGTCGGCGCGGCTCGCGCGCAGCCAGGCGTCCTGCAGGGCGTCCTCGGCCTCGCTGAGTGAGCCGAGCATCCGGTAGGCCACCGACCGCAGATGGGCCCGGTCCTCCTCGAAACGCTCCGTCAGGGTCTCTGCCTGACTCTGACTCTGCGTTATGTGCTCGTCCATCGGCCCCATTCCTCCGGTCACATTCCTCACGCGCGGTGTGTCAGAGAAGTAGATCACCGCGAACCTGCTCATCTTCTACGAAACGAGGTGAGGAGCAGCAGCGATGGCGTCAACGATCCTGGTCACCGGTGGCACGGGCACGCTCGGCGGCCATGTCGTCCCGCTCCTGCTGGACGCGGGCCACCACGTACGCGTGCTCAGCCGCCACGGTCGCGAGGACGTCGGCGGTGTCGAGTACGTCGCCGCCGACCTGCTGCGGCCCCAGGGGCTCGGGATCGCGGTCGACGGCGCCGACGTCGTCCTGCACCTGGCGGGCGGCCCCAAGGGCGACGACGAGGCCACCCGCAACCTCGTACGGGTCGCCTGCGACGTCGGGGTGCGCCACTTCGTCTACATCTCGGTCATCGGCGCGGACCGCGTCCCGCTGGGCTGGTTCGGGACGAAGCTGGCGTCCGAGCAGGCGGTGAGGGCGTCCGGCATTCCGTGGTCGGGGCTGCGGGCGGCCCAGTTCTACGACCTGATCCTGCTGATGGCCCAGAAGATGGCCAAGCTGCCGGTCGTCCCCGTCCCGGCGGGCCTGCGCTTCCAGCCGGTCGACTCGCGTGACGTGGCGGAGCGGCTGGTCGAGCTGGCCCTGCGCGAGCCGTCCGGGCAGGCGCCCGACCTGGCCGGGCCGAAGGTGTACGGGATGGGGGACCTGATCCGTACGTACCTCCAGGCCCGCGGCACGCGCCGCCTGCTGGTCCCGGTGCCGATGCCGGGCAAGGCGGGGCGCGCGTACCGGGCGGGCGAGAACCTCTCCATGGACGGCACGGCCATGCTGGGCGAGCGCACTTGGGAGGACTTCCTCGCCGAACAGCTGAGATAGTCGGTTGGTCGTCACTATGCGACCTGTCGCCATTCCATGCGGAAAGCGCATCACCCCTTGGTAGGGTGGGGCGCATGGGACTGGGGTTGGAGGAGTCGCTGCGGTTGACCGTGGCGGCGCTGATGCAGGCGACGGGCGAGTCGCAGCGGGAACTGGCCGTGGTGCTGGGCCTGACGCAGACCCAGGTGTCGCGGCGTCAGGCGGGCACCACCGCGTGGAGCCTGCGCGACTGCGACGTGCTGGCCGCGCACTACGGGATCGGCCCGCTGGACCTGCTGGCCGGTCCGACCCGGGCGTGCGAGGCACTGCTCGACGTGAAGGTGAACGGGAACAGGAACGTGAAGGACGGGGTGGCGGGGCGGTGAGCGACTTCGACGCGATCGACTCGCTGCTCGCCTCGGTCGGGCCCGAGGCCGCGCTCCCGGCGCCCGCCCAGCGGCTGCGGCTGCGCGAGGCCGCCCGCCTCTCGAAGGCGCAGGTCGCCCGCGCGCTCGGGGTGAGCCCGTCGACGGTCACCGGCTGGGAGACGGGCCGCGACCCGTCCGGCGAGCTGCGTACGCGGTACGCGTATCTGCTGGAGGGGTTGCGGGAGCGGCTGGAGGAGTACGAGCCGGAGCCGGAGCCGGAGTCTGTACCTGTACCTGTGGCTGAGCCCGAACCGGTGGATGAGGTTGGGGACGACGTCGAGCAGCTCGGCGCGCCCGAGCCGTGCGTGCTGTGCGGGCGTCCGGCCCGGCAGCGGGTGGCGGGGTTCGCGCAGCATCTGGATCCGGCGGAGTGCGAGGAGGAGGCTTCGGCCTCAGCGGCCCCGGAGGCCCCGGCTCGTACGGAAAAGGCGTCCGGCGCGCCGGATCAAGCCCGTACGGAATCGTCCAGGCCCGCCAAGTCCCCACCGGAGCCCGCCAAGTCCTCGACCAGCTTCACCCAGCCCCCGGCGGGGTCCGCCAAACCCCCCACCCGCCGAGCCTTCCAGCCCCCCCGCCCCGAGCCCTCCGACCTGGTCACCCAGGCCGTGCGCGGCGCCCTCGCCGAGCATCACGGGGACATCGAGGTGGCCACCGCCGCGCTGGTCAAGCGGGCGATCCCGGACGCGATGCGGCTGCTGGACGAGTCGCGCAAGGGCGCGCGTTACGACATCATCGCCCACCCCTGGATCCCGGACGTGCTGCGCAAGCAGACGGCCAAGGGCGCCGACCAGATCTGGGAGGCGCGCCCCAAGTGGACGCGGCGCGAGCTGCCGCCGGGCGAGCACGAGGTGACGGCGCTCGACATCAACGGCGCGTACCTGTCGGCCCTGAAGACCCACCTCCCCCTCGGGCAGTTGGAGCACTCCACGGGGTTCGCGCACGACCGGCGCCGGGCGGGCGTACACCTGATCACACCGCCGGCGTGGGAGCACGAGGACGTACTGCCGAACCCGATCGGCAACCGCGACGAGCCCGGCCCGCTGTGGGTCACCGAGCCGACCCTGCGCCTGCTGCAACGCCTGTCGGGACCGAAGTACGGTATGTGCGAACCCCCGGAGATCCACGAGTCGTTCACGTCCGGGGCGACGGAGAACCTCCTGGAGAAGTTCCGTATCGCACTGAAGGACGCCCGTGACGCGGCGATCGCGGACGGGGACGAGGTGACGCTGGAGTACGTGAAGGCGATGTACTCCAAGTTCGTCTCCACGATGGGGGAGTCGAACTACAACCGCGAGCTGTACCGTCCCGACTGGATGCACATCATCCGCTCCCAGGCGTTCGCCAACCTCTGGATGAAGGCGTACAAGGCGCACGAGGAGGGCCTGGCGGTGGTACGGGCGATGGGCACCGACGAGCTCCATGTGATCGGCGACTGGCGCGGGGTGTTCGCGGAGGGCCGGGGCGTGACGGAGGTCAAGGTCAAGGACACGTATACCGCTGGCGCTGTCGCTGAGGGCGAGGAGGGCTGAAGTGCCGGAGCAGAGCCATGAGTTCGGCAAGTACGGGGCGCGCGGCATCAAGGGCAGCGAGGCCGTGTCCCGGGTCCTGGACGGGCTGGCGGGCGGCATCGCGACGCCGGTCACCGTCAAGCGAGGCCTGATGGCGCGGCTGCACTACCTGACGCGTACGCCGCACGCGTGGGCGGCGGCGCGGGAGGCGGGGCTCACGGTCACCGACCGTACGGTGAAGGCGTGGCTGGAGGGCAGGCGTAGCCCGTCGCGGGCGAACCTGGAGCGGATCGACGCGGCGTACTGGACGGTCCGCCGCCACAACGTGGCCCGCCATCTGCTGCGGCGCCTCAACTCGGCGGGCGGCACGCGGGTGGAGCTGCACCCGCTCAACCAGTCCCAGGTTCCGCGTCCGCGCCAGCGGGTGGTGGAGTACCGCGCCCTGAACGTACGCCGCTGGGACCGCATCGTCGAGGCGTGGGCGGCGGCGGACGAGGAGGCGCTTGACGGGGCGTGGACGGACGTCATCGAGGACTTGGGGTCGCAGTGGGGGCAGTACGAGTACGTGACGAATGTGGGGTTCGCGGCGTGAGGCTGCGGGCCCGCTGCTCGGCTCACTTGGCCTCTATGCGCTCGTAGAGCGGGTTGCCGGGAGCCGGGGTGACCCGAGCGAACGAGGTCACGACGGCTCGGAAGCCGGTGTGGCCGTGCTGCCTGGCGGTGTGCCGGATTGCCCAGTCCTCCGGTTCCGTCCTCTCGTCGGAGGGCGGGGAGGTGGTGAGGCAGGTGGTGCACTCCATGACGTAGATCGGCCCCGAGGCGCCGGGGGTGGTGTCGGCGCCGAGGGTCCATTCCGCGTAGCGGATCACGGACCTCATGGCGTGCGCTCCGGCGTCGGCGTCGGGCGCACCCTGTTCTGCCCGAGCGCGACGAGGTCGGCCACGGCTTGGGCCGCGCACAGGCAGCCCACCGCGCGGGGTGGCAGGGTCCAGTACGGGCCGGGTCGTGCGGTGAGGTCGACGCGGGGCACTCCCAGCCATGTCCCCGGGCGAAGGCACTCCACGCCTGGCACCTGCCAGTGGGCGTGCGTGCCCGGTGGGACGAGTGCGTAGTACCAGACACCGATGCCGTACGCGTCGTGGATGACGGCCCCGTCCTCGAAGGCGTCGGCGAGGTATGCGGCGACGGCGTCCGGGTCTTCGCTGCTCGCCGCTGCGTGGACGACGTCGGCGGGCAGGCGGATCGCGTCGAACTTCTCGCCGGTCGGCACGAGGGCGATACCCACGTCGAACTCGCGCCGGGCCTGCGCGGGCACGTGGTGCGCGGAGGCGAGCCAGTCGGTGATGGCTCTGCTGGCTTGGTTCATCACGGCGTGATCACCTCGCTGTCGGAGATACAGGCGTACATGGCGACGCAGCAGCCGCCGGTGGCCGCGCGGGCGGGGGCGAACTGGACCGGCCCCCACGCCCTGCCGTCCAGAACCTTGGCGGCCCCGGTCACCTCGGCACAGCCACGGTGTGCGTAACTCGTGTGATCACCGCCGGAGGTGGCGACGAACATCCGGGTGACGACGTCCGCGCCCGGCTCGTGGCAGACCTCGCAGCGGCGGTACTGCGCCGGGTTGTCGGGCTCCTTGGGATCGGCAGTATGAGGGGCCAGTACGCCAGACGCAGCGTCAGCAATTACGCGACGGCGCTCGCGACCCCCAGCAGTGTGGCGACGGACCATGGTCGGCTCCATGTCATCGGGGCTGGTGCCGACAGAGTCCACCCATGCCAAGGCCCTGACTATCACGGCACGTTGATAGTCTGGGCCAAGGATTCGCGCAGGGTTATGCGCCCAGCCATGAGCCGTACGACAGGAACGAATCCGGCAGTTGGCGCTTCGCGGCTTCCAACCCGGAGTACGTCTCCCGGACCGTGGGGTGATACCTCGCCTGCTGCGGCGCTGCCTTGCGCGCCTTCACCAGATTCCGGAACGATTCGGCCAGGTTGCCCGTCCACATCTGCGCCCGCGCGACCTCGGCGTAGTGATGACTTCGCCGGGACGCCGGCCAGTCCGTCGGGATGGCAAGCCCCCGCGCGGCCTCCGCAGCTTCCCCGTACTCGTCCAGCTCGGCCAGCACCGAGACCCGGTGGACACCGACGTTCGTCGGTCCGAACGACAGCCAGTGCACGGCAACGGCCTCACCCGTTGACTCGGCGAGTCTCTCCGCCTCGTCCAGGTGCCCGGTTGCTCGATCGCCATCCTTCGAGCGGCCGGCCATGACCGCGGCGCCGAGATGCAACTGCCCCGTCAACACGTCGCGCTCCCGGCTGTCCTCGGCCTGTTCGAGAGTGCGCAGGCCGAGGTCGACGAGCCGCTCCCCGGTGCGGTACTGCCCGGCACGCATGTAGGTGAGGGCCCTCATGTACCGGTACATGCCGCCGACGACCGCGTCTGATCCACGCTGCGCGGCCCAGTCCATGCGCGTGAGAGCGATCGTCGCCAGGTCGTAGTAGCCGAGCTTCGAGGCAACGTCGTACGCCGTGCGGTAGGTGCTGGCGAGAAGAAGCCAGGCGTCCCGGCTCGGCGCGGCGTGGGCGGCCGTCGTCGCCTCCTGAATCAGCCCCGGGACCTGGCTCGCGACCTGCTTGATCGCGCCCGCCCGCACGGCGACGAGGAGCGCTTCCGCTTCGTCGGCCAAGAGACGGTGTGCGCGGGGCCTGATGTCCGGGTCGGCCCCGAGGTCGTAGACGTCCAGGGCCTCGCGGATCGGCCTTATCAGCACATCCAGTTCGTCTGCGCGCAGCTCGGCGACGTACGGCTGCCCGGTGACCGTGGAGACCTCGACACCGAGGGCGCGGGCGACGGCAGCAGCAACATACGGCGAGGTCGGGATGACGCCCTGTTCTGTCTTGGTCAGCGTGCTGTAGGGGACGAGGGAGAGGTCGGCGAGGGCCCTCTGGGTGAGGTGCCTTTCGGCGCGCAAGCGCTTGATGCGCGCGCCGGTGTGGTCATGCGGAAGAGAGTGCATACTGAACTCCGTTCTGACTCGACACCAGAACGGTACCCGCGGTCGGCTCCGCGGGTCATCCGTAGCCCCACCCCCTGCCGGGGTGGGGCTTTCGTCTTGGCTCGCCTCCAGATCCCCATGCGTGCACGCCGCGCGTACGTGAACGACCCTGCCCGGAGCCCGGGTTGGGGTCGTTCGCTTCCGTCTACCCCGTAGCGATCCGTACGAGGTCGTCCAGGGAGTCGATCCGCCAGTCCGCAGCGGCCGCCTCCGTTGCGTCCGCCCACAGATAGCCCCACGGGCCGCGGCGAAGGTGCGCCGTCCTCATGCCTGCGACGCGGGCGGGGCCGACGTCGTTCGCCGGGTGGTCGCCGACGTACAGCGTCTCGCCTGGCGCGGTCTGCGTGACCTCGACGAGACGCTACGAAGAACCCCGCTGAGGGCTTCGTCACGCCCCACTCGAAGGTCGGCCCGTTCCTCGCGCGGGCCTTTGCTGAGGCCGGAGCGCCGATCCATGACGCGTACGGGATCGGCGTCCGGTACGGCGGGCATCCGGTACGCGATCCGCTTCGCCGAGGCGTGAGAGCGAGGCCACCGACCGGTCGTGGCAACCGGATCGATCCACTCTCGTCGGCACTCGCCCACAGGTAACGTGGTCGCATGAGTGCGCACCGACCGTCCGCCCGAGGGCGTCCCTGCCTGTGACTTCCGCCGACCTGACACCGCCCTCGGTGTGCTGGGGGCCTCGTGCCTCCAGGGTCACGCTCAGTCCGGCTGTACTCGTCGGCCGAAGGCGGCGACTCATCAGGCGTGAGGCCCGCTTCCCCTGTCTCGGCTGGCGTGCCATCACGGCCGGGCCAGGAGAACGGAGGCCCGCTGGGACAGGTCGCGGGCTTCGGGTACGTGCTGATGGCGTGCGAGGCGGACGCGCATGTCTTCGGCGGCGTCGCGGACGAGGATGGACTGGACGCCTTCGGCGCAGTCCAGGAATTCGGTCCAGGCGGTGAGGGCGCCGTCGAGGTCGCCCTGCTGGAGGTGGATCTCTCCGAGGTGGCCGAGCACGGTCGCGCGGGAGCGGCGGCGGTCGAGGCCGTGGATCTCCAGGGCGGTGTGGAGCTGTTCGCGGGCGCCGGCCAGGTCGCCCATCCTGGCGAGGATGGTCCCGGACGTGTAGGCCCAGCGGCCGATCGTGAAGTGGGAGGCCCAGGAGTCGCCGGTCGGTGTAGTGGCGGTGCGCTCGATCTGGGTCTCGGATGCGGAGAGGGACGTCGTGGCGAGCCGGTGGTCGCCGTTGAGGGCGGCGGCCTCGGCGAGGGTGGACTGGTAGTAGGCGATGGCGCGGGGGTCGTCGAGGTGCTGGGCGTGGTCCATGCACTTCTCCGACAGGGCCAGTGCCTCCGCCCGGTGCTTGGGGCCGAGGCCGATGGCCTGCACGGTCAGGCCGCGCAGGGCGGTGGCCGCGAGCTCCTGCTCGCCTGATTCGTCGGCGAGGCGGTAGGCATGGGCGTAATAGTGCCGGGCGAGGGCCTGGTGCTTGGTGTCGTCGCCCTCGTCCTGGGCCATCCAGCCGATGAGGTGGGCGAGTTGGGAGGTGGCGGCGTACAGCTGCTGCCCGGTGGCCTCGGTGTAGAGGCCGTCCAGCCAGGGGCCTGCGCTGCCGGTGAGGTAGTCGATGGCGATCTTCTTTACGTGGCCGCCGCCGTATTCGGCCGCGCTGTCGCCCAGCGCCTTGACCATACGGAGGATGGCAGACACTTCCCCCTGGCCGACCCGGACGGCAGTGGGGGAGGAGTTGCGCACTCGACGTGTGATGGCTTCAGGGTCCGGCACGCCGAGCAGGGACAAGGCCGCGCCGCTGGAGGTGGCAAGAAATCCCCTACGGTCCACGTCGCTCCTCCCAAGAGCCAGAATTGCAGCCACGGTATCGATGATGGGGTCGATCGGCTGTGCGGTATCTGCTGCCTGCGCTACTTCCAGGTCCAAGACTTGGACCACGTAGGGGAGCCACCAGTCCGGGTTGCGCTCCCCGACCATCAGTTTCCGGGCGTACTGGCGGGACATGCCGTCGGGACCCCGCTGGGCGGCGAGCCCGAGTGCACGGGCCAGCTTGGAAGGACCCCAGCCGCGTTCCTCGCACGCCTGTCGGATGAGACGCGCGATGCCGTTCCCTGACTGGTCCATCGCCGTCAGGTCCCTTCTGGACTGGGTTACGCGGGATGACGCGGGGTTACATCTTGGGTCCTATTCGCCTTGTAGGGCAGGCATTTGAATCGGATTTGCCACCGGGTGTTACGGCACGAATGCCGCAGCTCCCCTTTCCCGGTGGCGACGAGGCGGCGGCCCGTACGGGGATCTGCACCGCTTGATCGGGTCGCCGCTGTCCTCCTCACCTTCTGCAACGGAGACACTTGTGACTCGGACGTGCCTGCCCCGCCTCAGCGCCCGGCCCCACCACGCCTCGGAGGGTGTGGCCTGGATGACGACCTTCCTGCTCGTGGTCGGCCTCGCCGGACCGGCGTGGTCCCTGCGTGACCATCTGCCGGCGCCCCTGGCCACCCAGCCCACCACTGGGTTATCGGCACCGGACACGCAGCCGAGCTAGGCCGCTCCGGCATCCGGGCCCCCATCGGCCCAGTACCGGATGCCGGAGCTCTCAGCGCCGTCCCCGACTCCAGCAGCTCGCAGGACGGCAGGGCGTGGCCCGAGCTACGGCGGGCGCGCCTGGTCATTCCGTTTCAAGCGCCCATCGGCTCCGGCGCTGGAAACGGAATGACGCCAGCCATGGCATCCCGACATGAACCCCCTGCCGCAGGAGGCGCCGTGCACAACCCTCGAACCCCCCTCGCCCAGCTCGCGGGCCGCACGGTCCTGGTCACCGGCGGGGCCGGACTCGTCGGCTCCCGCATCACCGCGCGCCTGCGCGAACTCGGTGCCCGTCCCCTCGCCCTGTGCACGCTGGACGCCTACCCGCCCCACGTCTACCGCGACTTGTTCGGCATCGACACGAGCGGCTCCGACGTGATCGCCGGGGACGTACGGGACACCGCCGTCGTCGGCCGCCTCGTGCCCGAGTGCGACTACGTGATCCACGCGGCAGCCATCGCCGACGTCGCCGCCTGCACCCGCCAGCCCCGTACAGCCATCGACACCAACATCACCGGCACCCAGGTCCTCCTGGACGCCGTCGCCGCCAGCGAACGCGTCCGGCGCTTCGTGTACGTCTCCTCCGCGAGCGTGTACGGCGACGGGAACGCCGAGGACACCCAGAATCCGGAGCTGCTCACCATGCGCCAGCTCCTGGAGTCCGTGTACGGGCGCATCGCGCCCCAGTTCCATGAGCGGACCTCTGCCATGCGACCGATGTCGGTCTACGCGAACACCAAAGCGTGGGGTGAGGTGCAGACGGCGCTCTCGCTCGGCGCGGTCGGCACGTCGTACACGGTCGTCCGTTACTTCTCCGTCTACGGCGAGCCCCAGACCGTCAAGCCCGGCAGCCACTCCTGGGTGGTGGCCTGGTTCGCCGCACGCGCCGCACTCGGCCTGCCGTTGCGCCTCAACGGCGGTGGCCACCAGGTCCGGGACCTGATCCACGTCGACGACGTGGCCGAAGCGACCATCCGGGCGATGGTGTCGCCGCAGACCCACACGGAGACGGTCAACATCGGCACGGGCGTGCCGACCAGCATCCGCAAGGTCGCGGAGTTGATCTGCGAGCACCATCCCCATGCCCATTTCATGGAGACCCCCATGCCACCCGGCGATCCGCTGGGCGGTTACGCGGCCACTCGCCGCATGCGGGCCATGCTCGGCTGGACCCCGAAGGTGGCCGTTCCCGATGGCGTCCGCCGATACGTGGAGTGGTTGCGCAAAACCCCTGCGGCGATCCCGGAATGGCTGGACGAACGCGTCGCCTAGATGACCGGCGGACGGCCGAGCCGGGTCATCCGCCACACCGTCGACCACCGCATGGGCCGCCGCACGCCGCACGGCTGGCGCACCCCTTCGGCGAATCCGCCGACCCAGGCGCGCAGGCTCCCGAACGATCGCGTACGAGCGAGGGTGAGGACGGTCCAGGTGCCGAGGTAGAGCGGGACGAGGGGAGCGGGCAGATGGCGCTTGGCCAGCCAGACCCGGTTGCGGGAGGTCATCCGGTAGTAGACGGCGTGCCGGGCCGGGCTGGTCTTGGGGTGCTGGAGCAGCAGGGCGGGCTCGTAGAGGACCTTCCATCCGTCGTCCAGGGCCCGCCAGGCCAGGTCGGTCTCCTCGTGGGTGAAGAAGAACTCCTCCGGCCAGCCGCCGATCCGCTTCAGCATCGCCATGGACAGCGCGTGGCCGCCGCCGAGGAAGGTGGTCACCTCGCCCCGGCGCATCGGATCGGACGACCGCAGCCGCGGTACGTGGCGGCGCTGGGTCTCCCCGCACTCGTCCGCGATCCGGAACGACACGATGCCCAGGCTCGGGTCCTGCTCGTACAGGTCGGCGATCCGCCGGAAGACGTCCGCGTCCACGAGCAGCCCGTCGTCGTCCAGGTCCACCAGGACATCCACGTCCCCGTACGCGCGGAGCCGGTCCATGGCCACGTTGCGGCCTCCGGACACGCCCAGGTTCTCGTCCAGTTCGACGGCCGTGACCCAGTCGGGCAGGTCGGACAGGGGCGAGCCGTTGCCGACGACCACGACGCGGGCCGCCGCCTCGTCCTGCTTGGCGACCGAGTCCAGCAGGGCGGCCAGTTCGGCGGGCCGGTTGCCCATGGTCAGTACGGCCACACTCACACGCGGTCGCGTCACGACGACCCACTCCCGTCCTCGGCGTACCCCCGAAGCCCGTGATGCTAGCGGCTGCGCCGAGGCCGCCGTTCAACCGGAAGGAACCCCAGCCATGCCCTCCGTCCACTTGGCCGACTACGCCCGCGGGATCAGCAAGGGCGCCTTGGCGGAGACCCCGTACGGCGACCTCGCCGCGTACGACCTGGCCGACTTCCTCGCCCAGTGGCCCGACCTGCACGCGGCGGCCCTGGCCCGCCTTGGTGATCAGCGCATCCACCCCACCGCGTACATCCACCCCACGGCGATCATCGGTGACGACGTGATTGTCGGACCCCACGTCCGGGTCCACGAGTTCACCACTGTCCGCAGGGGTGCCGTCCTTGCGGAAGGAGCTCTGATCGGCTTCAACTGTGAGGTGACCCGGGCCTTCGTCGGCGAAGGGTCGGTCCTGGGCCACCGCATCGGCATCAACCACACGATCATCGGTGCGGGCGCCCACCTGTCGGCCTCCGTCACTGTTGCCGCGATCAACATGTGCGCGAACATGCGCCGCCCCGACCGCGAAGTCATCATGCGAGCCGAACGGGGCCTCTACCGGTGCCGCACCGCCCAGTTCGGAGCCCTGATCGGCGACGGCACCCAGACCGGCAACAACATCTCCCTCGGACCCGGCATCGCCGTCGGTCGCAACTGCCGCATCGACAGCGGGGTCACCCTGGCCGCGCGCGTCGTCCCCGAGCGCCATGTGATCAGTGCGCCGCACACCGCCGAGATCCGGGTACGCAGGCGGCGAATGGCCCGGACCGCGTCGTGACGTCCGGCAACAGGGACACCTGTCCGTGGCTTCAACGTAGGTGGTCCGCCAGTCCCTCTGTGACTTCATCCCGGTCTCGGCGGTGAAGCCCCGGTGGTCGTCGTGGTGTTCGCGCCTCTCGCCGCCCGTTGGGGCCTCCTGGGTTATCGCGCCGTGATAGCCGAGTGGGTGAGCGGAGGCGGCAGCGGCTGGCTTGCCTCGGGTCGCAGCGCCTCGCCCAGGCTCCGTTCCCGGCCCCGGAGCAGGAACTGGTTGACCAGTTCCTGCTCGCAGGGGTCGGTGCCGGGATGGCGGACGGTTCGATCGCCGACGACCGGCGCGCGATCTTTGAGTTCGTGCGGTTCCTCGGCCGGCCGGTATGGACCAGCGGTCCGGAGGACGCGGATCGGTTCCTCGCGGATCAGCGCAAGGTGAAGCGGCTGGCGCACAGCACGGTGCAGATCAAGGCGTGGGCCCTCGCGCAGTTCTTCGACTTCCTGATCGCCCGCTACCAGGGCGACATCCACGCGCTGACCGGTCATGTGCTGGTGCAGCCGATCGACGAGTTCAACCGCCCGGCCAAGAGTGAGTACGGAACGCAGAGGATTCCGCCGTCCGAAGCGGAGGTGGACCAGTTGTTCATCGGATGGCGGGACTCTCTGGGCGGCGCGAGGAAGTTCCTGCCCGCGGCCCGGGACTACATGGTCGCTTCACTGTGGCGACGGGTCGGGACGCGCATGACCGAGACGCTCAAGCTGGACATCCGTGACTGGCGGCCGGATCTGGGCGACTTCGGCAAGCTGCACGTCCGGCACGGCAAAGGCAGTCGTGGGCGGGGGCCCAAGGGCCGACTGGTGCCGGCCATCAACTCGACGCACACCCTGATGGACTGGTGGCTTGGCGACGTACGGCACCAGTTCGGTGACGACTGCGCCGACCCCGACGCCCCGATTCGACCAGCCCGGACTCATCGAACACAACCTCCGCGATGCCGGTGTTCAGGACCAACGGGGCGGCCAGTAAGGCCATGCCGCTCACAGATAGAGGAAGGTTCCGGGTGCGGTGGCCGTGCCTCCGGTGGTGGTGACGACGACAGCGACTGTGCCCAGTGCGTGGGCGGGGGCGATGGCTGCGATGCGCGTGGGGGTCAGGACGGCGAAGGTGGCCGGGGTACCGCCGAAGGTCACGCCGGTGGTGGTGGTCAGGTTGGTGCCGGTGATGCTGACCAAGGTACTTCCTGCCGGAGGGCCTGTGACGGGGCTGAAACTGGTGGCGGTCGGAGGAGCGACGAACGTGAACTGGGTGCTGGCGCTCCCGCCGCGTGTGGTGACGCTCAGGGACACAGCGCCCGCCGCTGCGGCAGGAGTGACAACGGTCAACTGAGTGTCGGAAACCACGGTCGGTGTGACGCTGGCCGCCCCGAATTTTACGGATATTGCGGTGGCGAGGTTGCGGCCTGTCAGGGTGCGGGTGCTGCCGCCGGCGGTGGGGCCGGAGGTCAGCGAAACGCTCGAGATTACCGGGGGTGGGATGTAGTAGAAGGGAATCGGTCGGCTGGTGCCGCCGGGTGTGGTGACGGTTGTGGCGGCCACCCCGCATCCCGACGGAGCGATAACCGACACGGACGTGCCGGTATTGCCCGTGATGACGGCACTCTCCGCGTCGAAGTGGACAGCTGTAGCGTTGCTCAGGTTGGTGCCGGTGAGGGTTACTGCGGCGCCGCCGCCCGTGCTTCCCTGATTCGGACTGATTGGCATGGAGACTCCCTGGCCGTGGGGGCGAGCCGCAGACTCGCTGGCTCCTGGACCGTGCTTCGAAGGGCCAGCGCTATGCCACAGCTGAGTAGTTATTTTGTTCCCATATACCAACTGCGCATAACATAGGATTCTTTGTTCGGATACCACGGCACTTCTGCCCAGCGAGCTGCGCCACCCCAGCCGATGTATGAGCAGGGGCGAGTCCTCTCTCCTCTCGGCCTGGCCCTCGGTTCGCCGGGCCCTGACGAACCCGAGCCCGCTTCGGTACCGTTATGGACGCACACCCGCGAGTTCGGCTACGAGCCCCCTTCGGAAAGCTCGAACCCACGGCCTTTGCACATCGTCTACATCTCCGTCGTCGGCGCCGACACCGTCCCCCTCGGCTACTTCCAGGCCAAGCTCGGCGCCGAGCGGGCCGTCGAGGAGTCCGGGGCCTACCGTGCCGGGGCCTACCGCTCCCTCGACAACGCCGTCGTGGGGGCGCGGACCTGGGAGGACTTCCTGGCGGAGAAGGTCGCCTGACGAAGGCCCTGGACCCTCACCCCGCCCGCAGCCGCCCGCCCAGCCACCCCAGCGCCGGCGGAATCTCCCGCCGCCACGTGTTGAAGTTGTGGCCGCCCGTGTCCAGGGTGATCGACGAGACGTGCGCGGGGCTGCGTACCTTCGCGATGAACTGCTGCGTCGCCCGGTAGTTGGTCTCGCCGTGCTTCGACGTCGTGACCAGGAACGACGAGTTGCCCTGCGGCAGGTGGTCCAGGCTCCACAGCAGGTTGGCGCGCTTCTGCTCCTGCTTGTTGCCGTGGAAGAGGTCGCCGGAGTCGCGGTCCACCTCCGCGTTGTAGTCGGCGGACAGACCCACCCCGGCGGCGTACGCCTCGGGGTGCTGGAGGGCGAGCTTCAGGGCGCAGTAGCCGCCGGTGGAGTCGCCGATGAAGCCCCAGTTACGGGGGGCGGTGCCCACCCGGAACGTACCCGAGATCGCCTTCGGCAGGTCCTTGGCGAAGAACGTCTCCGTCTGCGGTCCGCCGGGGATGTCGACGCACTGGGTGTTGCGCGGCGGCGCCACCGTCGGCCGCATCATCACCAGGATCATCGGCTGCATCTTCTTCTGCTTGACCTGCATCCACGCCGTCTTGGGGTAGCGCAGCCCCTTGAGCAGGTTCTCGGCGGTGCCGGGGAAGCCGGTGAGGACGACGGCGGCGGGGAACTTCCTGTGCGCGTACTCCTTCTGGAAGTACTCCGGCGGCAGATACACGTACGCCGGGCTGACGATCCGCGACCGCTCGCCCTGCACGGAGATCTTCTGCACCTCGCCGCTGAGGTGGGGCGTCCCGGACCCCGGAACGGGGACCTCCTCCTTGGCCACGAGCTTCACACCCGGGTTGCCGATGGCCTGCGTGCCGAGCACCCCCACACCGGTCTGCTGTCCGAACAGGTCCGCCCACGACCCGTAGAAGAGGAACGTCCTGTTCGCCGCCAGTCCCACCGACGAGAACAGCAGCACCTGGATCGCCAGAACCAGACCCACCCGGCCCACGACCGGCACCCATCCCCGCCGCGCCAGGAACGGCCACAGCCAGATCGTCGCGGCGAACAGCAGCACCGTGCAGATCACGGCCAGCAGCAGAACGGTGGTACTTGTCAGGCCCATGAACCGTGAAGACTCTCTGTCTGATGGCGGGATGCTGGATGGCGGGATGCTGGATGGCTGGATGGTGACTGGGTGTCCCTTGTGCCCAGTTCTACCGTCCTGTCGGTGCGCACCCGGGTAGATGGCGATCGCGGGCGATCCGTTCCAGCGGGCGCCGCGTGCCCGCCGCCTGCCCTGGAGTTGACCCGGCCGCCCCGCCGTCCTGGGCCGCGAGGACGCGGAGGTCGTGGTGACGGCGGCGCGGTCAGGGAGTGCGGACGAGGTACTGGCCTCGACGGAGGTCTATGGCCGGTGCTCGAAGTGGCTGGGTCGGCCGTCCCGGTGGACCAGGTGGCCGAGCCGGGCGGCCGCCGCGCTCGGCATCAGGGTCCACGTGCCGTCCGCGCGCCGCAGCGCCGCCGAGTGCCACGGGGTGGTCCAGGCATCGGGCGCGTCCAGCAGGCGGATGCCGAACTTGGCGGCTCCGACCGGCTGCGGATGGATGGACAGGCGCACCGCGCGGGCGTGGTGGTCGGCGATCAGGTCGCCCCAGGCACGGCTGCGCTGGATGACGCCGTACGCCCGTACGCGGCACTCCCGTTGGAGCGCCGACCGCGTTCCGGTGAAACCGGCCGTGTCCTCCACCAGGAAGCGGGTGATGCCCCGGTACAGGGCGAGGGTCTGCTCGTCCGTACGGACCTCGGCGCGCAGGGCCTCCACGCTCGGGGCGTAGCGGTCGTGGACGTGGGTGCGTTTGGCGGTGTGCGACAAATCGCCGAGTACGTCGCGCAGGTCGAAGACGGAGAGCCGGTCGAGGCCCGACGCGGCGATGAGCGTGCGCAGTTCGTCGGCGTACGCGTCGATGTGGTCGTCGGGGACGTGGACGAGGTCCCCGAAGACATGGCCGTCGGAGCAGATGACGATACGGGCCCCCGGTGGGTATATCCGGCCGATGTCTCTGCACAGGGAGTCGAGGAAGCGGAGCGAGAGACGTTCGCCCTGGTCGGGGAGGTGGCCGAGGACCTTGGCCGGGTTGGGGGACTTGCAGGGGAAGCCGGGGAGGGTGAAGACGATGGGGGCTCCGGCTCGTACGTAGGCCGATATGTGGCGTAGTTGGTGGGGGAACGCCTCTGCGTGCGTAGTGGGCCCGAGGTGGTCCGTCGTGCGGTGGTGTGGCAGCAGCAGGTTGAGGATCGCGGCGCTCAGGCTCGTGGAGACGGGGTCCGGCGCGGTCGTCAGCGGCATGGGGTTTCTCCATGAGGGTGAGGGCGGGGTGCCTGTGGGCACGGCGGTATGGCGCCTCGGCCGTATGCCGGGCGCCGTAGTACGGGCGAGGTGGATCCCCCGGGGCCGGGGGATCAGGTGTCAGACTCGGTGCTCGTACGCCACCGGCAACCGCGCCGTCCCCCGCCCCAGCACCGCCTGGATCCACTCCAGGTCCTCGTCCGCGACGGCGAGGCGCAGCCCGGGCAGCCGGGTCAGCACCGTGCCCAGGGCGATCTGGAGTTCGGCCCGGGCCAGCGCGGCGCCGGGGCAGAAGTGGATGCCGTGGCCGAAGGCGAGGTGGGGGTTGGGGGAGCGGTCCAGGTCGAGCGCGTCGGGGTCCTCGAAGCGGCGCGGGTCGCGGTTGGCGGCGCACAGGGAGACGATCACGGAGTCCCCGGCGGGTACGACCGTGCCGTGCAGGTCGCTGTCCTCGGCGAGGAAACGCCAGGTGGTGAGCTCGAAGGCGCTGTCGTAGCGCAGGAGTTCCTCGACCGCGCGGGGCAGCAGCGCCGGGTCGTCGCGCAGCCGGGCCAGCTGGCCCGGGTGGCGCAGCAGCGCGATCAGCGCGGTGGTGATCTGGTTGGTGACCGGCTCCTGGCCCGCGACCAGGAGCTGGAAGATCATGGAGTCGAGCTCTTCGCGGGTCAGTTCGCCCTCGTCGCGGGCCACCACCAGCCGGCTGAGCAGGTCGTCGTCCGCGTGCTCGCGCTTGTGGGCGACGACCTCGGCTATGTAGCTCTGCAGGCCGTGCAGCCGCGCCTCGTACATCGGCCGCCCCGGGTCGGTGGGGCCGACCGGCTGGACGACCTTGCCCCAGTCGCGGTCGAAGCGGGCGGCCAGCGAAGCCGGGAGGCCGATGGTCTCCGCGAGGACCTGGAAGGGGAAGTGGGCGGCGAAGCCCGCGACGAGGTCGGCGGGGCCCGCCTCGGGCAGCGCGTCGACGAGGGCGTCGGCCAGCTCCTGGAAGCGGGGCCGCAGCGCGTCGACGCGGCGCGGGGTGAACGCGTCCGTCACGAAGCGCCGCATCCGGGTGTGCCTCGGCGGGTCCTGGTGCAGGAGGTGGACCTGGAGCTGCGAGTGCTGCGGCTCGGGCATGATCGAGGCGCGGGCCCGCCAGCGGTCGTTGCCCCGGTCGTGGTTCTTGCCCAGGCGCTCGTCGTTGAGGGCGGAGTGTGCGGCCTCGTACCCGGTGACGAGCCAGGCGTTCACCCCGCTGGGGAACAGGACCCGGTGGATCGGGCCTTCCTCGCGCATCTGCTCGTACAGAGGGTACGGATCGCGCTTGTACGGGCAGCCCATGAGCGGGACGGGCTCGGCGACATCCCCACCGGCGACCGGCAGCGGTTCCTGGATGGTCATGAAAGGCGCTCCTCAGAGGGCGAGTTCGGGCTGGTGGTGCTCCAGCCACAGGGCGAGGTCGACGACGCGTTCGAGGCGGAGGCGGTGGCCCCACTGCAACTGCTCGGGCGGGGTGTCGAGGCAGGGCTTGATGAGGGTCTCGTCGGCGAGGTCGCGGACCCGGCCGCCGTACGCGTTCAGCGCGTCGCGGGCCATGTTCTGCAGCCCGCGGTTGTAGTCGGGGTGGTGGGTGGCCGGATAGTGGTTCTTGGGCCGCCACAGCACCGACTCCGGGGCGAGGCCCGCGCCCGCCGCGCGCAGCAGGCTCTTCTCGCGGCCGTCGAAGCTCTTCAGCGCCCACGGGGTGGCGAAGGCGTACTCGACGAGGCGGTGGTCGCAGTAGGGCACCCGGACCTCCAGGCCCTGCGCCATGCTGAGGCGGTCCTTGCGGTGCAGGAGCTGGCGAAGCCAGCGGGTCAGCGACAGGTGCTGCATCTCGCGCTGGCGGTGCTCCTCGGGGCTCTCGCCGTCGGCGTGCGGCACGGCGGCCAGCGCGGCGCGATACGTATCGTCGCGGAACTCCCCGATGCGCAGGCCGAGATCCGGGTTGAGCGGCATCGCGGCCTCGTCGCCGGTGACCAGGAGCCAGGGGAAGGTGTTCGCGGCCAGCGCCTTGGGGTTGTGGAACCAGGGGTAGCCGCCGAACACCTCGTCGGCCGCCTCCCCGGACAGGGCGACGGTGGAGTGGCGGCGTATCTCCCCGAAGAGGAGATACAGCGAGGTGTCCATGTCGCCGACGCCGATGGGTGAGTCGCGGGCGACCACGACCGCCGTGCGGTGCTCGGGGTCGAGCAGGGCGCGCGGGTCGAGGACGACCGTGCTGTGGTCGGTGCCGATGTGGGCGCCCGCCTCGATGGCGTACGGGGTGTCGTGGCCGGTGCGCAGCACATCGCCGGTGAACTGCTCGGCCTGGTCGCTGTAGTCGACGGCGTACGAGCGGATACGGGCCTCCGGGCCCTCGCGCAGCCGCAGTTCGTCGGCGAGCAGGGCGGTCAGGACGGTGGAGTCGATGCCGCCGGACAGCAGGCTGCACAGCGGGACGTCGGCCTCCAGCTGGGCGCGGGCGGCCCCGCTCACCAGGTGGTGGACGCGGTCGACGGCGGTGTCCCGGTCGTCGCCGTGCACCCCGGCTTCCAGCTGCCAGTAGCGGCGCTCGCGGATGCCGCCCCGGTCGAGGACGAGCAGACCGCCAGGCTCGACCTCCCGTACGCCCGACCACACCGTGGGGCCGGTGTTGAAGAGCAGGCTGTACGCCTCGCGCAGGCCGTCCGCGTCCACCCGGGGGTGGAGCTCCGGGTGGGAGAAGAGGGCCTTGGGCTCGGAGGCGAAGGCCAGGCCGCCGTCGACGGCCGCCCAGAACAGGGGTTTGACGCCGAGCCGGTCGCGGACGAGGAGCAGGCGCTGCTCGCGCGCGTCCCATACGGCGAAGGCGAACATGCCGTCCAGGTGGTCGGCGAGCGACTCGCCCCACTGGGCGTAGGCGCGCAGCACCACCTCGGTGTCGCTGCGGGTGTGGAAGGTGTGCCCCAACCGGCTCAGTTCCGCGCGCAGTTGGTGGTGGTTGTAGACCTCGCCGCTGTAGGAGAGGACGGCGGTGGGGGCGTCGGGCCGGTCGGGCATCGGCTGGACGCCGCCCGCCAGGTCGATGACGGACAGACGCCGGTGGCCGATCGCGGCGTGCTCGTCGAGCCAGACGCCGCCCGCGTCGGGGCCGCGCGGGGTGAGCGCTGCGGTCATGGCCTCGATGACGCGGGCCCGGTCGCGGGTGCCACGGGTGCCACGGGTGCCACGGTGGAAGGACACCCAGCCGGTGATTCCGCACATGGGGCAAACTCCAGGGTCAGGGTCAGGGTCAGGGTCAGGGTTGGGGTTGGGTGGCGGGCACCGGGTCGGTGCTCTGCGCCTTCAGGGGGAGCCGGACGGGCACGGCCAGCAGGGGCACGGCCAGGCAGGCGGCGACGGCGGCGAGCGCGAGCCCGGCCCGTACGCCCTCGCCGTCCCCGGCAAGCCCCCACGCGGCGGTGGCCAGGGCCGGGCCGAGGGTGAAGCCGAGGCTGCGGGCGAGCTGCACGGCCGAGCCGACGGTGGCGGCCCGCTCGGGCACGGCGGCGCCCATGACCAGCGCCTGCGTGGGACCGCCGTTCAGGCCCATGCCGAGGCCCGCGAGCGCGAGGCGCCAGGCCACGTCCGGCGCGGACCAGTTGTCGCCCAGCGGGACCAGCAGCAGCAGACCGGCGGCGGTCAGTACGGCGCCCGCGGTGGCGACGGGCCGGGCGCCGTACTTGTCGGCGAGGCGTCCGCCGAGCGGTCCGGCGAGGCCCATGCCCAGTGGGAAGGCGAGCACGGTGAGCCCGGTGGAGGTGGCGCTGAAGCCGTCGTCGCGCTGGAGGTGCAGGGCGACCACGTAGTGCATGGCGGCGAATCCGGCCGCGAGGGCCAGGACCGCGC
This sequence comes from Streptomyces sp. NPDC031265, assembly GCF_055570295.1. Classification (NCBI taxonomy): domain Bacteria; kingdom Bacillati; phylum Actinomycetota; class Actinomycetes; order Kitasatosporales; family Streptomycetaceae; genus Streptomyces; species Streptomyces sp. NPDC031265. The sequence goes on from NZ_JBVIHM010000007.1 coordinate 122,955, forward strand.
CGTGCGCCCGGTACAGCCCCGAGGCCCGCAGCGCGCCGGTCACCGGCCGCCCGCCGGGGCCGCGCAGCCACCACCACAGGGGCGGTACGGCGGCGAGCGCGCCCGCCAGCCACCACGAGCCGTGCCCGGAGGCCAGGGTCAGCGTCAGCAGCAGGACGGTGACCCCCGTACCGACGAGCAGCGCGTCGGCCGCCGAGCGCCGGTCGGGCCGGTGCAGACGCCCGTCCCTCGGCATCGCCTTGTAGGCGACGGCCATCGCCAGTACGCAGACGGGGATCTTGACGAGGAACACCGCCCGCCAGCCCAGGTGGTCCAGGAGCAGCCCGCCGAGGGCGGGCCCGGTCACCGCGCCGAGCGGGCCCAGCGTCGCGGGCACGCTCATCGCCCGCGCACGCAGCTCGGGCCGTACCGACCGCATCGCGAGCACGGGCATCAGCACGAACAGCACCGCCCCGAACGCCCCCTGCCCGACCCGGGCGGCGATCAGCCAGGCCGCCCACGGCGAGAGCGCGGCGAGCGCGCTGCACACCGCGAACCCGGAGGTCGCGGTCAGCAGGGCGGGGCGCGCGCCCACCCCGTCCAGCCAGCGGCCGACGGGCAACAGCAGCGCGACGACGGGGAGTTGGTAGCCGAGGACCGCCCACTGGGCGGTGGCGGCGGACACATCGAGGCCGCTGGAGATGTCCGCGAGGGCCACGTTGACGATGTTCATGTCGAGCATGGCGACGAAGGAGAGCAGGCCCGCGACGGCGACGAGGGACCAGCGGTCCTGGGTATCGGGTGCGCTGCTCATACCGTCACCTCCACGCCCGCGTCCGCCGGGGCCCGGTGGTCGAAGGCGATCAGCGGGTCGCCGGTCAGCGGATGGTCCACCACGGCCGCGCGCACCCCGAACACCTCGGCCATCAGCGCGGGCGTCAGCACCTCGCGGGGCGCGCCGGAGGCGACGACGCGCCCCGCGTGCAGGACGTGCAGCCGGTCGCAGACCGAGGCGGCGGCGTTGAGGTCGTGGAGCGAGACGAGGGTGGTACGCCCCTGGGCCCGCAGCAACGCGAGGAGCTCCACTTGGTGGCGTACGTCGAGGTGGTTGGTCGGCTCGTCCAGGACCAGGACGTCCGGCTGCTGGGCGAAGGCGCGGGCCAGGAGCACGCGCTGGCGCTCGCCGCCGGACAGCTCGGTGAAGCGGCGGCCCGCGTGGCCGTCCATGCCGACGTCGGCGAGGGCGCGCGCGACGATGTCCGCGTCGGTGGTGTCCTCGGCGGCGAAGGCCCGCTTGTACGGGGTGCGGCCCATGGCGACGACCTCGCGCACGCTCAGCTCGAAGTCACCGCCGCGCTCCTGCGGCAGCGCGGCGATGTGCCGGGCCGCCTGCACGGGACTCAGCTCGCGCAGATCGGTGCCGGACAGGAGCACCCGCCCGGCGGACGGCTTCAGATGTCGGTAAACGGTCCGCAGCAGCGTCGACTTGCCGCTGCCGTTAGGCCCCACCAGGCCGGTGATCTCGCCCTCGGCGGCGAGCAGATGCGCGCCGGAGACGACGGTACGGCCGCCATAGGCGACGTGCAGATCCTCGACGTCGATCCTCAGCTGAGGCTTTCCACCCGTACCCGTACTCGTACTCAACTCTCGCTCCCCAGCCGCCGGTCCAGCAGATACAGCAGCGCCGGAGCGCCGATCAGTGAGGTGACGACGCCGACGGGCAGCTCCTGCGCGTCCATGGCCGTACGGCACACGGTGTCCACGACCACCAGGAGCAGCGCGCCAAGGAGCGCGGACAGCGGCAGCAGCCTGCGGTGGTCGCCGCCGACGAGCAGCCGGCACACGTGCGGAACCATCAGCCCGACGAAGGCGATGGCCCCCGAGACGGCCACCAGGACGCCGGTCAGCACGCTGGTGACCAGGAACAGTTCGCGTCGCAGCCGTACGACGTCGATGCCGAGCCCGGCCGCCGTCTCGTCGCCCATCAGCAGCGCGTTCAGGCCCCGGGCGCGGGCCTGGAGCACCAGCAGCGCGAGCGGAACGGCGATGGCGGGAACGGCGAGCAGTGTCCACGTGGCCCCACTCAGACTGCCCATCAGCCAGAACAGCACGCTGTGGGTCTGCTGCTCGTCCCCGGCCTGGAGGACGAGGTAGCTGGTGAAGCCGGACAGGAACTGCCCGATGGCCACCCCGGCCAGGACGAGCCGGAGCGGCGCGAACCCGCCGCCGCGCCGGGCCACGGCCCACACCAGCGCGAACGTCGCGAGCGCGCCCGCGAACGCCGCGCCCGAAAGGCCGAGCCCGAGCGCCCCGCCCGCCCCCGCCCCCAGCACGATGGCGGCGACCGCGCCGAGCGAGGCGCCGTTCGAGATGCCGAGGAGGTACGGGTCGGCGAGCGGATTGCGTACGAGGGCCTGGACCGCCGTACCGACGACGCCGAGCCCGGCGCCGACGAACGCGGCGAGCAGCGCACGCGGCACCCGCAGCTGCCACACGATCAGGTCGTCGGTGCCCGGCCGGGGCGCGTCCCCGGACAGCCTGCGCCACACCACGCCCCACACCTCGCCGGGCGGGATGGAGGTCGAGCCCCAGGACACGGCGGCGGTGAGGGCGGCGAGGAGGGCGAGGGCGAGGACGGCGGCGAGGGCGCGGGCGGAGAGCGTACGGGTGCGCGAGTGCGTGGGGTCGTTCTTACGCGCAGACACCAGGGAGACCACGACTCAGCCGACCTTGCCGGGATAGAGCGTCTTGGCGATCTCCCGGACGGTGTCGGCGTTGCTGACGCCCGCGATGGTGGTCCGCTCGGAGCCGATCCGTACGAAGTGGCCTTCCTTGACGGCCTTCAGGCCCTTGGTGGCGGCGTTGTCCTGGAGCCACTTCTGCGCCTCGTCGAACGCCGCCTTGTTGGCGGACTCGCTGCCCCGGTCGCGTACGCCGAGCTGGATCCAGTCCGGGTTCTTGGCGATGACGTCTTCCCAGCCGACCTGCTTGAAGTCGCCGTCGCAGTCGGCGAAGGCGTTGCGGGCGCCCGCGAGGGTGATCACCGCGTGGGCGACCTGCCGGTTGCAGACGACGGAGGGCTGCTTGGTGCCGGCGTCGTAGTCGAAGAAGAAGTAGGTGGGCCGGGCGGCGGGGGCGGTGCCACTGACGACGCCCTGCACGGCGTCGACCGTCTTCTTCATCCCCGAGACGAGTTCCTTCGCCTTCGCTGCGGTGCCGGTGACGGCGCCGAGGGAGGTGATGTCGTCCTCGACGGCGGAGAGGTCGGTCACGGGGCTCTTGCGGTTGGACGCGCAGGCGGTGGACTTCAGATAGATGTGCTTGATCCCGGCGGCCTTGTACTCGGCGTCGGTGGGGGTGTCTCCCATGCCCCCACCCATGCCGCCCATCGAGGCGAAGGTGTCGATGTACAGATCGGCGCCGGACCCGAGGAGCTTCTCCTTCGGGATGACCATCTTGCCGAGGACCTTGACCTTCTGCGCCTGCGCGTCGAGCTCGGCGGGCAGGGTGCCCTTGCCGGGCGGGAAGCCGGTGCCGATCACCTTGTCCCCGGCGCCGAGGCGGAGCAGCAGCTCAAGTCCCGCCGCGTTACTGGTGACGATCTTCTTCGGGGCGGCGGCGAAGGTGGTCTTGGCGCCCATGCAGTCGGTGACGCCGACGGGATAGCCGGATCCGGAGACGGAGGCCCCGGCGGCGGCCGCCTTGTCCTTGTCGGCGCCCTTGTCCCCGTCCCCGTCGCCGCACCCCGCCGCGAGGAGGCCGAGCACCACGGCCGTCGTAGGCCACCACACGCGAGAACGCATCGAAACTCTCCAGGTCCACTTGGTACGCGGGCGGACCTCTGCCGCCCGGTTCCAGTAGTCGGCGCGGACTGCGGTTGAGTTCCTGGCATTTGTGATCTTCGGCGGGCAGTGCGGGACGGGGGGGCGACCGAGCGATGGCGGGGGAGCCTTCTACGCTCCGGCGGCGCCGGGGAGCGCCTCGCGCAGCGGGTGGGCCAAGATCTCCAGCCAGACACGCCGGCGAGGGTGTCACGCCATGCCGTGATGCCATCGGCGTCGCGGCACGGCTTCCGCACGGCGCGAGGCGGAGCGGTGACAAGGGGTGCTCACAAGTAGCTCCGGCCAGTGGGCTCCCCTCGGGTTACGGCCCTCAGGCGGCGACGCCGAGCTCCTTGCGGGTCCGCTGGACGAACTCGCGCACGGCCGGCTGCCGCCGCCAGGGGGCGAGGGCCGCGTTGAACTCACGCACGTAATCCTTGGCCCGCGAGGACTGGACGCGCGCGAGGATGTCGACGGACCGGTTGCCGAGTTCGAGACCGTGGTCGAGGTCGCGGGCCTGGAGGTGGGCACCTCCGACGATGGCGAGCCGCATGCCGACGGAGCGGGTGAACACCCCGGTGGCATGGCGGCGGCCTGCTGGTTCCGGCCGAGGGCGGCCTTGGCGTTCTTCGCGGTAGCTCGGCCACCAGGCCGGCTTCACCGGCTGACGCACTCCACAGCGGCCCCTCGCCCGAACCCGGGCGAGGGGCCGCCGTCTGCGTCGCACCTTCACTTCAGGTCGCGGATGGTCGCCTCGAACGCCCGGTCCATGTCCCACAGGGGTTCGAAGGTGACGTGGACGACGTGGCCGTAGGTCTGGTTGTGGAACATCTGGTAGCGCCCGAAGGCCTCGGGGTCCTCCACTTCGATCAGCGCGTACCCGCCCCATCCGGTGCCGTACGTCTGGTGGTGCACGACGCCGCTGTCGACATCGCCCCAGTTGCCCGACCGGGCGAACGCTTTGAAGCCTTCGCTCCACGCCTCATCGAGTGCAGGCTTGGTGACGCCTTCGCTGTAGACGAAACGCTGAAGATACTTTTGCCCCATCGACCCACTCCTGCTCCCTGCCCCGGGCAGCCCTTACGCATCGCCCTTGGTGGTCGCAAGATAGCCAGGACCCATCCACGTGCCGCCGCATCTCACCCGGTCGATGGCGTGTTTGAAACCCTTGTCGTACGAGTAGGACGCCGGCTGACGGCGATCTTTGGAAACGGGTCCGGTCGGATTTTCATGACGGTCACGATCGTCGGCCCGGCGGCTTACGTTTGACGGCGGGAATGCCCTGGTCATGGGTGTTCTGTCCGGGGTGAAGGACGTGCTGCTCCCGAACGCTGGGGCTCATGCGGTTGCATGAACGGCTCCTCGCCCTGGCACCGCCCGCGACCGCGTTGGCGCCCCGTTAGCGGGCTGTTGGAGACGGCTGTGACGATTCCCCCCGGGTCGGCGACGAGCCGCATCTCACCCACTCGACAACGGGGGACACATGAAAATTCTCAAGACCGCGCTGATGACGGCGTCCGCCCTCGCCATGGCCGCCGGGATGACGCTGTCGTCCTCGGCGACGGCCTCGGCCACGTCGACGAACGAGTTCGTGAACCAGAACGGCAACCACTGCCTGGCCATCGACATGGGCATGGAGTACCAGAACATCGCGATCATGTGGACCTGCAACCACAACCCCGACCAGCAGTGGCACCGCGCTGACTACAAGGGCAGCGACGGCGGCGGGGACTACTACGAGATCAAGAACGGCTACGGCCAGTGTCTCGGTACGTGGCAGGGCGCGACCGGGAACGGCACGACCGTCGTCGGCTGGGACTGCAACGGGAACCCGGACCAGCAGTGGTACTTCGACACCGTCTCCAGCGACCCGCGGTACTCCGCGATCCGCAGCCACGCGGCCTGGGCCAACGACGACGGCAACAAGTGCCTCGCCCAGTACAACGGCAGCGGCGACGGCGCGCCGGTCGTCATCTGGGACTGCAACGGCAACAGCGACCAGCACTGGATGCGGGTCGGCTGACATCCGTAAGGGTGAGCGGGCGGGCCACCCGCCCGCTCACCGGCCCGCCAGCGCCGCCCGCAGCAGCCCCGCGAACTCCCCCGGCCACCTCGCGTACCCGACATGCCCCCCGGGGAACTCCAGGAGCCGCCGCCCGAGCCGTTCGGCCAGGACCTCGGCCGGGCGGTGCACGGCCTGCGTACGGGAGTCACGGCCCCCGGCGACGGCGATGCGGTCCGCCAGCGGGGCGAGGGCGGCGACGTCGGGGAGGAAGTGGGTGGAGGGGCGCAGCATGTGGGCCAGGAAGAACGCCGTGTTGTCGTGCTCCTCGGGCAGCTCCGGGGCCGGGCGGCCGCCGAAGAGCACGCTGAACTCGGCCATGGCCGCCCCGACCCCCTCCCGGCGGAACGTCTCGTACACCCCCTCGATGAACGCGAGCCGCTCCGCCGCGTCCGGCAGCAGCCCGAACGCGGGCGGCTCGTGCACCACCAGCGCGGCGATCCGCTCCGGGTGGCGCCGGGCGAGTTCGAGCGCGGTCAGCCCGCCCGAGCAGCTGCCGAACACCCGCACCGGCCCACCGCCCGGCGACAGCCGTTCAAGCAGGCGGTACGCGTCGTCGGCGTGCACCTCGATGCGCTGGTCGACGGGTGGGCCGTCGAGGGTGCTTCGGGAGTTGCCCCGCGGGTCGACGGTGACGACGCGGTGGTCGGCCGCGAGCACGGCGGCGAGCCGGTCGAAGACGGCGGCGTCGGAGTTGCCGCCGCAGAGAAGGAGCAGCAGGGGCCCTGTGCCGCTCACTTCGTAGTGCAGGGTCGCCCCCGGCACGGCGAGCGCGCCGACCTCGGGCCGGGTCCAGGGCGCGGTTTCCGTCTCCGTCTCCGGTTCCGGTTCCCTCACCGTATCCGTCTCCAGCGGGTCCATAGCGCTCGCGCTCCAAGGGGGGAAGTGGCGGACGGCATGGACGGGTTGCGTGCTGCGCAAGTGCTGCGCAAGTGCTGCGCCATACGCCTCTGCGTTACGGAAGGTGACTCATCGTAGCGATCCGGGGTATCGTCCGCCAGGGCGCCCCCGCACCGCACCCCACCGGCCCAGCCCCCAACTCCCCTCCGGAGCAGCCGACATGGCCGACCGCCTCCCCGCCCCCGGCCCCCGCCTGCTGCTCAGCGCCCAGGCCTTCGGCTTCGGACCGGCCGCCGCGACGGCCATCCTCGCCGAGGAGCTGGCCCTGCTCGGCTGCGTACTCGACTACGTCGGCGAGGGCCACACCCTCGACCTCCAGCGCATCCCGCCCTACCGCGCGATCCACGACTGGACGGATCTGCCCGAGGGCGAACGGCTGGCCCGACTACGTCGACGGGCGCCCCACTACGACCTGTTCGTCACGGCCATGGACTTCCCCGCCGCCGCCCTCGCCCGCCGCGCCGGACTGGACGTGGCCGTCTACGACGCGCTCACCTGGTTCTGGCCCGAGATCCCCGCCGTCGCCCACGACACCGGGCTGTACCTCGCCCAGGACTTCTTCGGCGTACGCGAGCGCATCGCAGCGGATCCGGCACTGCACTCGCGTGCCCTCGTCGTCCCCCCGCTCATCCCGCCCCGCCGCACCTGGCACCCGGGGCGGCACGTCCTGGTCAACCTCGGGGGACTGCACAACCCGTACTGGCAGACGTCCGACGCCGTCGCGTACGCCCGCCTGATGCTGGAGGCCGTCCGGGCCGCGCAACCGGTCGCGCGGCCCGTCGTCGCCACCGCGAGCCGCCGCGTCGCCGCCGAACTGGCCGACCCGGGCGTGGGCACGTACGACCACGCCGACGTGCTCGACCTCATGGGGAGCGCCGCGTACGCCTGTATGACCCCGGGCCTGGGCCACATCTACGACGCCGCCGCCACCGGCGTCCCCACCCTGTGGCTGCCGTCCGTCAACGAGACCCACCCCGCCCAGGCCCGCCAACTCGCCGCCCACGGCTACTGCGACGCCCACCTGGACTGGGCGGACCTCGGCCAGGCCATCGACAGCGCCGCACCCACCCCGGACTTCCTGGCCGCCGTCGGCGCCGCCGTCCGCCGGACCTCGGCCACCCCCGCCCTGCGCGAGACGCTCACCGCCCGTATCGCCAAGTCCACCGCCGGCCTCGGCCCCGCCCCGGGCCGTGCCCGGGCGCTCACCGACCGCTTCGGCCACGGCGGCACCCGGCGGGCGGCGGCCGCCCTCGTACGCCACGCGGCCGCCCGCGGCCTCCGCGGTCGGGGGTGGACGGATGATTGACGAGAACCGTCAAATCACCCTCCCCACCTGCACAGAGTCCGGCACCATAACCCCATGAGCGTGATCATCGACATCGCCGGACTGCCGCCCGAGCGCCTCGTGTTCAGCCCCGCGCCGCTGGCCGAGCTGTGCGCCGCGCTGCACGCCCTGGCCGAGCCGGGGCACCACCCGGGGCTTCACGGGTGGACGACCGCGACGAACGCGGCCCTCAAGCCCGACCTCGCGGACCGGTTGTGCGAGGCGGACTTCCTGTGGACCTCCTCCTTCTCCGACATCGCGCTGCCGTTCGCCGCGCTGCCCGACTCGCACGGCCGCCCGGGCGCCACCCTCGCCGAGGACCTGGACATGCTCGACCGGCTCGACGACGACGTGTTCGTCGACGCCGCCCTGGAGATCTCCTGCACCAGCAACTACGGCCGCGGCGGCCCCTCCCCGCTCGGCAACGCCAAGGCCCGCGCCCACGCCCTGGAACGCGCCGCCGCCCGGGGGCCCCGGCAACTCGACTTCGCCACCCGCCTCCTGGAGGACCCGCCCGCCCTGCGGGCCTGGACCCGCCGCCTCTTCGAGGACTGCGCCGAGGCGTTCTTCGACGACGTCTGGCAGCGCGTACGCGTCGAGCTCGCCGCCGACGCCCGGCACAAGACGCAGGTGCTGCGCCACAAGGGCCTGGCCGAGGCGCTGGCCGAGGTCTCGCCCGCCCTCACGCTGGCGGACGACGGGTCCCGTATCAGCGTGGACAAGCTGAGCAGCGGCCGTACGCAGGCGCTCGACCCGGCCGTGGGCCCCGGCGTCACCTTCGTCCCGTCCTCGCTGGGCTGGCCCCACCTGTGGGTGCTGCACGCGCCGCGCTGGCGCCCGGTGATCCACTACCCGGCCGCCGCGCCCCACGTGCCAGGACCGGGCTCCCTGGACCTGCTGGAGCTGCGCATGGAGGCCCTGGCCCACCCGATGCGCATCCGGATGTGCCGCTACCTGGCCCGCTCCGCGTACACCACGACCGAACTCGCGGCCGCCCACGACATCAGCGCGCCCGAGGTCTCCCGGCACATCGCGGCCCTGAAGAAGGCCGGCCTGATCACGACCCGCCGACGAGGCCGTTACGTACACCACCAGCTGGACCTGACCGTGGTCGCCCGCCTCGGCAGCGACTTCCTGGAGGGTGTGCTGCGCTGACCGCACCGGGGCGGGGCTGTCGGGGCTGTGGGCGGCGAAAATCCTCGTTCGGCGAGTGAATAAAAATCTGTTCCCGCCGTAGAAGAATTTGGCGAGAAGCGCGCTCAGAATTTCTTGTGCGACGGGCGGAAGCGAATTATTCGGCAGTGCGGGTCCCGGTATGCCGTGCTACTGTCGATCTCAGTTGCGGTTGTGGTTCCCAGAAACTTCAAGTGCCCTCGCCGTCGTCCTGCAGTCCAGGGCAAGGCGGGAGCATTTTTGTATGTCCCGGTTTTTCTCCGGGCGGGGTAATCATCGCAGTGACGCGGAGTCCGCACAGTGCGGGTTCCGGGAAATGCCCCGAAGGAGATTGACATGGCTGCTGGCACCGTGAAGTGGTTCAACGCGGAAAAGGGCTTCGGCTTCATCGAGCAGGAGGGTGGCGGCCCGGACGTGTTCGCCCACTACTCGAACATTGCCGCCCAGGGCTTCCGCGAGCTCCAGGAGGGTCAGAAGGTGACCTTCGACATCGCGCAGGGCCAGAAGGGCCCGACGGCCGAGAACATCGTTCCCGCCTGATCTTGACGCAGACGCACACGCGTCCGTCGTAGCTGGGGCCCGCACCTTGGGGTGCGGGCCCCAGCTCGTTTTGTTTCCGGGCCCCGGTCCGGCCCGTATTTCAGCGCCGCGCCGTGAGAAACGCCTCCCGGCCCGGTCCGCTCCCGCGCATCACGCATCTGATTGGCTCGTTCTTGCGATTCCCCGTGCCACCCGTGTTCCCCGGGAATTCCTTGATACGTGCCGCAGCAAGCAGCATCAAGGAAGGTTCCTCTTGAACCGCAGCACACGCACGAACGACCGCTTCACCCGCGCACGCACCGGTACGCACTCCCCGACGCGCAGCGGCCCGCGCTCCGGCTACGGCCGCCGTCCCTCCGCCCCGCAGGGCGAGTTCGCGCTCCCGGTGACGCTCACCCCCGCACTCCCGGCCGTCGAGGCCTTCGCCGACCTGGCCCTGCCCCGCCCGCTCCTGGCGGCGCTCGGCTCCCAGGGCGTCACCGTGCCGTTCCCGATCCAGGCGGCCACGCTGCCGAACTCGCTCGCGGGCCGTGACGTACTCGGCCGGGGCCGCACCGGTTCGGGCAAGACCCTCGCCTTCGGCCTCGCGCTGCTGGCCCGTACGGCAGGACAGCGCGCCGAGCCCCGCCAGCCGCTGGCGCTGGTGCTCGTCCCGACCCGCGAGCTCGCGCAGCAGGTCACCGACGCGCTCACCCCGTACGCCCGGTCGCTGAAGCTGCGCCTGACCACGGTCGTCGGCGGGATGTCGATCGGCAAGCAGGCCGGGGCGCTCCGCTCGGGCGCCGAGGTCGTCGTGGCGACGCCCGGCCGCCTCAAGGACCTCATCGAGCGCGGCGACTGCAGGCTGAACCAGGTCGGCATCACCGTCCTGGACGAGGCCGACCAGATGGCCGACATGGGCTTCATGCCCCAGGTGACCGCGCTCCTGGACCAGGTGCGCCCCGAGGGCCAGCGGATGCTGTTCTCGGCCACCCTGGACCGCAACGTCGACCTGCTGGTCCGCCGCTACCTCACGGACCCGGTGGTCCACTCCGTCGACCCGTCGGCGGGCGCGGTCACCACGATGGAGCACCACGTGCTCCACGTCCACGGCGCCGACAAGCACCAGGCGACCACCGAGATCGCCGCCCGCGACGGCCGGGTGCTGATGTTCCTGGACACCAAGCACGCCGTCGACCGGCTGACCGAGCACCTGCTCAGCAGCGGCGTACGGGCGGCCGCGCTGCACGGCGGCAAGTCCCAGCCCCAGCGCACCCGGACCCTGGCCCGGTTCAAGACCGGCCATGTGACGGTGCTGGTGGCCACCAACGTCGCGGCCCGCGGCATCCACGTCGACGACCTCGACCTGGTCGTCAACGTCGATCCGCCGTCCGACCACAAGGACTACCTGCACCGCGGCGGCCGCACCGCCCGCGCGGGTGCCTCCGGCAGCGTCGTGACCCTGGTGACCCCCAACCAGCGCCGCGACATGAGCCGCCTGATGGCGACGGCCGGGATCGTCCCCCAGACCACCCAAGTGCGCTCCGGCGACGCGGAGCTGACCCGCATCACCGGCGCCCAGGCCCCCTCGGGCATCCCGGTCACGATCACCACCCCGGTGGCGGAGCGCCCGCGCCGCAGCGCGACGGCCTCGTCCCGCGGCCGCCGAGGCCGTACGGGCCAGGAGCGCGGCGTACGCGGTACGGGGGCGGGGCAGCGCAGGCCCGGCGCGGAGGCGGCGGCCTAAACGGAGGCAGGGGCCGAGCCGGAAACGGCCCGGCCCCGAACGAGCTCCTTCTCCCCACTCCTCTCCTTAATCCTTTCTGGAGGCACCATGCGTTGCGTCATCGCCCGTTTCCCGTTCGACCTCACCAAGAGCGGGGTGGAGGCCTCGATGAAGGGCGTCAAGCCCCAGCCCGTCGAAGGCGAGTCCGTGCTCATCGGCCGCCGCCGCTACCCCGTCAAGCAGGTCGGCGAGGTCGTCACGCGCCAGGACCGCCGCGACTTCACCGCCCAAGAGGTCACCCGCGCCATGACCCTCCTCGGTTTCACGTGCCGCGCTCTCCCCGAGGCGATGCCCGCCCGCGAGCTGACGCCGCTCCAGACGGCGTCTGCACTGCTGGGCGCGTCCACCTCCGCGTAACGCACCGAGATACGGATAAGGGCCCTGCCGACGCGCGTCGGCAGGGCCCTTATCCGTGTCCCGGTGTGACAGTGGGCCCGGCCGATGCTGTTGAATTCACCGAGCCCACAGCTACATGCCGCACGACGAGGTGACAGTGACAGCAGAAAATCCGCTCGGCGACCGTCTGGACGACGACGACTACCCGGCCTACACGATGGGCCGGGCCGCCGAAATGCTCGGCACCACCCCCGCCTTCCTGCGGGCCCTGGGGGAGGCACGCCTGATCACCCCCCTCCGCTCGGAGGGCGGCCACCGCCGCTACTCCCGCTACCAGCTCCGCATCGCCGCCCGCGCCCGCGAACTCGTCGACCAGGGCACCCCCGTCGAGGCCGCCTGCCGCATCGTCATCCTGGAAGACCAGCTGGAGGAGGCGCAGCGGATCAACGCGGGGTACCGGCGCGCGGCGGCCGAGAGGGACGACGGGCCGAGCGGCGGGCCGTCCGACGGGACGACCGACTCACCCTGACGGGGGCGGAAAGCGGGTCAGGCCGTCCAGGGTGAGGTCCAGGAGCCGTTCGGCCTGCTCGCGCTGGTCCGGGGCCGCAGAGGTGAGGGCGATCCCGGCGAGCGCGGCGAACATGTCGCTGGGCCGGATGTCGGAGCGGAAGGCGCCGGCCGCGGTACCCGCTTCCATGAGCGTGGTGAGGGCGTCCTGGATCATGACGCGGCTGCGCCCGTACGGGTCGCCTCCCGAGGCGACGACGGCGCGCAGGGCGTCGGCCATGCCGAGCTTGGCGGTGGCGTAGTCGACGAAGCGGCCCATCCACGTACGCAGCGCCTCGCGCGGGGGCGCGGCCGCCAGCAGTTCGGGGACGGCGTCGCACAGACGGGCCACCTCGTTGCGGTACGCCGCCTCGATCAGGGCTTCCCGGGTCGGGAAGTTGCGGTACAGCGTGCCGGTGCCCACGCCCGCCTCTTTCGCGACGCGCTCGAAGTGGGCGTTCAGCCCCTCCTCGGTGAACACGCGCACCGCGGCAGCCAGGATCCTGTCCCGGTTGCGCTGCGCGTCGGCCCGCAGGGGGCGCTCCGGGGCTTGCGTATCCCGTTCCGGTGTCATGGGCGGCTCGGTCTCCTGGATTCTGTCGCTTGCTAAGTGGAGGCGCCTCCACTTACGGTGATGCCAGGCCGGCTAACCGGCGGCGCCTCCGTTTCTACGGTATGTCACGCGCCGCCGTCCTCTCCCCCTGCCTGGAAGGATCACCCGTGTCGCAAATCGAGGGCATAGACGGCATCGAAGATATTGAGGGGATCGCGGGCAAGGTCGTCGCGATCACCGGTGCCAGCAGTGGGATCGGCGAGGCCACCGCCCTGCTGCTGGCAGAGCGCGGCGCGAAGGTCGTCCTCGGCGCCCGCCGCCCGGATCGCCTGGAGGCGCTGGCCCACCGTATCGAGAAGGCCGGCGGCCAGGCCGTCTGGGCCCGTACGGACGTGAAGCGCCGCGCGGACCTGACTGCCCTGGTCGACCTGGCCCGCACCCGTTACGGCAGGCTCGACGTCCTCGTCAGCAACGCCGGGGTCGGCCTGATCTCGCCCATCGACGACCTGCGCGTCGAGGACTGGGAGGAGATGATCGACGTCAACTTCAAGGGCGTCCTGTACGGGATCTCGGCAGCCCTGCCCGTCTTCCGCCGCCAGGGCTTCGGACACTTCGTCAACACCGTCTCCACGGCCGGGCTCCGCGTCGTACCGCTGCAAGGGGTGTACGCCGCGACCAAGAACGCCGTACGCACCCTCTCCGAGGGCCTGCGCCAGGAAGCCGGCGCCGACCTGCGCGTGACCGTGGTGTCCCCGGGGGTGACGCGTACGGAGTTCACGGACCCCATGGCGCCGGAGATGAAGGCCCGGATCCTCGCCGGCATGGGCGAGATCGCGATCCCGCCGGAGGCCATCGCGCGGGCCATCGCGTTCGCGGTCGAGCAGCCGGCGAGTGTTGATGTGGGTGACATCGTCGTACGCCCCACGGCGCAGGCCTAGCGGCGCCTGCCCCTGCCCCTGCCCCTGGCAAATGTCCTGCGGTTCTCGGGACAGCTGTCTCGCTGCTGCGCGAGTTCACTTTTTCAACTCTGCATTGAGGACACGATCTGGCCTAGATACTGCGTAACTTGGGTGTCGTCGGAAGGCAGGGAGGCGCAGGGCCTCCCGGACCGGATCAGAGGGCGGACATCATGGTCACTCACGTACCCGCAGAGGCACACGGCGACGAGCGCGGCGCGCTCCTGGCGTTCATCGAGGCCCAGCGCGGCGGGCTGCGGCGTGCGCTGCTCGGCCTCACCGAGGAGCAGGCCGCGAGCCGTCCCAGCGCCAGCGAGCTCTCGTTGTCCGGGCTGCTCAAGCACGTGGCGGAGTGCGAGCTGAGCTGGCTGCGGCTGGCCCAGCAGCGGCCGAACGAGAAGCAGCGCGAGGAGTCGACGTGGCACGAGAGCTTCGTGCTGGTCGGCGACGAGACGGTGCCGCAGACGCTGGCGTTCTGGGACGCGGTCGCCAAGGAGACCGAGGAGTTCGTCCACTCCGTGCCGTCCCTGAACGACACCTTCCCGCTGCCGGACGCGCCGTGGTTCCCCAAGGAGGGCCGGGTCTCGATGCGCTGGATGCTGCTGCACCTGATCGAGGAGATCGGCCGGCACAGCGGGCACGCGGACATCATCCGCGAGTCCCTCGACGGCAAGACGGCCTTCGAACTGGTGGCGCTCGCGAACGCGTAAGCCGGGAGTAGGGGGCGCTTTCCGGCCATGTGTCATGCTGGCGTGTCCGTCGCTGTGACCGGGGAGGCGCAGGGCGTCAGTTCGCAGCGGCGATCGCGTGGGAGGGAGCGCCGTCGCGGAGTTGGGCCTCGGCGGCGAGGTCGGGTCTGGTTCGTCCGCATGGGGTTCGGTGGGCCGGTCCCGGCGATACCGTGAAGGGGTACGCCGAATGACTGCCCAGGAGCCCCCGATGAGCGAACAGTCGGCCCCCGCCGCCGCGCGGCAGCAGCTGGAGCCCGCGGCCGCCGACGCGGTCCGCGCCTACGCTGCCAGGACCCGTGAGAACGCCGACCGGCTCGCCGGCGTCCTGGAGGACATCGCCACCCACGGCCTGCCGTCGGCGGAGGAGTGCACACCCTGGGAGGAACTGCGCGAGCAGCACCTCGACCGCCTCGTCGCCCAGCGCCCGGCCGTCGCCTGATGGCATCCGGCCACGCCCCCCGGCGCGCCCGGGTCGCGTTCAGCGACTCCGCGGCCAAGCAGCTCGAAGAGCTCACCACCGAGCGTGAGATCCACGCCCTGGACCGCGCCTTGGTCGCCCTCTCCGTCAACCCCGAGAACGGCGACCCGATCCCCGGCAACGCCTCCCGGCCCGAGCTGCGCCAGTACGCGGACGAGATCGAAGCGGTTCGGATCCTGTACTACCTGACCGCTCTGCGCACCGTGGTGGTCGTCGCGTACATCGAGGTGTAGCCGCGGGCATTGCCCGGTGCGGCCCTGGACGCGGGGTGCGGTGATTCAGGACGCTCGGTCGCTCTCGGTCGCTCGGTCGATCCAACAGGGGCCTCGCTCGGGGCGTTTCGTATCCGGGAGCGATGCCGACCGGTCGGCGGTCGAACGCAAGAGGCACCTATCACGCCGTGATAACCGCCCTGTTGAACGAGGGAGCGTTTCGACGTGCGCTGGACCGGCTGGAGGCGGGCCGGTCCGACGACGCCCCGCCGATCACCGGGCCGCGCGGGCCGGGGACGCCAACCTGCACACTGTTCCGCCCGGCGCGGTGAGATCCAAGCATGTCGCTGGGCAAGGATCTTGCATATGGTTGGGCTTCTTGATCGGGGACCTGGGGGACGGGGACGGGGGAGCGATGGGCGCGTTGGCGGGTTTGTTCGTGGGACTGGGTGTCGTTGTCGTGGGGCTGGTGGTCATGGTGGCCCGGCGGGGGCGCAGCGGCCCGGCCGAGTACACGGAGGGTTTGCTGATCGAGCGGCAGGCGCGCCTGGAGGCCACCCGGGTACGCAGTGAGGTGAGGTCGCTGCACGGCCACGCGGGGATGACCGGGAGCTTCACCGCGAGCCGTCTTACGCGCCGCCGCTGACGGCGCGCGCCAGTCGTCGTGCCACCCGGCGCCGCCATCCCCCTGAGGAGAAGTCATGCCGTCCGAAAAGACATCCGTACTCGTTCTTCGGGACGGTCCCGACATCCTCCAGGCCGTACGAGCGGCCCTGCCCGAGGCGGCACCCGGCGAGCGAGCCGGGCTGGAACGGGCTGTCGCGATCGTCGAGGCGCACTGCGGGCGAACCGATGACGACCTACTCGGCCAATGGGTCCGAGACATTCTGGCCGACGCCGGCCTCGATTCCCGAAGCGGCCACGTTGCCCGCGTGAAAGCCCTCCGCAAGGCCGTACCCGACCTCACCCTGCTCGCGGCCCACCGCATGGTCACGAACGCGACCGAGGGCTAGCGCCGCTGTCCGCCGGCCCGGCCCGGAGGCACCGTTGCCATCGGGGGGCGGGTGGCTCAGGCACGTGCGCCCCGGCCCGGCGCGTAGCCCGTGGCGCCGCCGGGCCTCCCAGGGAAGCCGCTGCCTAGGAGTGGTTGATCGTCTGGCCGTCGGGGGCCCGGTAGCAGCCCGAGGTGACGTCGATGCCGATGCTGGGGGTGGCATTCTTGTTGTACGCGACGATCCAGACGCTCATCTTCTTGGCGTCGTTGTCGGCGACGAGATTGAGGTTCTTGTTCGGGCTGTTGTCGCGGTACTCATCCTTCAGCACCCAACCGCCCGTGCTGAGCTTCTCCTTGAGGTGCTGCATGGCGACGTCGTTGTCGGCGCCGGACTTCGGCGTGAAGTTCCACGGGTGATAGACCTGGAAGTACTTCTCCGGGTCCTTGCCCGGGCATGCCTTCACACCGGGCCCGGGCTCCGAGGCTTTGCCGGGTACCCCGGTGAATTCGTAGATCTGGCTGGAGACCGCTTTCACGGCGGCGACCGCGTCATCGGTGCTGGCTGTGCCCGCGAGGGGAATCTTCGAGGTGTCGTCGTCGCTCATGCCACATCCACTCAGAAGAAGGCCGGTCAGTACGAGGGGGAACAGGGCGCTGCCCGGGCGGCGCCGACGAGCAGCGGGGAGCGGTGCGCGGAGCATGCGGGTCCTTGGTGGTGGGGTCGGGAGGGTCGCTGACGGTTGGGCCGGTGCGAGTACCGGGGCGGCCTGGACGAGGCGCGTCACCGGGGAGCGGTGACGTTGCCGTACTGGCCGACCACGACCTGCGCCTGGTTCTTGAGGGCTGTCGTGTCTCTGTTCCAGTACTCACTGTGGCCGTGCGATCCCGCCGTCGCCGAGGGGCCGCTGCCCTCGGGATGTGTGTTCATCTGGTTCGCGCCGAAGGCCTCGTCGCTGGGGATGAGGAACACGCCGCCGCCCATCTTCCACGCGCTGCCACCGTGGCCCCAGCGGCCGATGTCCGGAACCTTGTCACCGTCCGCCTCCTCGTTCCACACGTGCCCTTTCGGGACGTCCATCTCGTCGGCCGAGCCCACCTTGACCCCCGGGCTGCCCGCGAAGATGACGTCGTCCGCGTTGAGATCGCCCTTCTGGGCCGCCGCCCCGATGAGGGTGGTGCCGTAGGAGTGCCCGATGGCCGTGCGGTGCGGCTCACCGGAACCACTGTACGAAGCGTCGAGACCGTCCATGAACTTCCGGTAGGCGGGCGCCCCGTCATAGGCGTAGTGCTCGAACGGGGCGTCTTTGACGATGTCCTGAGGGGCGTCGTACCCGAGCCAGGCGATGGTCGATACGTTGGCGCCCGGTGCCGCCTGCTGGGTCTGGCGCCACAGCTCGGTCGTCCGGTCGATGCTGCCCCCGAAGCCGCTCAGGTTCGACGTGGTGCCGGGCACGTACACGGCTTGGTGCTGAGCGGTGTCCGGGTTGCCGTTGGCCACGATGGCCCGGCCGTGGCCCTCGGGGCTGAAGCCGAGCAGATATGCCTCGGGCAGCCCGTCCTTGCTGGTCTGGTCGAACCGGGTCTGGATGGCGCTCATCCCCTTGAGGGACGACTCCAGGTGGCGGTACCGGTCTCCGTACTTCTTGTCCCACTCCATCCACTCGTCGGTGTGCACCTTGGCGGGGACAGGCCCTGCGGTGGTCCACGTCCACTCGTTGGCCGGGGGTTTGGGGATGCCGTTCAGTTCCGTCTGGTACTGGCCGCGCCGCTCGTCGAAGACCATGCGGTTGGCCTCGTCGCGGACCGTGGCCGGCAGGCCGTCGAGGCCGCCGACGGTGTCGGGGTGCAGTGCGGTCCAGGCGGCCTGCTGGTCGGGGTCCAGGCCCTTCCACCAGTCCGCGTTGGCCTTCGGGCTGCCGTCCTTCGGGGGCTGCGGCAGGGAGTCCAGGTAGTGCTGGCCCGCTCCGCGCACGCCCTCCGTGTCCTTCGCGACGTCCGCCCAGTCCCCGTCGGAGACGACCAGGTCGTCGTCCGCCTTGAGCTTGCGCAGTTGCGGCGCCCACTTCTGGTCCGCGTCCGTGGCCTCTTTCAGGGCCTCGGCGATGCGGTTCGCTATGCCCTTGGCGATCGCGTAGTTGGGGTTGGGGGCGAATCTGGCCGCCTGTTCCTGAAGCGCCCGGGCGGTTTTGTCCGTGGCGCCACTCGCGCTACCGGGCCTCGGCGGGGAACCACCCGGGTTCTTACCCGCCGCCGGATAGCTCACCGCGCCGTCCGCGCCCACCGTGAACTTGTGCTCGGCCGCCTCGGACAGGGCCTGCTTGAGTTTGTCCTGCGCGGGGCGCATGTCCGCCGCGAACGCGGTCAGGGCGGTGGCGAGGAGGCCGCACTCGACCTGGACGTAGTGGAAGTCCTTGGCGACTTCGCGGAGCTGGCCCACCGCCGCGTCGGCCGCCGCGCCCTTGAGGGCCTTCTGCATCTGGGCGGTGATCCGCTGCTCCAGCGCGTCCTTGGCGCCGCTCGCCATGTCGCTGGAGGAGCGGTATCCCTTCGCCGCTTCCTCGAACTCGTGCAGCTTGAGCGTCTTCAGCGCCTCGATGTCCACGGCTCAGGTCACTTTCCCTCGCCACCGACGGCCGGGGTGTCCTGGTACTGCTTCCCCAGCTCCACGAACAGGCCCTTGATGTTGTCGTCCGTCAGGAGCAGGTCGTTGCCCGCCCGCTCCAGGTTGCCCTGGAGTGCGGTGCACCGCCCGGACAGCTTGTCCAGGTACGTCTTCCAGCTCTGGTAGACCTCGGACTGCGCCGCCGCGCTCTCCACTCCGCCGCCGGTGCCCAGCCCCTGCTGACCCGTCTCAAGGGCGGTCAGCGCCTTCTTGACATCGCCGCCCAGTCCGCCGACGGCACTGCCCGCCGCCGTCCAGGCGGCTTTGCTGGACTGCACGTCCCCCTTGCCGCCACCGCCACCGCCGCTGTCGCCGGCGCCGGCCAGCCGCATCCCGCCCCCGCCCGCGGGACCACCCTTGAGCTGAGCCCACTCCTCAGCGAACGAACCCACCCGTTCCCCCTTTGGTCCCACCTGTTTCCTACGTCACTTTGGTCTTCCGCCGCCGCCAGGCTACAAGGAGGGGAACGGGGGCTTGTGAGTACGCGTACTCAGATCACGCGTTCCACGAGCCGCGCGGGTGCGGTATATTGGATCTTGAGCTTGCGGTCGCGACGAGCGGCGGCAGGCCCGGCGTTGGTGGTCCAAGGAAAGGCGCCCCACTTCCTGTGGGGAGATGCAGGTGCAAGGCCTGCCCAGCGCTCGATGAACAAGGGCCCCGGCCTCCGTATGGAGGGCGGGGCCCTTGTCTGTGTTGGCCGTTGGGTCTTCGAGCGGCAACCCCGAGCCGGAACCCCGAGCGGCAACCGCGAGCCGGAGCCCCGAGCCGGAGCCCCGACTACGGTGCAGTCGTGATCGCCCACACGCAGCCGCCACTCCTCTTCCTCGACTCGACGGACCACTCATCCCTTTCGGCGCGACGCCCGGACAACTTCCCCACGGCTACCCGACGTACGACACCGGGCACCGCCACCGCCACCGGCACCCAGAAGCCGACACCAACCCGCTCATCACCAGGATCAACCCGGCGTACGGGCCCCGGTTGCTGGCCCTTCCGTGCACCCTGGTGTGGGCCACCACGTCACCTGCTGACTGAACTACTGGGAGAGTTTGCGCAGTTCAAGGGACACCCCCGCCGAGGTCGAGGACCGCAAGGTTCCCGGCCACTGGGAGGGCGACCTCGTGATGGGCACCCGGCCCTCGGCCGTCGCCACGCTCGTCGAGCGCACCAGCCGCTACACGGCCGTCGTTGCGTTGCCGGACGGCATCAAGGCAGAGCAGGTCACTCCGCACCTCACCCGGAGCCTCCTCGGCATCCCGCCGCAGCTGCGGCGGACGCTCACCTGGGACCGGGGCCGGGAGATGGCCGAGCACCAAGCCATCACCGCCGAGACCGGGGTGCCGATCTACCTCTGCAAGCCGCGGAGCCCGTGGCAGCGCGGCACCAACGAGAACACCAATCGGCTGCTTCGGCAGTACCTCCCGAAGGGCGCGGACCTCCGCACGTTCAGCCAGGCCGACCTGGACGCCGTCGCCCACGAACTCAACCACCGTCCGCGCAAGACCCACGGCTACCGCACTCCGGCAGAGGTCTACGCTGACCTCCTGAACAGCGGTGATGCGCTGACCGCTTGAGCTCGCCATCGTTTGCAGACACTCAAGGACGCATGAGATCCAGTGGGGGCGTCCGGCCAAGGGGCAGGCGTACGTCATCGGCGACAGTGGACCGTCAGCGGATGGCGAGGAGGCCAGTCACCAGAGCTCGGAGCCCGTCCAGGTAGGTGTCCTCGCCGGTCAGTGGTGCCCAGCGGTCCGCGACCTGCGCCAACCTGGGCAGGTCACCCGGGTCGAGATCGCCGAAGACTTGTTCCCGGTAGGTCGCACGGTCATCGTCTGCGCGCCGCCGGGCCGCTGTCGCCCGGACCACGATCTCTCCAGCGGTGTAGTACCAGATCGCGCGGTAACCGTGCACGGCCCGCTCGGGGGACAGTCCGCATTCGACCAGTCCGTCGACTATCTGCTCGACGAACCACAGCGCGGACGCTGACATCAGGTCATCGGCGGTCAGCACCTCCACGATCCAGGGACAGGCGGCGAGCGCTTCGTGGATCGCGGCGGCGGCAACGACGATTCGCTCGCGAGGGTGGGCGGGCAGTTCGGGTCGGCGCAGCGCCCGCGCGGCGTAGTCGTCCAGCAGCAGGACGAGCAGCTCTTCCTTGTTGCGGACGTGGTGGTAGAGCGCCATCGGTGTGCTGCCGATCTCCGTGGCCAGCCGCCGCATGGTCAGCCGGTCCACGCCTTCCTCGGTCACGATCCGGCGGGCCGTCCCGATGACCTCCTCGCGGGAGATACGGGGAGGTCGGCCAGGGGATTTGCGCGGTGCGGACGGCTGTGGCATGCCCCCCATCATTCCCCAGGTCTCGACAACCGCGATCCCCTGACGCTAGTTTCTTTACATGTATAAAAACTCGCGGGGGCGACCCGGCGTGGTGCTGGCGGCGGCGGCCGTCGCCCAGTTCGTCTTCGCCCTGGACATGTCGGTGGTCAACGTCGCGCTACCTGCAATCCGCACCGCGTTGGGATTCGCGCGGCTCGACCTGTCGTGGATCGTGCACGTCTACGCGCTCACCTTCGGCGGACTCCTGCTACTGGGGGGCCGCGCGTGTGACCTGTACGGTCACCGTCGGCTGTTGGCAGTGGGCCTGGCCGTCTTCGGGCTGTGCTCCCTGGCGGGCGGGCTGGCCCAGGCGCCCTGGCAACTGATCGCCGCCCGTGCCGGCCAGGGGCTGGGTGCTGCCGCGGCCGCCCCAGCCGCGCTGGGGATGCTCACCACCACCTTCCCCGAGGGCCCTCGGCGTGTCCGGGCGCTCGGGGTGTGGAGCGCAGTGAACGCTGCAGGGGGAGCGCTGGGCGTACTGGCAGGTGGTTTGCTGACTCAGTACGCGGGGTGGCGCTGGGTGATGCTGGTCAACCTGCCCATCGTGGCGGCGGCTCTCACGCTGGTTCTGGCAGGCGTGCCCGCCGGAGCACAGCCCGACCGGCGCGAGAGGCTGGACGGGCTCGGCGCTGTCCTGGCGACCGGCGGAGTCGGGCTGCTGGTGTTCGGTGTCGTCTGCACCGACGCCCGAGGATGGGGATCCCCGGCCACCGTGGCGACCCTCGCCGCTGCGGCCGCGCTCCTGGCCGCCTTTACCTTCGCCGAATCCAGGGCCCCCGCGCCGCTGCTGCGCCTCGGCCTGCTGCGCAGTCGCTGGGTGGCCGGCGCCAACGTGCTGGTGTTCTTGGCCGCGGCCGGGCAGTTCACGGCGTTCTACTTCGTGTCCCTGTATATGCAGCAAGTCCTGGGCATGGGTGCCGCCGCGACCGGCACCGCGTTCCTGCCGTTCTCCGTGAGCCTGGTCGCGGGCACCATCATCGCGACCCGCGTCACCACGGCACGCACCCCCCGAGCTGCCCTGGTGCCCGGCGCTCTGCTGGCCGCCGTGGGCCTGGCCTGGCTGGCCTTCATCAGCCCCAGCGGCGGCTTCCTCACCGATGTGCTCGGCCCCTGCATCGTCTCCGGCGTCGGCGTCGGACTGGTCCTGGCCCCGGTCGCCGCCGCCGCGACCACCGGCGTCGCCTCCCGCGAGGCCGGCATGGCCTCCGGCCTTTTCAACAGCTCCCGCCAACTCGGCGGCTGCGTCGGCCTGGCCGCCCTGGCCACCATCGCCGAACTCCGCACCGGCACGGCCACCGACCCCGCCGCCCTCAACGACGGCTATGCCCTGGGCCTGGCCGTCACCGCCGGCCTCTTCGTACTCGCGGCAGTCGTGGCGATCGGGGTGTTGCCCCGACGCCAGGCCGCCGTGCCTGACCCGCAACCCGCCGTCCCCACAAAGAACCGACTGGAAGGAACGCCATCATGACGACGGCCCCTGTCGACCTGTTCGCCTCCGCGCTGCAGTTCCGCCCCGACGGCGATGTCCGAGCCGCCGACCGGCAGATGACGAGCAGCGACTCCGGCGCCTGGCAGATCGCGACCTTCCACGTGGAGACCGACGTCGACGTCCACGCCGACCACTGGGAGATGCACCCGGAGGCCGAAGAGGCAGTGTGCTGCCTGACTGGCGGCGTCCGCCTCTACTTCCGTGCCACCACGCCCGGCGGCGGCGAGGACATGGTGCAGTTGCAGGCAGGCACCGCAGTGATCGTCCCCCGCGGCCGCTGGCACCGCCTGGAGCTGAACGCCCCCAGCGACCTGATGTCGATCACCCTTCGCCACGGCACTCGCCTCGAAAAGCGCACCGACACTCAATGACCGGGAGGTGGCCCGACAGATTCGCTGCCGGGCCACCACGAGCCACGGCTCAACATGGGCCGACGCCTCCAGCTCGCCCAGCCCGTACCCCCAGGAGCCGGAACCCGAGCCGGAACCGGCCACCGCGTAACCCGACACCCCCAGAACACCAGAGGGCCCCGGCCGCGGCCGGGGTCCTCTTTCATACAGCGCGCCTTCGATCCGAAAGCTACTGGCGGGTTACTTGTCACCTGGTTCGCCGCTCGTTAACGGCACCCCCCCTTCGTCCGCGACACCGCCTTCGGCGAGGACGCCTCGAAGATCCGCACCGGCCACGGGCCCGAGAACATGGCCACCATGCGCAACCTGGCGACCAATACGCTCCGGCAACACGGACACCGCAACATCGCCGCCGGCCTCCGCCATGTCTCCTACCACCCCTTCAACCGGCCGCTGGACCCGCTGAATATCCCCTGACCAGCCGGTCTACATGATCACCGCGACTTTGAAACGCCCCTGCGGCCCCAGCCGACGGAATTCCTCGACCGCGATCACATAGCAGTCCGCGATGCCCGATCTCCTTTTCGCACTACACACCAGTATTGTGAAATTACATATGGAGACTGAATGGGCGAATCATGCCGCTATGGATACCGTAAATTGGCTATCTTGGTTTGGCGGCTGCTATAAATGAAATCAGCGGGCGGGAGCAATCCGCCTGCCAGTGCACGATGAAAGGAAACCGAATGTCTGCCGTTAACTTTGAGGAGATCAACAACCTCGCCGGCGAGCTGCTGCCCGAGCGGGCTGTGCTCTCCGCCTTTGGTCTCGGTGGCGGCTACGGCGACAGCGGCGCCACCGTCGTGTCGTCCTGCGCGACCCAGAGCACCTCTCCGGCGCTCGTCGCGGGCCTGCCGGTCGGCACGCAGCAGATCACCCAGATCTGCACCCCCTCGACGGTGGCGCACTGACGTAACGCCTGGTGACAGACGTTCACCATCGGTCGGGGAAGGGCTGACGATCGTCGGCGCTTCCCCGGCTTTCGTATGGAGCCCAGTGAGGTGTGCTTCTGCCGAGCCTTGCACATCGTTTTGAGGGCGCGACCACTGCTGTTGTCACGGGTCTCCGTCCTGGAGCAACAGGAGCCAGTCACGTCTTGCGAGCGCGGCTGAGGTGAGGGCTCCACTCCTGAATTCCGAAGGAGTGTGACCACGTGAGCCTGCCACGTTGCCCGCTCGGCGGGAAGGTGCCTTTCCCAAGCGAGAATGCAGCTCGCAAATGGCTGGCGAAACAGCCTCTACTTGAAAATGCGTCCCCGGCTGATCGCATCTACCTATGTCCCCACTGCCGATACTGGCATATCACGGGATCGCACCGTTGGACGAGTCGGGCCATTCGGGAGCGACGCAATTATGGGAGGCGAGCGGTCAATCCCAAGCGAAAGCAACAACGGTCCGGCTGAGCATACGGCAGCCGTTCCCCACTCGCCCGGCCATGTCTGGGAGACGGCCCTGAGGCTGGGCATCGCCAGGAGAGTTTCGCCGGACAACGGCCACCGGCCCCTCTCTCACGGGCGATCGTCTCCCCCAAGGCCATGCTCCGGACCACGGTGGGGCGCGCCGGAGGCGGTAGATCGACCCATGGACCCGGAGACCTCAGTTGGCTTCGCGGCCCCCTCCACCGTCGGCCCGCTGCCGCCCCCGGTCCGACTTCCGCGTTCTTCCTGCGCAGTGGACGGGCCTTTCCCCCAGGCCGGGTAGTCAACGGTCTCGGCGCTCCCGCAAGGGAGTTGATCGCGTGGTTGTGGCGGTGTAAGTGGCTGGTCCGCTCTTGCGGAGCAAGCCGGCCTGGGACCATCGGGCGAGTTGTCTGTGCATGGTGCCGAGGGCGATCTCGCCGAGATGGCGGGCGATCGCCCGGGAGTGCCAGTGACGGGCGGGTTGTTCGATGAGCAGGGCCAGGACCCGTTCGCGGCGTCGTTCCGCCGGGTTGGTGTGTCGGCCGTCCCGGGACGCCGTGGGCAGAGCGGCTTCCTCGACCGGGGGTTCGAGGACGGTGATGTCGAGGTGGGTGACGGTGCGGCTGGCATCGGGCCGCCCGTCGTCGAGCCGCTCGTTGTACCGGGAGATCGGCGATTTGACCTTGCGAGAGCTGACCCGTGTCCGCCGGGGCGGGAGCAGGCCGGCCAGGACCCGGCGCCCGATGACACAGACCGGGACGGCACCGTCGGTGACGGTGTCGGCAGCCTGGATGACCTGGTCGCGGGCGGTCTGGAGGGTGATGGTGAACCCGCAGCGGTCGGAGTCGGTGCCGGGGAGCGATTCGGCGGCGCCGGGCATGACGGTCCGCAGCAGCTGGTCCAGCGTCAGCAGCGACCACATCTCCTGTTCGATGCCGGCGGGATCGCCGGACCGCAGAACCCGGCAGTCCAGCGTGGTGTGCCGCAGCGCGTCGTACGCCGATTCGTGCTCCCACCGCTGGTGATACAGGCCGACCAGGGTGGCGGCCGGATAGCGGCGGGCGTCGGTCAGGGTCGTGACCAGCCGGTAGGCCCCGGTGAACATCGTGCCGTCCGCGCAGGTCACGGTGATCCGCGCGTCGATGGCCCGTACCTTGACTGTGCCGATCGCCGACAGGTACGAGCCGTCGCGAGCCGGCGGAGGACGGGCGTGCGCCGGTTGTTCCGAAGCCGCCCCAGGACCCGGGCGCCGGTGCGGTGACCGCGCTGAGGAAGTCGTTGCCGTCGAAACCCCGTCCCACAGCACCACCATGTCCGGCGTCACTGGGTGCGGCAGGCGCCGGGCACAGCCGGTCTCGCCTTCGGCTGTGGGGCCGAACACCGCTCCGAGCACGGCCCGGGTACCGCTCTCCACCAGCGTCATCGGCTCCAGCATGGGATAGCCCCGTGAGGAGAGCGGCCGAGCCAGGCCCGGTTGCGTTCGGGGTCGGGAACCTTCTGTGAACTGCAGCCGTCGAAGGAGACCGTCCGGTACGGGCGGAACCGCACCCCCGGGGTCCTCGGCTGGGCCAGCGGCCGGAGAGCACCTCGAACAACGCCCGCAGCGGCCTGCTCCCTACCCTTCGTCGCAGGTCGCGCGGAGCCTTCGCGGTAGGGCAGGCCGACTGTGTCCCCGTCAGAGCTGTGGGCATCTTGTCCCAGACCGGCCGGTAGCCGACTTTCGGGGAAGAGGCATGTCGCGAGCAGGAAGTAGACGCCGACTCGCGAGGGAAGATCACGAAGTCGCTGCTGGACGGTCCGCGTCGGACCGAGCACGAGCTCGAATGGCATGAGGCCTGTCAGCTCCCCCAGATGCCCCGGCGCGAATCGGCCCGCGGCCACAGTGATCGTGCGGGAGGCGGCCGAGCAGGCGAGAGGGCAGAACGACAGGGCAACGGAGCTCCTTGGGAACAGGCTGTCTTGGCCGACTGCCTGTACCAACGAGGCTCCGTTGCCTCCGTCACCCCTTGTTGCAGATCCGCCGCCCGCTCCTTGCGGGGACGCCGAGAACGTAACTACCCGGCCTTGGGGGAAGGCCGGACAGTAGCCATGAAAAATTCATCCGATAAACAGCCCATTCGGCTCACACTCCACGGATGGATGATACGAATTATCGCGGAGCTGAATGAGTGAATTCAGCTGCGGAATTGGTTTCAGGGCTTGACGGCTGGTACAAATAGAAATGACCAAGCGGGCAGTCAGCCTGCAGCGCACGATGAAAGGGAGACGGAATGTCTGCCGTTAACTTTGAGGACCTCAACAAGCTCACCGGCGAGCTGCTGCCCGAGCGGGCCGTGCTTTCCACCTTCGGCGGAGGCTACGGAGGTCACGATGGTGGCCACGACGGCGGCCACGGCCACGGCCACGGCCACAGCCACGGCCACGGCTACGACGGCGCCACTGTCGTGTCGACCTGTGCGACCCAGAGCAGCTCTCCGGCGATCGTCCTTGGCCTGCCGGTCGGCTCGCAGGAAATCACCCAGATCTGCACCCCGTCGACGGTGACCCACTGAAGTAACGCCTGGTGGCAAACATTCACCATCGGTCGGGGAAGGGCTGATGATCTCGTCGGCGCTTCCCCGACTTTCGTGATGGGGGCTTGATGAGGTGCGTTTCCGATACGCCGTGAACAGGCTTTGCGGCCCGGCCCGCTCAGGGATATGCCGTTCCTCCGGTTCGGCCGGACCTTGTGTGTAACCAGGAGAACCCACACTCGTTCGTCCGAATGAAGGCTCTGTGCCCTCGCACCGGCCGCATCATTCCCCTCACCTCCTGGAGAGCGCCATCAGCCCCCGAGCGTTGTCACTTGTGACGGAAGATCCCCCTCCACCTGCCCTGGCGGTCCCGACTCTGACCGAAGGGACGGAGCTGGTCGGCGAGTTCGAAGGCTCCGGGTACCGCGTGCAGCCCCATCTGGTGCGCCGCTTCGACGGGCAGGTAGTGCGCCTGCCCGAATTGCTGTACCTGCTGGCCAAGCTCGTCCACATCCAGCAGCAGAGGGCTTCGGGTCCGCGGAACGCCCAGCAGTACCTCTCCTGCCTGTCGGAAGCGTTGAGCCACGAAACCGGCCGCGAATTCGGGCCGGACCATGTTGTCTTCCTCGTCGACAACAAACTGGCGCCGTTGGGAGTCACCACCTACAGCGACGGCTCACCCCCGGAAATCCCGAAGGCCAACCCCTTTCTGTCGCTGCGGTTCCAGGTAGCCGTTTTCTCCGAGACGTCATCCTGGAGCATCAGCGGCTTCTTCACGTGGCTGTACCGGCCGTTCGTGATGCTCCTGGTCGTCAGCGTTTTCGTATTCTGCGAGACCCTGCTGTTCAGCGGCACTCGCGTGGCCAGCGCCGTGCAACAGGCTCTGGTCACCCCCGCCAGCATCCTGCTGATCGTCCTTCTGGCCCTGGTCTCCTCGGCCTTTCACGAGATCGGTCACGCCTCGGCGTGCCGCTACAGCGGGGCACGTCCCGGCGCCATGGGGTGCGGCATCTACTTGGTGTGGCCCGCTTTCTACACCGACGTCACCGACTCGTACCGGCTGGGGCGCACAGGCCGTCTGCGGGTCGACCTCGGAGGCGTCTACTTCAACGCGTTGTTCGTCATCGGTCTCGCCCTGACGTACCTCGCGACCGGATGGCAAGTCCTGTTGATGGCGATTCTGGCCATCAACCTGGAAATCGTGCAGCAGCTGATCCCGTCACTCCGGTTCGACGGGTACTACATCATTTCCGACCTGGTCGGCATCCCCGACCTGTTCAAGTACATCGGGCCGATCCTGAAACGGGCTCTCCTGCGGCAGCCGGCCGACGAACTGCTTCAGGCTCTCAAGCGCTGGCCCCAAATCGTTGTCACCGCCTGGGTGCTGGTGGTCATCCCCGCCCTGGCAGTCCAACTGGGCATCCTGGTCGTCCGGCTCCCCGAACTCCTCGAGACGGGGTGGAGCACGGCCGAGAGGCTGGTCGAGAGCGCCACCACATCTGGCAATCCAGTGGTGGGAGTCCTTTCCGCCGCCGTCCAGATCCTGTTGCTGATTCTCCCGTTGGTCGGAGCAGTCCTTGTCCTGGTACAACTGGCTCGGGCGCTTGTCCGCTTCCTCCACCGGCGTCTGGTCGCCGTCGGCGACCAAAAGCAGGGCCTCCGCACGCCCTACCGCATGTGGGGCGGCTCAGCGCTGCTCATTTTCTCGCTCGCCGGTCTGGGAACCGACTCCAGCACACCGGCGGGCGCATGCCGTAAGTGCGCCGCAGCCTCGCGCCACAGCCGGATCCGGTTCGCCATCTGCGACCCGCTCTGTCCCGCCGCCGGTGTCAGGCCGGCCTTCCACCGGCGCACCTGCTTTCCGGCCTACGACGGTACCCCGGCTCTCCTGGGCACCCACTACATGGCGGGTGACGTCTGGGCGCCCGGTGACGCCCGGACTCCGGAGAAGTAGACACTTCCGGGCATGTCCGCTGACCTGAGCGGACATGCCCGGAAGTGATGTTGGGCCGAGACTGTTTGGTTGCCTGATCGTTGATCGGCAGCCAGGCAGCCAGGCAGCCAGGCAGCCAGGCCTGCCCGCACCCGGTGCATCACCTCGCGCGACGGCGCCCGGAACGTGGGCTTCCCTCCACGAGAACTCCGCGACCTGCACATCCATGTCTGCACCGAGCAAACAGACCCCTGGTTGTCAGGCCGATACCCGGTCCATTCCGGGGTGGAGAGCACCGTCAAGGAGTTCGTCCACGGACACGGCATACGCCGCTGCCCTTACCGGGGACAACCGAAAGCCCACCTGCAACGCGTGCTCACAGCCATCGCCGTGAACATCGAACGTCTCAGCGGCATGCCGTCGGCAGGTGAAACAACCTCGCCCCGACCGCCGACCGCGGGTCTGTCCAGCCTGAGGTGTAACTGGGGTTGGTGTGGCTAGTGCTGTGACCACAGAGGTTCGCCGGGTACCTCAAGCGCCGCCGCGCAACTGCCCGCCGTCCGCTGAATGGACCGGCCCGCGTTGCCAGGCGGCGCGGCCCGGCATGGGATGGGGCTGCACGGCACATGCCCCGGCGGTACCAGTCGGTGTCGCCCGACGACAGGAAGCACCCATGCAGCAAGCGCCGATGTACGTCCGCACTACCTACGCGACCGGAGACCCGGCCAAGATCGAGGGCTCGATCGAAGCGCTGCGCAACGAAGCCCTGGGCCTGCTCGCCAAGAACCCCGGATACCGCGGTTTCGGGCTGTTCGCCGACCGCGAGCTCGGCAAGATCATCATGGGTTCGTGGTGGGCGAGCGAGCAGGCCCGGACCGACAGTGACGAGCAACTTCGCGAGCGGCGCACGGCCCTGCTCGCGCCCTTCGCCGACACCGTGACCATCGACAACTGGGAGGCGGCGGTGTACACCCAGGCGCCGCAGGTTTCCGCCGGCGCAGGCATGCGGCTCGGCCGTCTGGAGTTCGACCCTTCGACGGACGGCGAGCTGTTCGTGCAGATGTACCGGGACTCGGGCGTGCCCAAACTGGAGGCCATCGCCGGGTACGCCGGGTCGGCGCTGTTCATCGACCGCGCTGCGGGGCGGGCCACCGTGAGTGTGCTGTTCCGGGACAAGGCCGCGCTGGCCGCCTCCCGCGGGCCGCAGTCGGCGGTCCGCGGGGAGGCCCTGGACAAGGGCCGAGTCACCCTGCGCAGCATGGAAGAGTTCGAGGTGATCCTGGTGGAGCGCCGGAGCGAGTAAACCACTTGTGCCGCGACCGGCAGGGTTCGCCGGAAGACGGACCACCCGGTCAACCATTGCGGTCATCGCACTAGAGTTGGCCTGCGGTGAGGCGGGCATCGAAGGCCAGGTCGAAGGCTTGATGGTCGACTTGGACACGTTCGCGCCGTAGACCTCGGCCAGGTGCGCGGAGATCTCCCCGTGCGTGAGGCCCTTCGCGGACAGCGAGAGGACCATCTCGTCCACACCGGTCAGTCGGCGTTGCCGCTTCTTGACGACGGCCGGCTCGAAGGAACCTTCGCGGTCGAGGGCACCTCGATCTCGACCGGACCGACGTTGGTGAGCACGGTCTTGGCTCGGGTGCCGTTGCGGCTGTTGCCGCCGTTCCGGCCCGCCGGATCGTGCTTGTCATAGCCGAGATGGTCGGTGATCTCGCCCTCCAGGGCGGACTCCAGGACGGTCTTCGTCAGCTGCTGAACCAGTCCGCCCTCCCCGGTCAGCTGCAGGCCCTTGCTCCGGGCGCCTGCTCGACGAGCTGGTCGATGAGCTTTGCTCGACCGACGGCCCCTCCAACGACGGCTCCACCTGGCCCCTGTCAGAAACTCTCGACCCGGGCGTTGTCGTAGCCGGAGCCGACCCTGCTCATGCTTCTGCGGATGCCATGCAGGTCGCAGACCTGGGCGAACGCGGCCGAGGTGTATTGCCATCCGCGGTCCGCATGGAAGATCACTCCGGTGGCATCGCCGCCGCAAGTCGCGACCGCGGCCTGGAGTGTGTCGATGACGAGTTCGGCCCGCATGTGCGGGGCCATCGACCAGCCGAGCACTCGGCGGGACCGGATATCAATGACGCAGGCGAGGTAGAGCCACGCGGCTGCGGGGATAACCTCACTTGCCACGATGAGCGGGGCCCGGCCGAGTACGTGGAGTTGGTTGGTTCCGGCGGACGGTAGGAATCACGGAAGCCTTCCCAATGCTGATGTCAAGCCGCTGCTGTGACAGGTGGTGCGGCTTGGTAGTACGCTCCGTAACGGATCATGGCCCACAGAACATTGACGCGACGGCGCGCGAGTGCCGGCAGCGCCTGCTTGTGCCCTTTCCCTTCAGCCCGTTTGCGGGCGTAGTACGCCTTCGGGGCCGGACAACTCTTCAGGCAGCGCGGAGAGATACATCGCGTTGAGCAGTCCGCGGTGGAAACGGCGGGGTCTGCGAAGGTTCCCGCTGACGCGGCCGGAGTCGCGCGGGGCTGGTGCCAGGCCGGCGCAGCCGGCGAGCCGGTCGGCGCTGCCGAAGGCGTCCATGTCGCCGCCGGTGGCGGCGATGAACACCGCCCTATCTGCTTGCCCATGCCGGGCAGGCTGAGGATCACCTCGGCGTGCGGGTGCTCGCGAAACCGGGCCTCGATCAGCGCATCGACTTCCGCGATCTCCTCATCGAGGGCCATCACCCCCTTCGCGAGGCGGACACCATGGCGGCGGCCAGCTTCTCGCCGGGCAGCCGAAGACAAGAAAGTAGGGCCGCCATGTGTGTCGCGGCGCTTCCTGCGCGTCTGCCGCGGGGGACGCTGCGTGTGGAGGCTGGCGGGTCTTTGCCCTCAAGCACGCAGCGTTCTCGCTGCTGTGTAGCGGTACGTCAGGACAGGGTGAACGTCGTCACCACGGCGCGGTGATCGCTGACCCATTCGTTGTTCTGATGGTTGGGAACCGGCTGTGGCGTGCCTCGGACCTCGGCCGTCGAGATGACCGGCGTTGCTCCGCCGACGTAGTGCACGAAGTCGATGCGGTCCTGCGGTTCGTCCGGCCCGGTGGAGCCGTCGTGCTTGGGGTACAGGGGGGACCACGTGTCGCCTGGCAAGGTCACCGGGCCGGGGTTGACGACCCGGTACGAGTCGTTGAGACCGGCGTCGGAGACGGCCTTGGCGGCAGGCCAGTTGACGGAGGTGTAACCGCAGTTCTGGCTCGCGGCAGCAGGCACCCAGTCCAGATGCGACGGCGAGTTGAAGTCACCGGCCAGGAACACCGGCGGGCCGCCGCTCTCGGCCGCGTTGATCTCGGGTGCCGCCCGGTTGAGGATGTCGTTGATCTCGACGACCCGCCGGGACGTGTTCTGCTCGATGTCCTCGATCTGTGCCGGCGTCATGCCCTCGTAGCATGCGTTGTAAGGCCCGTAGTACTGATAGTCCAAGTGAACCGACCAGACCACGGCTTCCTTACCGGCGCCCAGGTTGAGCCGGGCGCCGAGCCCGGAGTCGTCCAGCGCGAGCCCGAAGGTCTGCGTGATCGCGTACTTGCTGATGATCGCCACGCTGGTGGGGCCTTGGTAGTAGTACCAGCCCAGGCTTCTTGCCAGATCCTTGGCGAAATACCCCTGAGTTTCCTGCAGAGCCAGTACGTCCGCGCCGCTGGAGGTGACGAAGTTGGTGGCCTTGGTGAGGCCGCCGGTCACCTGGGTGGCGGCGTGCCAGGTGTTGAAGGACGCCACCTTCAGGGTGGTGGCCGCGGTGGAGGGCACGATGCGGAACTTCAGTGGGCTGGCCACCCGGCTGTAGCCGTTGTTGTACAGGTAGTAGGCGACGTAGTGGCCGGGGCTGAGGCCGGCGGTCGGGATCGAGATTTGGCCGGAGGAACCAGGGGCGTAGAGCCACGTGGTCGCCGGCCCGACGTTCTGGTCATTGACGGGGCCGTTGCCTGGATCGGTGTAGATGCCGATCCAGTTGACGTTGCTGGGCTGGGTTGTGCTGTACGTGACCGAGATCGGGTCACCGGCCGGGTAGTCGAGCTGGTCCAGGCTCATCGAACCGGTCGGTGTCCGCGAGGAGCTCGTGATGCGGAACTTCACCGGGTTGGCCAGCCAGCTGTAGCCGTCGTTGTGCAGGTAGTAGGCCACGTACGCGCCGGTGCTGAGGCCGGAGGCCGGGATCGAGATCTGGCCGGAGGTGCCGACGGCATACTTCCACTTCGTCGAGGCCCCGAGGTTCTGGCCATTGACCGGGCCGTTGCCAGGATCAGCATAGATTCCGACCCAGTTGCTGGAACTGGGCTGGGTCGTGGTGTAGGTAACCGTGATCTGCTGGTTCGTCCGATAGTCGAGCTGGTTCAAGCTCATTGTGCCGGAGGGGGCCGCGGAGGCAGGCAGCGGAAAAGCCATGCCCAGCAACACAGCGACCGTGATCAGCAGTGCTCTCAGGCCCATCCGCGTGCGGCGGCTGCTCGGGCAGTGACTTCGTGTTCTCATCCCGACTCTCCCTTATGGAGACAGAGCCCTAACGGCTTATCAAGCAAAATAGCAAGTCATCAGCGCATTTGAACCTAGTCATACCGGTACGAACAAATGAGCCCTTTCAGGGCGGTCACTGATCGGGTGATGCGGGTAGGCGGGTAGAACGCACGAGGCTTCCGGGCTGTTGAGGCCCCTCATCCCCGCACGGGCCTTCATGCTCGCCCGGACCGGTCCCAGATCCCGCCTCTCGGCCGGCCTCGATCTGCTGTCCGCGGCCCCGAAATGGCTGGAGAGATGCCGTCGAGGGTGCCGGCGTGGAGTCGATGCCGATATCGCAGAACGGTTCTCGGCAGCGAACTACTGGAGGATCTCGTCGCGCCGGCGGCCGAGCGCCGATCAGTCCCGCTGGTCATGCGACGGAGTGTGTGACCGTTGCGGCGTAGCTCTTGCCACTCGGAGCAATGCTCAGGCCTTGTGGATCAGCTCCCCTGGAGGATGCGCGAAGGAGTGCGCTTTCCCGAGTGAGTGATCGTCAAGTCACCAAGTAGGCCCGGCGGGTCGGGAAGGCACGCCCATGCTCAGCGTAGTCAACGAAGACGGCGCCACCGAGGCCGGTTCCCTGATCGACGAGATCGTCCGCGAGGGCGCTCCGCGGATGCTGGCCGCCGCCCTGGAGGCGGAGGCGGACCAGTACATAGCCGAGCTCGCCGGTCAGCGCGACGAGGCCGGTCGTCGGCTGGTTGTCCGCAACGGGCGGCACCGTCCGAGGACAGTGACCACGGCTCCCGGGCGCCCGACCCGGCCCAGGTGACGACGCTCCTCGACGGGCACCCGCACCTGGGGGCCAATCCCGGAACACTCAGGAACTGGATACGTGCGGCCGGCACTTCCTCTATCTGGCCACGGTCATCGACCTCGCCTCTCGCCGACCACATGCACACCGAGCTCGTCATCGACGCCCTCGTAGCAGCCGAGCGCACACGCGGCAGCCTGACCGGGGCAGTGATGCACACGGCACGGGGCGCAGTACACCTTTGCCGCGTTCGCCGCGGCCTGCGCAAAAGTCGGCGGCCGCCAGTCCATGAGCGCGATCGGCAGCTCCGCGGACAACGCACTCGCCGAGTCCTTCAACGCGACCTTCGAACGGGAGACCCTCCAGGGCCGAAAGGGCCGGCCCACCGAGCGCGAGGCTCGTCTGGATGCCTTCCGTCGGCTGCACCGCTGCAGCACCCGGCGCCGACATTCCCGGCTCGGACAACGCAGCCCCATCGCCTACGAGACGGCACTCCAGACAACCTCAACTACTCTGACCAAGCCGCATGACCCGTGTCCAGGATTCGGGGTCGAGCCCCAGGCAACGACCTCTCAGTGGACCGCCACCTCATACGGGCTGGTGTCGACAGGGATGGTGAGGACGACGGTGTTGGTGGCCGTGTTGATTACCGACACATTGTTCGAATTGAAGTTGGTCACGTAGGCCTTGGTGCCGTCCAGGGAGAACGCCGCACTATGCGGGCCGGTGCCGACGGTGATGGTGGCGGTGACGGCGTTGGTGGCCGTGTTGATCACCGACACGGTGCCCGTGCCATTGTTGGCGACGTAGGCCTTGGTGCCGTCCGGGGAGAACCTCAGTTGATACGGGAAACTGCCGACGGGGAGGATGATGGTGGCGGTGACGGCGTTGGTGGCCGTGTTGATCACCGACACGCTGTTCGAGCTAAAGTTGGCGACGTAGGCTTTGGTGCCGTCCGGGGAGAACGCCACACCAAGCGGATCGGTGCCGACGGTGATGGTGGCGGTGACGGCGTTGGTGGCCGTGTTGATCACTGACACGGTGGTCGTGCTGTCGTTGGTCACATAGGCTTTGGTGCCGTTTGGGGAGAACGCCACCTCAAACGGGCCCAGGCCGACGGTGATGGTGGCGGTGACGGCGTTGGTGGCCGCGTTGATCACCGACACGGTGTTCGAGCGATAGTTGGCGACGTAGGCTTTGGTGCCGTCCGGGGAGAACGCCACACCATGCGGCTCGGTGCCGACGGTGATGGTGGCGGTGACGGCGTTGGTGGCCGCGTTGATCACCGACACGCTGTTCGTGCCCTCGTTGGCGACGTAGGCCTTGGTGCCGTCCGGGGAGAACGCCACACCACGCGGGAAACTGCCGACGGGGAGGACGATGGTGGCGGTGACGAGGCTGGTGACCGGGTTGATCACCGACACGCTGTTCGAGTTGTAGTTGGTGACGTAGATGGCCGGCGTGAAGTAGGTGTAGCCGCCGGGGACGGTGGT
This sequence comes from Streptomyces sp. NPDC031265, assembly GCF_055570295.1. Classification (NCBI taxonomy): domain Bacteria; kingdom Bacillati; phylum Actinomycetota; class Actinomycetes; order Kitasatosporales; family Streptomycetaceae; genus Streptomyces; species Streptomyces sp. NPDC031265. The sequence continues at coordinate 158,893 of NZ_JBVIHM010000007.1, forward strand.
GGTGCCGCCGGGGGTGGTGATGGTGACTGGAACGTTGCCGGCGGTGCCTGCGGGGGTAGTGCCGGTCACGGTGGTTGCGGTGGCGTTGATTGTGGTTGCTGGCACTCCGTTGAAGGTGACGCCGGTG
>NZ_JBVIHM010000007.1:159116-243240 GCF_055570295.1 Streptomyces sp. NPDC031265
GGTGGGTACGGACACGTAGGTGTAGCCGCCGGGGACGGTGGTGGTGCCGCCGGGGGTGGTGATGGTGACTGCAACGTTGCCGGCGGTGCCTGCGGGTGCGGTTCCGGTCAGGGTGGTTCCGGCATTGTTGACGCCGGTTACGGTCGCTGGGTTGCTGCCGAAGGTGACACTGCTGGCGCCGGTGAGGTTGGTGCCGGTGATGGTGAAAGGGGTGCCGGCGGTGAGGGGGCCGTTGGTGGGGGCGAGGGTGGTGGCGGTGGGTGCGGACACGTAGGTGTAGGCCAGGCTGTTGCTCGTGCCGCCTGTTGTGGTGACCCGTACGGCAACCGCGCCTGCCGCGGCCCCGGCCGGGACGGTGACGGTGAGCTGGCTGTCGGAGAGGACGGTGGGGACGGCGGTGTTGGTGCCGAAGGCCACGCGGGTGGCGGTGGACAGGCCGGTGCCGTTGACGGTGATGGTGTTACCGCCTGCCACAGGTCCCGAGGACACGCTCAGCGAAGTCAGCAACGGTGCGTTCACGTAATAGAAGGGGATGGGGTTGCTGGGGCCGCCGGGGGTGGTCAGCGTCACTCCGACCGCGCCGGTACCGGAGGGGGATATCGCGGTGACCTGGGTCGGTGAAACCTGGGTGAAGCTGGTGGCCGGCTTGGAGCCGAACATCACTCTGGTGGTTCCGGCAATGTTCGAACCCGTGATGGTGACCACCGTGCCACCGCTGGTGGGTCCCTGATTCGGGGAAATAGGCATGACGGCTCTCCAAGCTGGCATGATGAAAGCGGTGTGAGTGGACACCGGCGATCGAACCAGGCATGTGGAATACCCCGCCCTTCCCCGTCAGGTCTGCCGCCTACCGCGAGACGGCCCCCGGCAGGCGGTCAAAGCCGCAGGGACAATCGCGAGCAGCACCCCCACCGAGCATCGCCCCCACGCCATGGCCTGCCCGCACGGAACGGAAAGGACCTCCTGGGGCCACCGCTGCCGGTGAGCACAGTCACAGGCAACTCCCCACAACACCCGACACCGGTACCGGCCCACCCGGCACCGGTCCCGCAAGGACACTCCCTCGGCCGAAATGGTGCCCAACCCGCCCGGCTCCCGCTACATACAATGAATGACCGCCAAATAGGCGACAAGCCCTCTGACGCGACATCACCCGGATGGCCCAGCGCGTGAGGCCACACCCATGCCCCGCACCCACACCCACACCCCAAACCACCCACGCACACCCCCCACCCCACGTCGGGCGTGTAAGCGCGGCCTGTCAATTTAGCGGTGTAGCCAGGGTGGTTGGTTGGTCAGAAGCGGGCTGCTGAGAGGCGCCCGTTGAAGGCGGTGTCGAACGCTTGCAGGGCCTGCTTCCAGCGGCTGGTCCATCGTTTGCGGCCCTTGCCGGTCGGGTCGAGGCTCATCGCCGCGAGGTAGACGCATTTGAGTGCGGCGGCCTCGGTGGGGAAGTGCCCCCGGGCCGTGACAGCCCGGCGGATGCGGGCGTTGAGGGGCTCGATCGCGTTCGTCGTGCAGACGATCCGGCGGATCTCGGCGTCGAACTGCAAGAACGGCACGTTCTCCGAACCAACGCAGCCAGCCTGTAGGGTCCGCGATTGGCGCTCGAGAACGAGGTAATCGACCTCGAACAGAGACGCAAGCAGGGCGCAGGGGCAGCCAACGACGGTGTGTCAGCCGAAGATCGCGGTGGGTTCGCCGGTGAACCAGCTGTTGTCGATGCGGAGCCGGCGGATGACCCAGCGCTCCCCGTCGCGGACCAGGTCGACGTCGTAGGGGTTCTTGAGCAGTGCGTACGTGGTGGGGTCGGCGGTGAGCAGGTGCTGGGCTTCCACCAGGGCGGTGAGCCGGGCGGTGTCACCGTCGACGGTGATCCGCATGTTGGTGACCTGGTGGGTGGTGTCCACCCGGCCGGTGAACATGGCCAGGATGGTGGTGACGATGGTGTCGCGCCCCGACATCAGCGGCGGCTTGGCACCCCACTTGGCGGCGGCCGGACGGAAGTCCAGCTCGGCGTCGGCGGCGAAGGCCGAGGCGAACAGCTCCTTGTCCTTGAGGTCCTGGCCGAGACCGAAGCGGTAGAGCGCGTCGGTGATCTCCGTACGGTCCCGGAGCTCCGCGACCACTGCGTCGTCGTCATGGGCCGGGGCATTGAGGGCGCGGTCGTGGGTGACGTACATGATGTCCTCCTGTGCAGGTCAGGTGTTGTTCCAACGCCTTTGATCATGCTGCAGGCCGGAGGGGGCATCAATGCGCCCCTGTGCAACGATCGTGAAGCCTCGATTAACGATGGAAGGGTGGGGGATGCTGGAGCGACACGAGCCGGAGGCGTTCCTGACACTCGCCGAGGAGCGACCTGCTGCGGACAATCGGCCGCGAAGGGCGGCCGATCCCGGTGGGCCAGGCGTTCGCCGCGTACGGGCGGATCGCCAGGACGCCGCACCTGCTGCGGGTCGTCGACCCGGTCGACGACACCTGCCGGCGGCAGACGAACCGGCAGTTGACCGTCCAGGAGTCGCGGCACAAGCACGCCCGCGACAGCGGGAGCACGACGTCCTGGACGAGGACGTGGCCCGTGTCTCCCCGCCCGAGCACGCCGACCTCAACTGCCCGGGCCCGCTACGGCTTTGCCGCCCGCCCGCCGCGCGAGGGCCTGCGGGCGGCCCCTGCGCGACCCGGCGGCCGTCCGCCTCGACGAGGACGACGTCACAGAGGAGCGATCGGCCGAGTCGGGCGACGTCGGGCGACGCCGGGCGGCACCTCGTCGGGGACGTCGGCCATGGCATCGCCGATGAACTTCGCCGTCCGGCGGTCAGCCGCGCACGTGCAGCCCGAAACCGCTGCGGCCCGCGGGTTCCAGTCCCTCCTTCAGGTGCAGCGAGGGGATCTCGTAGTCGCCGAAGTTCTGCCGCCGGAACGCGATCGGCTGGGTCGACTCCAGGGTGAGCAGGCGCTGTTCCCAGGCCTTGGCGACGTCCGGGTAGTCCTCGTCGGTCATCCGGTCGGTGCTGTACTGCACGAACGGCGGCAGCGCCTCGATGCCCGGGTAGTAGAGGATGCCGTGGTGGATCGGGAACAGCAGATCCTCGATGGGGCCGTTGATCCCGCGAGCGGTGTAATGCGACTCCGGGCCGCCGGCGGTCACCGACAGCAGGGCCTTCCTGCCCGCGAGGGTGCCTTCGCCGAAGCGCTCGCCGTACTTGGTGTCGCTGTGCTCGCCGACGCCGTACGCGAAGTGGTAGGTGAACACCCGGTCGACCCAGCCCTTGAGGATCGCGGGCATCGTGTACCACCACAGCGGGAACTGGAAGATGATCGTGTCGGCCCACAGGAGCTTCTCCTGCTCGGCGCGGACGTCCGGGGTGAGCGCCCCGGCGTCGAAGGCCCGGCCCGAGTCCCGGGCGACCTTCAGCGGACTTGAGGCGTGGGGGCCGTAGTCCGCGGCGTCCACGACCGCCTTCCAGTTCATCGCGTACAGATCGCTCACCCGCACCTCGTGCCCGGCACCCTCCAATGTGGACACCGCGAGGTCCTTCAGCGAGCTGTTGAGCGACTTCGGCTCCGGGTGGGCGTAGACGATCAGCGTCTTCATGGGAACTCCTTGGGATCGGATGCCTTCGACTGCCTTCGATTGCTTTCGATCCTGGGCGCTGCGGCGCCCGGCGTTCAGGGGCACCTCTTCCATCGGACGGGACTTCCTGGTAATGACAGGGCCACCCTTCACGGGCATTGCCGACGCCATACTGGGGGCATGGACGATCTTGCGGGTTTCCTGCGGACCCGGCGTTCCCGGGTTGACCCGGCGGCCGTCGGCATACCCGCCGGCGGCCGCCGCCGGGTCGAAGGGCTGCGCCGCGAAGAGGTCGCGCACCTGTCCGGAGTCAGCGTCGACTACTACGTACGCCTGGAGCAGGGCCGCGCGACCCAGCCCTCCGGACAGGTCCTCGACGCGCTCGCCCGCGTCCTCGGCCTCGACGAGACCGAACGCGGGCACCTCCACCGGCTCGCCCGGCAGCGCCGCCGTCCCGCGAAGGCGCCGGGCGGGCGGGTCCGGCCGGAGCTGCTGCGCGTCCTCGACCTGGTCGACGGCGCACCCGCGCTGATCATGGACCACCGCCTGGACGTGCTCGCCGGGAACCGCCTCGCCGGGCTCCTCTTCGGCCGGCCGATGCCCGGCCTGAACACCGCCCGCCACCTCTTCCTGGAGGAGGCCGAGCGCGGCCTTTACGCGGACTGGGAGACGTGCACCCTCGACGTGGTCGGGCACCTGCGCCTGGCCGCCGGCAAATACCCCGAGGACCCCCGCCTGGCCTCGCTCATCGGCGAGTTGGCGATGGGCAGCGAGCGCTTCCGCCGCCTCTGGGCCCGCGCGGACGTGCGCGCCCGCACCCATGGGCGCAAGGCGTACCGGCACCCGCTGGTCGGCCTCCTTGAACTGCACCAGGAGAACTTCGCACTGCCGGAGGAGTCAGGCATGGAGCTGGTGGTGCTGTCCGCGGCGCCCGGCAGCCCCGCCGAGGACGGGCTGCGCCTGCTCGCAAGCCTGGGCGCGGACAGCGGTGCCGCGCATCCCGCCGTGAACGCTCAGGTCCGTGAGTGAGTTCAGCCGGTGCGGAAGGCCTGGCGGTAGGCCGTCGGTGAGACGCCGATCGCGGTGGACAGGTGCTGGCGGAGGGAGACGGCGGTGCCGAATCCCGCGTGGGCGGCGATCTGGTCGATCTGGAGGTCGGTGGTCTCCAGCAGGCGCCGCGCGTGTTCGACCCGTTGTTGGACGAGCCACCGGCCGGGCGGCATACCCACCTCGTCGCGGAAACGCCGGCAGAACGTCCGTACGCTCATCCGGGCGTGTTCCGCCAAGTCGGCCAGGGAGAGCGGCTGGTGGAGCTGCTCAAGCGCCCAGGTGCGGGTCGCGGCCGTGGTGGCGGTCGTGGGCTGCGGCATCGGGCGCTCGATGTACTGGGCCTGGCCGCCTTCCCGCCAGGGGGGTACCACACACAGCCGCGCCACCCGGTTGGCGATCTCGCTGCCGTGGTCACGGCGTACCAGGTGCAGGCAGAGGTCGATCCCGGCGGCGACCCCCGCCGCCGTGAGCACCTGGCCGCCGTCGACGAACAGCACGTTCGCGTCGACCTGGACCTGCGGGAAGGTCCGCTGGAAGTGGTCGGCTTCGTTCCAGTGCGTGGTGGCGGGACGGCCGTCGAGCAGACCGGCCGCGGCGAGAACGTACGAGGCCGTGCAGATCGACACGATGCGGGAAGCGGCCGGCAGGAGGGCGAGGGCCTGGGCCAGCGCGTCGGGCAGCCAGTCCCGCGTCGCCTCGGGGCCGCAGGTGAAGGGCGGGATGACCAGGGTGTCCGCCGCGCGGAGCGCCTCGCTCCCGTGGGCCACGGTGACGGCGAAGTCGGCGCTGGTGGTGACCGGGCCGCCGTCCAGGCTGCACGTGACGACCTCGTACAACGGCTCGCCGTCGGGCCCGGCGGCGGTACCGAAGATCCTCACCGGGATGCTCAACTCGAAGGGATAGACGCCTTCGAGGGCCAGAACGACGACGCGATGCATGGCAAGATTCTTTCAGAAGCTGTCAATCTTGCCACTCGATCGTGCAGGTGGAATGCGGAAACCTTGATCTCAACGGGCCGCAGGGGCCCGGGGGAACGAGGAGATGACGATGCGCGCGATCGGCCAGGACGGTTTCGGCGGCCCCGACGTACTGAAGGTCATCGAGGTGGACCGCCCGCAGCCCGGACCGGCCGAGGTGCTGGTGCGGGTCCACGCGGCAGGGGTCAACCCGACCGACTCCTGGCACCGCGCCTCCGGCGGGCTCGCCGGCGCCGTGGTCCGGCTCGGCTGGGACCTCTCCGGCGTGGTCGAGGCGGTGGGCCCCGGAGTGACCGTATTCGCCCCGGGCGACGAGGTGTTCGGGCTGCCCCGCCACCCGCTCCCGGCGGGCACGTACGCGGAGTACGTGACCTCCCCGGCCCGGCACCTGGTCCGCAAGCCCGCCGCGCTGACCCACGTCCAGGCCGCCGCGCTGCCGCTGGCCGCGCTCACCGCGTGGCAGGCTCTGGTGGAGGTCGCCGGCATACGCCCCGGGCAGCGGGTGCTCATCCACGCGGCGGCGGGCGGCGTCGGCCATCTCGCCGTGCAGATCGCCAAGGCACGCGGCGCCCACGTGATCGGCACCGCCCGCTCCGCCAAGCACGACTTCCTGCGCGGCCTCGGCGCGGACGAGCTCCTCGACTACACCGAGGCCGACTTCGAGACGGCCCTCGAACCGGTCGATGTCGTGCTCGACGCGATCGGCGGCGAGTACGGGCCGCGTTCGCTGCGCACCCTGCGCCCCGGCGGCGTCCTGGTCTCCCTGGCCTCCCCCGCCGAGGCCTACCTGGCCGAACAGGCCCGTCCGCTCGGACTGCGCGCCGCCTTCATGATCGTGGAAGCCGACCAGACGGGAATGCGGGAGATCGCCGCCCTGGCCGAAGCCGGCCTGCTGCGCCCCCGGATCGACTCGGTGCTCCCGCTGGAGCAGGCGGCCAAGGCCCACGAGCTCGGCGACAGCCGGCGCACTACGGGAAAGATCGTCCTCTCGGTCGCCGACTGACCGCCCCCGCCGCCCGCCCGACCGTTGCCGTCCGCGCCCCCCAGGAGACCCAGCATGACCACCTTCGTCCTCATCCCCGGCGCCTGGCACGGCGCCTGGACCTTCGAACCGCTGGCCCGGCAACTGCGTGAACACGGCCACCACGCCTACCCGCTGACCCTCACCGGAGTCGGCGACCGCAAACACCTCCTCACCGCCACGGTCAACCTCGACACCCACATAGACGACGTGGTCAACGTCCTGACGGACCAGGAGATCTCCGACGCCGTACTGGTCGGACACAGCTACGGCGGCATGGTGATCACCGGCGCCGCCGACCGCGTGCCGGAGCGGGTGGCCGGCCTGGTCTACGTGGACGCCATGGTCCCCCAGGACGGGGACTCCTGCTGGTCCCTGGTCACCGAGCAGGAGCGCGCCTGGTACCTCGACGGCGCGGGCGAGACCGGCTACTCCAGCGCACCGCTCCCGTTCTTCGACCCCCGGGCCACCCCCCACCCGCTGGCCTCCCTGCTCCAGTCGGTCCGCCTTGAGAACGGCCTCGACCGTTACCGGAGCAGGGACTACGTGTACGCCACCGGCTGGGACGGGCAGTCCCCCTTCACCCCGCTCTACCAGCGGCTGCGCGACGACCCGGCCTGGCGCACACACGCCCTGGCCTCCGGCCACAACGTGATGCGGGACGCCCCCGACGACCTGCTGAAGATCCTGCTGGCGGCCTCACACGACTGATCAACCGTGGACAGCGGCCCGCTTGCCGCGTCGCGGCGAAGGGGCCCGTGTCTGTTCGGCTTGTGTGGTGGTCACTTGATGCTGCGGGGAAGCGTCCGCTCGTAGATGCTTCCGCCGGGCGTGAACCAGCCCGCCTTCTTCCGCACTGCGGGGCTCGGGTCGTCGGTGTGGGACGCCTTCAAGGCGGCGCCGGCACACGTATGGGTGTGGACGAACCTGCCGACGAGTTCGGCAGCCCTGGCCCGGACGTGGGGCTCGGGGTCCGAGGCCAGATGGCGCAGCGCGGGTTCGAGGACGCGGTCGGCGCCTGGCGCGCAGGTGTCCCCCTTGCACCGGTCACAAGCCAGCGCGTGGAACGCGGCGATCCTGACGCGGGCGTCCGGGTCGTCGGCCATGGCCACGAGCTCGCCCATCGACTCGGTGTCGACCAGGTGATCAAGCAGGCGGCAGCAGCCCTCGCGGACGGCCGGGTGCTCGTCGCGGAGGCCGGAGCGGATGGAGCTCAGTGCACTCCCGCCGCGTCGCAACAGTTCGCGGTATGCCGCGACGGTCCGCTGAGGATCGCCCAGGCAGGAGACGAGTGCAGGGTTGTCGGTCCTGACGAATCCGAGCATGACCCCAGTCTCAAGTCGGGTGCCCTGCTTCGGCAATGGGATTTTGTTCGCGGTTCAGGCAGGTGGGTCGGGGACGTCGGGCGTGTGACGCCCGGCATGGGAGAGGCGTGAAGTTGTGGGCGCCACCCTTCTCGTTGTGCTTCGGAGATCCGGTCCATCAGGTGCCGCGGATCTCCACAAGCCGGTCTCGTGGGGCGTCCCCGCCGCCGGCCCCTGGTACTGGGACCAGGGGCCGGCGGCAGGCACAACCTCCTTCGGCGTCGCGGTGGCTCAGCCGACGGCGCCGAGGACCGGCGCCCAGGCGACACCGGTGAGTGCGGCCACCGCCTGCTGCTCGGAGAGCGGGGGAGCGGCACGGGTCGGCTTCGGTGTGTCGGCGCCGCTGCCGCCGCCGGTGCTGTTCCACTGCACCATCTGAAGCTGCGCGCCGGTCGACTTCAGGGTCACCGTCACCGTCCAGCGGCGGGCGGTGTCGGTACGGGCCGGGTGTTCGGCCGCGTTCCGCTCCGACATCACCACGGCCCCGCCGGGGACCGCGGCACTGCTCGGCAGCTCGCTCAGCGTGCAGGTGTCGCCTGCGGCACGCGCGGGCGTCTGTTCGCAGCTCAGCCCGTCGCCGTCCCCGAGCGGCAGCTTGAGCCGCACGGCCGAGACGCCCACGAAGGCGGCGCCATGGCCGTCGTCGACGACCAGTTCACCGTTGGCGACCTTCCCGTTGGACGGGTCCGAGGGGTTGTTGCTCTGTCCGGTCACCTGGCTGAACCGGCCCCCGGGGAGCGTCCTCTTCAGGGCCTGGACCATCTGGTCACCGGTGACCGCGGAACGGGGCACGGCCAGCGCCACCGGCTCCATGTCGGACCCGGCGGAGTGGGTCCCGGCGAGCACGCCGGGCATCACCAGGGCGCCTGCCGCGATCACCGCGCAGGCGCCGACCCCGGCCAGGACACCGGCGCTGCGCCGACGCCGGCGGCTCCGCCCGCGCTGGACGGCTCCGCTCAACAGCGCGGTGAGGTCGGGTTCGACGGAGTCCGTCGTACGGTCCAGGGCATGTGCGAGGTCTGCTTCGAACGGCATGGTGGCATCACTTCTCTTTCGCTGAGGGGGTCGTTGCGGCGGCATGGACCTGCGTGCACCGGTGCTCACTGCGGAACCAGATCGGACAGGCTGTCGCCGAGCAGCGCACGCAGCCTGCCGAGTGCCCGGGTGCCCTGCGAGCGGACCGCGCTGCTGCTCAGCCTGAGCATCTGGGCTGTCTCCTCGATGCTGTGGCCCTCCCAGTAGCGGAGCAGCAGCACCGCCCGGTCGCGGGGCGGCAGTTGGCCGAGCGCGTCCAGCAGGGTGAGCCGCAGTGCGGCATCGGGGCCGGACGCCGCGCTGTCGGGCATGTTCCCGACGGGGCGCTCGCCGGTGCTGCGCCGACGCCGCAGGGTGAGGAAGGTGCGGACCAGGACTGTCTGGGCGTAGGCCGCCGGGCTGTCCGCACCGGCCACCCGGCGCCAGTGCACGTACACCCGGCTGAGGGTCTCCTGGACCAGGTCCTCGGCAAGATGCGTGTCGCCCGCCGCGAGTGCGTACGCCGAGCGGTAGAGCGCCTTCGCCCTCGCGGCCACGAACTCCAGGTACGCATCCTCCTGTGCTGATTTCACTCGGTCCCCGCCTGTTCGCTTGCTTCGTGATCCCCGTGCATACCCCTCATGACTACGTGAGACGACAGGATGTCGCGCGGGCGCGAGCTCTTTCTCCTCCCCCATTGACGGTGAGGATGTCCGGGCCATCTGTGTGCCAGTGCCCAGCGGTGACCAGGCGCTCGATGAACCCGCGCCGTCGGATGGCGGTCACCGCGGTCGTACCGGTCGCCAGGGCGCGGCATCCGCCACAGCTGTTCGCCGGTGGCGCGCTGGAATACCCCGAGCGCCTTCAGCACTTCCCACCTTCGGGCTCCGGTGGGCTTCCGGTGCTGGGGTGACGACGTAGAACGCCGCTTCCCCGAAACGCACACCGCACCCCCTGATCATCAGGACCGGCCGCCAGGCCCGGGCTCTCGTCGGCGGCGGGACCGTGTCCGGATCCCCGCGGCCGGTGCCCGCCGGTCGACCGGGGGCCCGCCCGGTGTGCCCCCTGGCCGCTGCCGGGAGAGGGCTGGTCGGGCACGCCAAGGTGGTGCTGCGGCATCAGGTCGCCGACCGTGTGGGGCTGACCGCCGCGCTGGGCCGGCTGTGGCCGGGCGCTGGGAGCGCGGCCCGGCGCGACCGCGCGCATGTGCTGCTGGGCCCGGCGGGCGCGATCGTGCTCGGCGCGAAGAACCTGTCCGAGGCCGAGCAGGTGCAGGTCCACCACCCGCCCTGCTCGGCACTGCGGACCCGGACTCCACCGCACGCCGTGCCCTGGCCGGGCTGGACGAGCCGCAGTTGGACCGGATCGCCAAGGCCCGGTGTCCGCGGTGGCGTCGCAGTGCTGCGGCGTCGTAGTGCTTCGGTCCGTACCCGCGATGAGAGTCCACAGAAGAGAGGAACCCCAGCCGGCGCACGGCTGGGGTTCCTCAAGGCGGTGAGTATCGGTCAGCAGGTGGAGTTACCCGTGCCGTAGACCGCTCGTCTCCGTGGCGGCAGGCCGCCCGGAATCGCGTTCACCGTGGATCGGGCAGGTCAGCGCTGCAGGGTGAGGACACCCGGCCGGTACGGCAGTTTGTCGTAGGGGCCGCTCGCGGTGGGGGACTTGCCCTGGTAGAGGAACTGCAGGTTGCAGGGGTCGATGGTCATGGTCTGGTCGGGGTTGGTGCGGACCAGGTCACCGTGGCTGATGTCGTTGGTCCAGGTGGCACCGCTGTTGGCCTTGCCCGCGAAGGGGTTGGCCTCGCTGGCGGCCTGCGGGGTCCACGTGCCGTTCAGGCTGGAGGCCGTGAACGAGCGGAAGTAGCGCTGCTCATTGGCACCCCGCGCCTCGACGATCATGAGGTACTGGTTCTGGTCCTTGACCTTGTACACCTGCGGCGCCTCGAACAGGTTCTTCACCGTGTCGCTCATGACCGTCGTGTACGACGAGCCGAAGTTGCCGGGGAAGTTCCCGATCGGCATGCTCGCCCGGTAGATCTTGCCGTTGTCACCGGCGAAGAACAGGTACATGTTCTGGTCGTCGGCGATCAGCGTCTGGTCGATCGGGGCGGCGCCCGGGATGCCGCCGGTGAACAGCGGCTGCGGCGCGGACCAGCCGTTGGGGTTGGTGGGGTCGCTCGACGTGCGGTAGATGAAGGGCCACGCACCCCACTGGTACGCCAGCACCCAGATCTTCTTGGGCGCGAAGTAGAACAGCGTGGGCGCCACCGTGGACTGGCTCATCCCGGTCTGGCCGGCCGACGCCATGTCCGACCAGTTGGTGAAGGGCTTGAACGCCATCGAGCCGTACGACGATCCCGACACGTTCGACGCGTAGACCAGGTGCTTGCCGTTGTACACCACGCTGGTGAAGTCCTTCAGCGAGACCCACCCGTTGGCCGGCTGCGCCAGCGCACCCGTCGACTTCCACCGGTACGTCGACGGAAGGGCACAGGTGCCGCCCGTCGGCGCGGGCGTGGTCGGGGTCGACGTCCCGGACGGGCCGGTCCACTTCTGGTTGCCGCCGGACCAGCACGAGTACAGCTGGATCTTGGTGCCGTTGGCGGTGGCCGCGCCGACGGCGTCGAGGCACAGCCCGGACTGGACGCCGGCGATCGTGCCGTTGGTGTTGATGTTCCACTGCTGGCCGGCGCCGCCGTTGCAGTCCCCGATGACCACCGCGGTGCCGTTGCTGGTGCCCTTGGCGTCCAGGCACTTGTTGCCGTAGACCATCAGTTGCTTGCCGGAGGTGTAGGTCCAGCGCTGGTTGGTCTGTCCGTTGCAGTCCCACAGCTGCGCCTGGGTGCCGTTGGCGGTGGTGAAGCCGTTGATGTCGATACAACGACCGGAGGTGGCGCCCTTGATCTCCCCGGTACCGGTACCGGTACCGCCGGTCGTCCCGCCCGGGCCGGTACCGGGAGCGGCCTTGAGGGCGTTCATGACGGCGGTGTAGGCGGCCTTGGGGTTGCCGTTCTTGTCGAACAGCAGGGGGCTTTCGCCGCTGCGCCAGGAGTCGCTGTCACGGATGCCCCATACCGTGATGCCGGTGCACCGGGCCACGGACAGGCAGGCGCCAACCGCGTTGGCGTAGTTGGTGGACGACGCCTGGGCGATGTCCAGCTCGGTGATCTGGACGTCGACGCCCAGGGCGGCGAATTTGGACAGGGTGGTCTGGAAGCTGGACGGCGGGCCGCCGGTGCCGAAGTGGCTCTGGAACCCGACGCAGTCGATCGGCACGCCGCGGGACTTGAAGTCCTTGACCATGCTGTAGACGCCCTGGGTCTTGGCGTCGGTCCAGTTCTCGATGTTGTAGTCGTTGTAGCAGAGCTTGGCCGAGGAGTCGGCCGCCCGGGCGGTGCGGAACGCTTCCTCGATGAAGCCGTTGCCCAGCACGTTCTGGAACACCGAGCTGCGGTGCTGGCCGCTGCCGCCGTCGGCGAACGCCTCGTTGACCACGTCCCAGGCGTAGATCTTGCCCTTGTAGTGGGTCATCTCGGTGGTGATGTGGTTGTTCATCACGCTGCGCAGCGTGTTCGCGTCGCGGATGGAGCTGACCCAGGACGGGAGCTGAGAGTGCCAGACCGTGGTGTGGCCGCGCATGCGCTGGCCGTGTGCCATGGCATGGCTGACGATCTGGTCGGCGGGGCCGAAGTTGAAATTGCCGCGGGACGGTTCGATGGCGTCCCACTTCATCTCGTTCTCCGGGGTGATCATGTTGAACTCCCGGTCCGAGATCGCGGCGTACGTCGAGTCGCCGAGCCTGCCGGCGGCCACGGCGGTGCCGAAGTACCTGCCCGAGGGGGCCGCCTGCGTACCCAGGGATGCGGCTCCGGCGGAGCTGGGCAGGAGCGTCACGACACCGGCCACCACCGCCGCGGCCGACAGTCCTATCGTCAATGTCCGGCGACGCCGGCTGAGCCGGTGCAGGCCCTTCATGATTCTCCTCGGTGGTCGCGGGTCACCCTGGGCGCCGTGATCGTGCGCGCATCGGCCGGTACGGCCCGATGCGTCGCGGGCTGGGTGCGGTGCAGGACGTGGGGCCGTTCCTGCGTACCGGTCGCCCGGGGTTCGTGGGTGTGTCGCGTCATTGGAGGGGCTTTCTTCAGGGGATACGTCAACGGGGAAAGTCGGGGAGCCTGCCACGCCGGCACGCCATGGCGAGCGGCGGGAAGGGCACTCCCATGAAGTGGAGGCTTCCGAACTCGCGGTCTCGTAACGGAAAAGTCGCGCCGGCCGGACGATTGCCCGGTGATGCATCTCGCAGGAAAAAAGCGTTACGCCAAGCCCCGCCGTCTGGTCGTCCCTGGGGAAAGGGCGCGCCGCCCTGAACATCAGTGGAGGTTTTTGGAGCGGTACCGGTGGCGGCTGCGGTGATCGGCCTTCAGGCCGGTCACGGCGAGGCAGCCGTCGACGAATGCGGATCGAAGCCGGATTCCGCGCAGCACCCGGCTCACTGCCGGGTTGAGAACGGCGTGGTACAGGATCGTGGTGCAGGATCACCACCTGTCACTGCGCGACTCGGTCCAAAATGCTCAAGGAGCGGTTCTCAAGCCCAGGCCCTGCGCATGATGAAGGAAGCCTGGCCGGCGAAGGCCCGAGTGCCGTCGGAGCCGTCGAGCCAGATGCCGCCGTCGCGGTGGCGGAGGACCGATCCCGGATAGTTGTGCGCGTGCAGGGTCACCGACCCGGCGGCCGCCCCGGGGCGCGGACAGAAGGTGGCGTCCTCACGGAACAGTTCGCTGCCGTCGTTGGTGCTCAGCCGTAGCCGCAGGTCACGATGGCGCAGATAGCGGCCGTCGGCGGCGCGGAAGGTGACGCACCGTGTGTCGGCCAGCCCCCCGGTGACCGTGAAGGTGACCCGCTGCCGTGTCTGCGCGCTGCTGGACGCGGAGACTCGGCCGAGCGTCGCGAAGTCGCCGGCATACGTGAGGTACAGGGCGGGGGCGTCCACGGACTCCAGCGACTGGGCGCCCAGCGGAACAGTGCCTGGGACGGCGGACGGACTCACCGGGGACGGCGTGGCCGACGTGGTGGTGCGCGACGGGATCGGCGTGGGATGGCCGGCCGTGGGAGCGGCGGTGACGCCGGGCACCCGGTGCGCCGGTTCGGGCCAGGTCGCGTAGGTGGCGGTCCCGGCGATGAGCACCGCGCCGGTGGTGAGGCCCACCAGCGGATGAGCGGTCACCGCGTAGAGTTTGCCGATCAGCGAGCTGTGCAGACTGCCTGCCCCTGTCGCCGTGCCGACGGCGACATGTGCCGTGGCCAGCCCGGCGGCGCTCGTGGCCGTACCCGACAGCAGGCCCTTGGCGGCCAGCGCGGCGATGAGTCCGGCCGGGACGGCCAGTGGCGAGAGGCTGAGGAGCAGTCGTTCGGCGGGAACCCGTTCTGTCGTCGTCGCCATGCAGACCGGGCAGCCGCGGGTGTGCCGCGCGATCCGCTTGCGCCACACCGATGCACGGACACCGTCCCAGCCGACGACGGTCTCGTCCAGCTGCGGACAGCGCGGGTCGGCCTCCAGCGCGGCGACGATCGTCCGGCTCAGTTCCAGCTGCTCGCGCATGCGTTGCAGGCGTACTCCGACGTGGGCGACAGTGAGCCCCATCGCGGCGGCGATGTCGTCACGGCTCAGCGAGCCGGCGCATTCCTGCCACCACAGCGACAGCAGCACCCGATGGTCCGGGTCGAGCCACCGGCCGGCTTCGACAACCTGACGGCGCTCGTCCGACACATGCAGACGCAGGATCGTCACGTCCTCAGGTTCGGCGCCGGCGTCCGGTATCTGGCGTGCCTCGTCGATGACCGTGGTCCGGTCGGCGAAGGCGCGTTGCCGGTGCCAGTGGGTGTTGATCTGGCGGAGCGTGATCGACACCAGCCAGGACCGGAAGCTCTCCGGGGCACGCAGGGCAGGCAGGTCGCGCACCACGCGCAGCAGGGTTTCCTGGACGACGTCGTCGACGTCGGCATGTCCTCTCAGCGCTCGCCCGACGATGTTGTAGAGCAACGGCAGGTACGCGGCGATCAGCTCCTCGCGCGCTCGATCGTCACCGGCCTGCGCCGCGACAACCAGCCCCGCGTGGTCCGCGTCCATGAGCCCCATTCCCGCCCCCCTCACGGGAGTGATCCGCCGAGTACGGCGCCACACCTTAGCGTCGGCAAGGGTATGCGGCCAAAGCCTGTGCCTTGGGCCACTGGACCGGGGCCCGCGCCGACTTGGAGGGCCCGGTACCGCGCGTTGTGGCTTGTCGGTGGTGTTCCCCGGCCGACTCCCACAGATGCCGGCGACGGCTCTCCGCCCTGCCGGCCCTGAACTGACAGACCAACAGCCGTCCCGACGAAGAGCAGGGAGGAGCAGGCAGGTGACCGGGCCAGTGGAACCCGGCGCCCGCCCGAGGCGACAACCGGGCCGTCATCGCGGCATTGACGCGGTTCAGGGCCGACAGAGCACTGACGGCAGGTCAGCCGTACGCGACGCGGGAGCCGTTGCCCATGAGGTGGCCGAACGCGCGGTTTACCGGAACGCGTCGAGCAAGGTCGCTTACACCACGAGGCGGGACACGACCGGAAAAGGGGCACCGCAGAAGAACGGAGTCCCCCATCAGCGAACCGACGAGGACTCATGAACGATCGAGGTCAACGCAGCACAAATGCCAGTTGCTGCAACCATGGCCCCCGCTGCTGTCCGCGGTGCGGACGCGCATCGTCACTGCATCCATCGGCACGCGGGAAACGTGACAATTCCACCCGCTGGTACTGCCGTTACCGCCCGTGCGTGGACGGGGCGGGCTGCCCGGCTGGGCGGTGGTCGAGGCCGAGGTCGCCGACGGCCAGGCCGCCCCGGACGTCCTGTGCCGGCAGATCACGGCACGGGCCCGGACAGGTGCTCAGACCGCGCTCGCGTGGGAGAACCTCTGGGACGCGTGACACCGCTGATCAGGGACAGAAGACCCCCCTGTGCAGCGTCACCGTGTCCGACGGGTTCAAGAGCTGGGTCTCGCTGCGAACCGAACGGTGGATGTTGTCGGCCCGTAGTCCCGCACTGTCCAGAGTGACGTTGAACAAGACCTCCTCACCCTGGCGCAGACAGCCGTCCTTTCCCTGAATGGCCGAGGCTTCCGCCTGAACGTCAGGTCCGGCACCCTCCTGGCTGATGAGACCGATGCCCCGGTCAGGGTCGAACCACTTCACGACACCGCAGGGCGACACAGTTCCCCCTCTCCGCGCTGCTCGGATCCGGAAGCGACACTGTCCGCCCGATCTCCACCGGCGGGCAGGGCGTGAGCAGGGGCGCGGAGCAGCGGACCCCCGCGTGGCTGCAGCCAGCAGGCGCCTATGGGGAACAACGCGCCGTAGCGGCGTGTTCTCGCCGACCGGGCCGGGTGGGTCCGCGTGTCCGATGAGGGCGCGGGCCCGCATACCGGGTCTGGCCGGTGATCGTGGTCCGGTGAGGGCTGGAGCAGGCCCTGACCGAGCCCATGAACTGCCTGCTCCTGGAACTGCGCGGGCACCGTGACCTGACCCCGGGGAGAGACTCGGCTTCGTGAGGTTCCCCGCACTGGCCAAGCGGCGCTACGACGCTTCCTGAGGCTGTTCCACCTGCCGGGCATCACCGTTGGCGCTGCAGAACATCGGCACCTGCGGCGATGACTTCGGCGAGCCGGTTGGCGAAGGCCGCGTTGCATCCTCCGAGCCGGACGAAGCCGTGGCCGGCCACCGGCCCGTCGTTGCTCAGGGAGGGAAGGGTCAGGCCGGCGAGCGCGAGCGCCGCCTGGAGGTTGGTGACAGCCTCGTCGCCGGCCTGGTAGGCGGCGTCCTGGCGCTGCTTGTACCGGATACGTTCGGCGTGGGTCATCTCGTACACCATGTTGCTGACCTCTCGTGGTAGACGTGGGCGTGAGGCGCCTGAGCGCGTGGTGAACGCGGTTCAGCGGGTTGTGCCCATTTGCCGGGTGCGCCAGCCCTTTGCCTGCAAGGTCCGTGGCCGCCGCGACGCTGATCACCTCAGCCGCGGAAGCCAGAAGCCCACGGCCCCGGTACCCGGCAAGGTATGACCTTGGCCGACGGCACGTTGCCCGCGCGTGCCGCAGTGACCGGACGCAGGGTGTGCGGGGATGCGGGGATGCGGGGATGCGGGGGCGCGGGGATGCGGTCCGGACCGCATCGCGGTGGGCGCGCGCCCAGGCCCGGTTCGCGAAAGGACAAGGGCGGGTAGACCTTCGGGCTGAGTATGCGCACCGCCCGTGACCATCGGTTTCGATCTTCGTTTCAAAGGTGCAGGCGAGCACCCCTTCGACGTGTGGGAAGGACCGGGTTGGCCAGGGAGTCAGCGGCTGCTACCGACTCTGCTCTTCGCGGTAGCCGCCCATGGCAGGTCCGACCCTCTTCCGTCGTCCGGCAGTGCCGTCGCCGCTGGGACCCTCGGCCGGCATTCTCCGTCCCGTGCTCGGACGCCGGGCCGCTCTCGCTGATGGCACGACTGTCAACCGGCCGGACCGCACCGACGGTACGCACCCCCGCCCAGCCCTCCTGCGGGAGCGCACTGGCCCTTGCCGAACAGGTGATCGGAGAAAGCCACCGCCCCGCCGACGTGACATCGCGCGTCGTTCCCATGCAGCCGCGTTCCACCACCTTTCCTAGTGACCGGAACACCTTGCCCGAGCCAGGGACCGTGACATGGACTGGCACGAGCGGCACTGCCCCGGGCGTACGGCCGTTATGCGTCTTACCCGAATCCGTGACCGCGGGACGGAGAGTGGACAGCTCTGTTGTCTGCCGCGGGGTAGCCGGGAGGGACACCGACCCGGCTGCGTCCGGGTGCGGCCGTCTGCCTGAGCGGAACGGACGCAGATGGCGTCGGGTTTCGGTGTCGCGGAGCGGCTTGGCGAGGCGGTCGCGTGAGTGTGATCTGGCGGACCAGCTGTTGGAAGCAGGCCAGCGCCGCGACGGCAGGAAGAGCAGACGCCGCCCCGGCGGCGATCGTTCTGGGCGCCTGGGCTACGCACAGGAGCGTGGCCAGGGTGGAGAACAACAAAACGATGCACCAGGAATGGAGCGCGCGGCGCTGGTGCAGAGCGGATCTGAGGATCGACAGGGAGCCGACCAGCCATGGGCCGTAGATCAGCATGGGCCACCAGCTGACCACTGCGCGGGCCGTGTGGGGCGCGGCGCTGTGGCGCAGGGCGTCGCAGATGGCCAGCCCACTGAGGACGCTCACCATGGCGGCGATGGCACCGACCAGCACGGCGGTGAACACACTGCTGGTTTGCAGCAGGGTCGCTACCTGCGACTTCGACTTGCTCCGGCGGTGCGCGCCGGAGGGCGGTGTGGGCGGACGTTCGGCAGCGGCGTGGTCCAGCCCTGCGACCCACCCGCTGGTGCTTGCCGTATCACCGAGGCCGTCGAAGCTGACTCCGGTGAAGGGCTCCGGCTGCCCGGGTGGAGCGCTCTCCTGGAGCAGGATGGCGAGTTCCTCCACCGGATCCCACGCCGGATGCTCCTCGCCGGGCCCGCCGCGCACTTGCCCGGTGGAGGGGTGCTGTACGGGCTCGGGCTGGTCCCAGAACGCGGGGGCCTCCGGCTGGGGGTGGAGACCGTGGATGTCCGGGTACCCGTACGGCTCATACACGGGAGCTGCCACCCGAGCACCCGTCGACAGCCGTTGTGGACGCTGCCGTGTTCCCCAACCGTTTGCCGAACTCGACCTGGATCACGCTCATCGTATGGAGGAAGTCCTCGAAAATCGTAGAAGAGTACCGAAGATCGATTTCCAGGTCTTCGTGACCCAGCGTTGCGTTCCGCGTCTTGCCCCAGCGTGTGGAGGGCGGAGTGAACATCCACTTCCCGATCCGGGTGGCCCCGGAGTGAAAGCTGCCTCCCTGTCCGCCTTCCTCCGCAGTCCTGCGGAGGGAGACGGGTAGCTTTGCTGTCATATTCCATAAACGCTCTCGGTGTTGGTCTGGGTGTGTGCCATCCGGGTGATGGTGGTCGACGAATAAGCGTTGACGCCGTCGTATCGGTTTCCAAACCAGCCAGGAGGGCAGTAGCCGCGCCCCTTTCTCGCGCCGCCACGCCGCGACTCGGAAGGCGATGAGCCGCGGCCGACGCAAGCAGCGCGACGGACCTTCCCCCCGTCCCGCACCGGCAGGGCAGCCACGCGCATGCTCCGAGCGACGGCCCTGCTGCCTGCCGCGGACCTGCGGCGGCGGCTCTCATGCACGGCGGGATCGTCAACGCATATCGCCGGCTCCTGCCGCAGGCCGTCACTCTGTCTGCCCCTCAGCGTTGAGCCCCATCGCAGGCTCCGTCGACTTCGCCGTCCCGCCCGGCGGACGGCCCCGTCGCCCCACGGAAGGGTGCCGACCCTCGGCCTGCGGTCCGCCGGGTCACCCGCCAACCCTCCTTTGGACACCACAAGCCACCGACTGATCATCGGTAAATAGATCGAGATGAGTCGACGTCGGCGGATTACTGCGCATGGCTGCAATCGGGGGAGAGGGCGCAACTCTGCATATGCCTTCGCGTTATGCCGAGGGTCGCCGGGGACCCGGCCCTGCGCATCCCCTTGAACCTCAGCCTTTGAAAGGGCCAGCTGTGGGAGGAATCCTCCTGTGGGTCGTGCTCATTTCTGCCGCAGTAGGCACAATTTGCACCGCACTGACGTCATCCGGGACCGGCCGACTCTGGCACGTGGACACCCTCGAACTGAGGCGCCACCAACGCTTCAAGCACGTCATGTCCCTTCATGTGGACGCCGTCCGGTTGTCCCGTCCGGCAGCCACGGCGCCGGCACGGCCGGGGGAGAAGCTCGTCAGCGTCTCCCCTCGTCCGGGTGCGGAGCCGTTCCGAGTCGTCCATGAGCCGTGTTGGCCACCCCGCACACCAGACCTGGGGCAGAACATCTCGCCGGCAGCCGACCCACCCACTGAACGACTGAAACCTCGGACGGCGGCTCGCCGGCCGCCGCCTCTGCGCCCCCGGGACGATGGCGTCGGCGCGGCTTCCAGAACGCCCCTCGGGCTCCGCGGGCTGCCAGCATCCGAGGGGTGATGCAGGCTCTGGGCCGGGGGAGACCGCGGAGACGGCCTCGGCCGAGTGCCTTGTCGTCGGCGGTGGCATCCCTTCGCGAGCCGTGGCCCGAAGTGCCCGAGGCGGCAGGCTGGTGCACCATCCAATTCCGCACCCCAGTAGGCGTTCCACGAACTCATCCGCGTCACGTTCGAGGACACCGACCCCCTCACTGTGCTCCCCGCCATCCTGACTCTTGTCCGCCGCGGCCACCGCGGCCGTTACGCCACAGTCCTCGCCCCCGACCGGCACCCCGATCAGGCGACCGGGTTCACGGCGGTGCCGTCCGGCCCTGCCTGGGCTCCGCCGTCTGGGTACTGCGCACCACCACCAGCTTCGAAGACGCGATACGCGCGGCAAACGGCCTCGGCGGTGACGCGGACACCGTCGCCGCGGTGACCGGAGGCCTCGCGGGGCGTACTGCGGGCTGGATGAAATCCCCCGCCCACCGGACCCGGCCGCAGCATGTCCCCCTCCGAGGACTCAACGGACGGGTGCTGCACCTGGCAGATCTGCTCCACCTTGCGCTTCGAAGGCTGAACCGGGATCCGGCATGTCGGTCGGGGTGAGGAGCCGTGCCAGACGGCGGGCACTGGGGGAGCGGTAGGCGGCACCGACATGGGTGAGCCAGACGTCCTCGTTTTCGCCGGGGGGAGTGTGCAGCGGGTCCTTGGCCGGCTCGTCCGGCAGCGAAGTGCCGCTCAGCTTGGCCCGGGTGGCGCAGTGCAGCCACAGCGCCGCGGCCAGGGCCTGCTGCCGGGGGCCGGTGAGGCCGGTTCGGGCCGCGGCCGCGAGGGTGCGTTCGTGCAGGGCGGGGGATACGTGAGCGCGCAGGACGAGGGTGGCGTCGCGGATCTCGATGACGCGCCGGTGGAGGAGCAGGTCGGTGTCCTTGCCGGCGAGCAGGTCGTCACGTGCGGTGGGGGGTGTGCCGAGGACGACGTGGGGGACGGCGTCGGTGAGCGCTTGCCAGAGCGGGCGGAGCCGGCGCAGGCGGCGGCGTTGGCCGATGCGCCGCCACAGCGTCTCGCTGGCGGGCAGGGAACTGCCGACCAGGATGGTGAGGATGGCGGTGAACTGCATGATCTCGGCGATGTCCTCGGTGAGGACGTCCGGGGCGAAGCAGCCGGTGCGGCGGTATCCGGCAAGGCAGAGCAGTCGGAAGAGGGTGTAGAGCACGCCGAGGCTGCAGCCGGCCGCCATGGTGCCGAGGCCGGCGCGCAGGAAGCCGCGCGCGGAGTGCTGGAAGGCGTGTGTGAAGAGTCCGGTGGCCAGGGCCATGGCGGTGCCGAGGTAGGCGAACCAGATCGACAGGTATGCGGTGACCAGTGGGCTGTCGGACTGCTGAGGGAGGAAGGGGTCCTCGCCCAGTTGGCGGTCGATGGCGAAGAAAAGGGTGGCGAGCGTGGTCGAGACGGTGAGGGTGAGCAGGAGGTTGGTGCGGGGTGTCAGCAGGCGGGTGCGGTCGTCCGAGACCATTTCCGCGATCCAGGTGAGCAGGAAGCCGATGGCCACGATGCCCGACAGGTGCATGAGCAGGACGGTCAGGTCCGGGATGCCGGTGCCCTGTTCCAGAATGCGGATCGCCCTCGGTAGACGCACCGTCAAGGCGGTGGCCAGTGCGCTCAGGGTGGCCCACAGGGCCTGGGGTTTGCGGCCCTGCCTGACGGAGGGCGCACGCCACAGGACGATGGCCCACAGCGAGGCGACAACCAGTTCTTCCAGCGCAGTCATTTGTGGTTTCCGCGGTGGGCACGACCGAGGCTCTCATGGAGGCGGCCGAGCATGCCTTCGTCGGCGCCGGGTTGGGCGACGGTGCGCAAGGACAGGAGGGAGGCCAGCATCTCGGCTTCCCTCTCCTGGCTGTTGGTGTAGGCGGTGCGGGCCAGGGCGCGCTTGATCAGGGACGGGCCGAGGTCCGGAAGGAGCCTTTCGGCCTCCGAGAGGTCGATGCCGACGCGGTGGTCGAAGAGGATGTGCCCGCACTCGTGGAAGATGATCTGGCCCTGGTGGAGGGGCGACGTGTCGGGCTCGTAGCAGATGTAGTCGGCCTCCTCGGTGGCGAACCAGACGCCGCACGGGGTGCCGAGGCCGCCCGTGCCGGGGAAGGGCTGGACGATGATGGGCCGTCCGCGGCGCTGGGCGAGGCTGTCCAGGAAGGCGCGTGTGTCGAAGGCACGGGGCAGGCACAGGGAGTTGAGCAGGCTCTCGCAGGTGCCCCGCAGCTGCCGCAGGTGGTTGCGCTGCTGTCCTGCGTCGCTCCAGATGCGCATGAGTCTCCCCCAAGCCTCAAAGCGGTTGGGCTCTCTTGCCCGAGCCCGGTTCTGCCGAGACGAGTGTAAGCGGAGAGTGATGCCCTGGTTAATGCATGCCGTCCGACTGCTCCAGGGTGCGCAGGCGGTCGATCATCTCGCCGAGCATCCGCAGGCCCTCGGGCGACAGGTCGTTGGCGCGCAGGGCGAGGTTGCGGATGGCGCCGCCCTTGAGGATCTGCAGGAGGCGCAGCTGCTCGTCCACGCGGCCGGCGACGACGTCGTTGAGGAAGTACTCGATGGGCACCTCGAAGTAGCCCGCGAGCGCCTGGAGGTGGTT
Organism: Streptomyces sp. NPDC031265; assembly: GCF_055570295.1. Lineage (NCBI taxonomy): Bacteria > Bacillati > Actinomycetota > Actinomycetes > Kitasatosporales > Streptomycetaceae > Streptomyces > Streptomyces sp. NPDC031265. The sequence goes on from NZ_JBVIHM010000007.1 coordinate 181,808, forward strand.
GAGGCGCGGGTTGACGGCCTCGCCCCTGTGGAGCTTCCAGATGTAGCTGGGCGAGATGACGCGTTCCCCGGCGGACTCGTCGATCGCGCGGGCGATCTCGCTGTACGACGGGGCCGCGCCGCCCTCAGGAGTGACGATCTTGATGAGGCGGTCGAGCTTGTCGGCCAGTGACGAACGCCCGGCTTTCCCGTCGCCCATGCCGTGTTCCATCACTGCTCCTCCGTTCGTCCGTCCGGTGCCTCGCCGCGGGCCGGGCCTGCGCAGGCTTGGGATGATCTTGCTCTGGAAAGTGGTTTACGTACATGTCGTTTCCATATAGAAACGATCAGTGCCTACAATCAGGTGTGCCTACTGACCATGGGTGCCTGTTCGGGGGGAAGTCAATGGTGTCTGTTTCCCGGTGGAGACATGTGGGTGGGTGTGCCACCCGTCCGGCAGTGCAAGGGGTGAAGTCCCGCATCGCCAACCGCCACAACGGCGTTGCCGTGCTCTCTCGCCCCTGTCCGCCGGAGCCGCTCGTGTCCGACTGAGACCGTGCGATGAGCCCCAACAGCTAGAGGCGAAGCACCGTCGGTTTGCCCGCCGACCGGATCTTCGCCTCTGGCCCTCCAGAATCTCAGCACCGCGGCTACCAACCTGTTCGCTGAGCGTCCTGGATCCCCACACCCCTTCCAACCGGCATGCCGTCGACGCGGCAGGGTTTGAGGTCCTGCCGAGCGGTGACGCATGCCCGCACAGCTGTGGAGACAGTGTCATCGTAGCAATATCCAACGGTGGCGGACCGCTCCTGCCCGCTTCCGGCACACCCTCATACGTGTCCGGGCCGACGGGCGTGGCGCCGCACGAGATCCAGGCGCGTTTCCTGCGCGCCCTGTCACCCCGCCCGTATGCGCGGGTGGCCGCCCCGTCGCCGCACGGTGACTCCTGGCGCAACCAGTACGAACGAAGGGTTCCGCTCACCCAACTCCGCCCGGGGCGGCCCGCCTTGATGCACCTGACGGCCACGCGGCGCGGCGGCCCGCGGCTGCTCCCGTGGGATCTGGACGCGGCGGGATACGGAGCCGCAGCCGCGCGGGCCGACGCGCTGGCCGTGTCGGAGCTCGCCCGGCTCTCGGGGATCTGGCCGGTACCCGTCCGTTCCGGGCCGACCGGTGGCCGCCATGTGTGGCTCGCCGGCGAAGAGCCGTTGCCGCAGCGGCTGGTGGAGCGTTTCATCGCGCTCGCCCGGACCCTGAAGAACCGCGGCATCCTGCCCACCGTCGACGTCGGGCCGTGGACCAACCCCGCGACCGGCGGTGTGCGCCCGCCCGGAGCCGCCCACCGTCTCGGCGGACACGCCGAGTTGGCGGAGCACAGCGTCGACGAGGCGATCGCCGTGCTCGCCACCGGCTCCCCGGTGGCGGCCTTCGACGAGTTCGCCGATCACCTGGAGGCACTCGCCGCCTCCGCCGGCGGCAGGGCCGCGCGGGTCCGTCCCGCCGCCTCCCCGCCCGTGCTCCCGTCCGGCGTTCTCGGCGGCTGCGCCGCGCCGCCACCGCGTAGGGTGGATGTCGACGCGCGCGGCATGCCGAAGCTGCGCGGGGGGCGCCGGGCACCCTCGGAAGCGACCCGGCGGCGGCTTTGTTCACCGCTGCCGCCGCAGGCCGACCACTCCGCCGTCTGCTTCAGCGTGCTGCTGGGACTGGCCCTGGCGGGCTTCAGCCACGGCGACGTGGCCGCACTCGCCGCGTCTGCCCGGAACGCGCCGGGACTCGAATCCCTGCGCACCGAGCGCGCGGACGCCACGGGCGGGCGCCGGCCCCGCCTCTTGGAGGCGGCCGCCCAACTGCTCGAACGCCAGTGGCGGCACGCTGTCCACCGCGCCGCCCGCCTGCCCGCGGGGGCACGCTCACAGGCCGTCCCCACGGGCGACGAAGCGCGGGGCCGCACGGAGGTCGCCGCCGTCGTCGCCGAGTTGCTGTGCCGGATCGAACGGGCCGGTACGCGCCGCTGGTCGCGCCCTTCGGGCCCCGCCGACCACGCCGTCCTGCGGGCCTGGGCCCTGCTGGCCCTGACCACCGGACGCCTGCACATCGACCTCGACGTCCGCCGGGCCGGACAGCTGACCGGGTACTCGCACCAGACCGCCAACGCGGCCATCCGTCGGCTCATCGACGACGGCTGGCTGCGCGAGGAGGTACCCGCCGCCCCCGAACGGCACCGCGCCCGCACCCTGACCCTGGCGGTGGACCACGTCTGCACCGGGCGGCCGAACCATGTCTGCGCCGTCCCGCCCGGCGGTGACGCGGCCGCCGGGGCCACCGGTACGGGCCTGAGGCGCGCGATGGAGGGCGCCCGGCGTGAGGCGGCCAGCGACCTGTGGTCGGAGCTGGGACACCATTGCCTGCGCACGTACGCCCAGTTGCGGACGGGGCCGCGCACCAGCGGCCAGCTCGTGCTGGGCACCGGGTACGCGGTGGCGACCGTACGGAGGCATCTGCGGAGCATGGCGGCGTACGGGCTGATCGAGCGCGACGCGCGCGGGCGGTGGACCCGGGCGCGGGGGCGCGGTCTGCTGGCGCTGGCGGCACGGGCCTCCTCCTGCCACGGGCGGGGTGCCCGGCGCGCGGCCGGCGCCGCGACGGCGGTCGCCGCGCACCGGTGGTGGCGGGAGGAGTGCCGGTGGCTGCGGGCTTCCCGGCGGGACAAGCACTGTTGGCCGGCGCGGCGCCCGTTTCCCCGGCGGGCTGACGGGCGGCCCGACCACGCGCGGGCCCGTGCTGTGGAGGCGGCCCGTCTCGGCGCGTTCACCCCTGGGGGCCAGGGGTCTGACACAAGTGGAGAACGCCCCCCGTGCCCCCTCAGCCCAGCCCGCCGATCTGCTGCCACAACCCCCGCTCGACCGGGGAGAGCTCCAGCTGCGGCACCAGCCGCTCGGGGTGTCCCGGAGGCGGCCCCTGGGGCTCGTCCGCGTCCTCCTGCTGGGTCATCAGACCCAACGGCGCCCCGTAGAAGGCCCCGAGGAACACCAGCCCCGTCACGACGGTCTGCAGGAACGCGCTCAAGGACCTACGCATCGGTGCCCCCTGCGGCCGCGGCGGGCACGGGGACGGACGCGGCGCTCCGGCCGGGTTCGGTGAACACGCGAAGAGACTCCTGACATCGGCATGCCGCCCCATCGGATACGGGCGGGGAAAGGGGTTACGGGATTATGGGATTACGGGGAGAGCGCGGCGGCGCCGTCTCAGCGGAGGTCACGTACCGCCTCCAGCAGCCGCGGCAGCATCGTGTTGCTGTCGGGCAGCGCGTCCTGCTCGGCGCGCAGACGGCGGGCCGCGGCGCGGTGGGCGGGGTCGGTGAGCAGCGCGCTGACGTGGTCGCGCAGGGCCTGGGCGGTGTTGTCGTCGGGCAGCAGGCAGCGGGCCGCGCCGGTGGCGGTGAGCTGCTGGGCGTTGACGAGGCGGTCGGTGGTCTGCGGCACCAGCAGCTGCGGCACCCCGGCGGCGACCGCGGTCATCACCGTGCCAAGACCGCCCTGGGAGACCAGGGCGTCGCAGGTGGGCAGCAGCGCGTGCAGCGGTACGCCCTCGACCACGCGGACGTTCGCCGGCATGGCCGAGAGCAGATGCCGGTCGGCGGGGGCCACCGCCGCCACGACCTCCACGCCGAGGCCGGCCACGGCGCGTACTGCCTGGTCGAGGACGACCTGGGCGGGATCGAAGCGCCCCGAGGACATGCCCCAGGTCACGCAGACGCGGGGCCTGCGCGGCGGCTCAAGCAGCCAGCCCGGCAGCCGCCCCGGGCCGTTGTAGGGCACGTACCGCATCGGCAGGCGGTGCGCCGCCACCGGCACGTTGCCGCCGGAGGGCAGCTGAAGGCTCGGCGGGCACGGATCGACGGTCACCGCGCCCAGCGACTCCACCGGCCCCAGGTCCCACGCCCGGCGCAGCGGAGCCAGCGCCTCCTCGTCGAACTCCCGCAGCAGATAGGCGAAGTCGATGCCCCAGGTGTGGCGCACCGCGGGCACCCCCAGGCGGGCCGCCACCAGCGGACCGGCATACGTCGTGGGCTCGAAGACGATGAAGTCGGGCCGCCAGCGCGAGGCGAACTCCCACAGGCCCTCCGCCATCGCACCGCACACCGCCACGCCCAGCCAGCAGTTGCCCGCCCCGAAGCGCCGCATCGACGACCACTGCGGCAGCCGGGCACGATGGCGCTCGGCGCGCTGGATGTAGCCGCCCATCATGGCCGGGACGTCGATGTCCGCGCCGACGGCGGCGACGGGCAGGCCCGAGCGCCGCACCGTGGGGACCAGACCGGGCTGCGTGGCCACCACGACCTCGTGCCCGGCGGCCCGCGCCGACCACGCCAGCGGCACCAGCGGGTAGTAGTGCGTCGTCCAGTTCCACACGGTGAACATCACACGCATCCCGCGCCGCCCCCCTTCGCCCCCGTCGTGCCTTCCACCACGTCTGCCACCCCGCTCAACACCCGGCCGCCAGCGCCGCCAGGTCGCCGACCGTCTCGGCGAGGGAGCGCATGGACTTCGCCTCCCGCATGAGCGCGTCGGCGGCGGCCGTGCGCGCGGTCGAGCCGAGCAGCGCCGCGGTCCGCTCACGCAGCAGCGCGGGCGACACCTCGTCGAGCGCGATCATCTCCGCGGCGCCGGTGCCGGCCAGGGCCCGGCAGATGAGCACCTGCTCACTGGTGCGGGGCACGGTCAGCTGGGGCACACCGGCGTCGATCGCGGTCGCCGTCACACCCCCGCCGCCGTGCGAGATGACCAGGTCGCAGCTGGGCAGGAACAGGTGCAGCGGCAGGTCCTGGACCACCCGCGCGTTCGCCGGCACACGGCCGAGCTCCGCACCGTCCCGCCCGGACACCGCGGCGATCACCTCGATGTCGAGGTCCGCCAGGGCCTCCAGCACGCCGCCGAGCGGGAAGACCCGGCTGCCGAAGAGGTGGGAGACCGTCCCCCAGGTGACGCAGACGCGTGGCCTGCGCGGCCGCTCCAGCACCCAGCGGGGGGCCGGGCCCGGTCCGTTGTAAGGCGGGTAGTACGTGCTCAGGCGCCGGATCCCGGCCGCGGACTGCATGCTCGGCGGGCACGGGTCGAGCGTGGCGGCGCCCAGCACGTCGACCTCGCCGAGGCCGAGCCGGTCGCGGTGGCGGGCAAGCGCCTGCCCGGCGAACGGAGCCAGCTGCGCGCTGAAGTCCACCCCCCAGATCTGCCGGACGGCCGGAACGCCGCAGGCGGCCGCGGCGAGCGGTGCGGCGTAGTTCACCCCGTCGAACACCATGAGGTCGGGCTGCCAGGAGCGGGTGAGCGCCACCAGGTCGTCCTGCATGGCGGAGGCGAGCAGGGCGTAGACGGACAGGGGCTGTTCGCCCGCCGTGCGCATCCGCTCCCAGTCGACGTCCTCGCCGCGCGCGGCGATCTCGGCGATCGGCGAGGACCAGTAGTACTTGGAGATGACCGGCATCACGTCGAAGTCGGACCCCACGGCGACCACCGGGAGCCCCGCCGCGGCCACGCCGCGGGTGGCCGCCGGCGGCACGGCGACGAGCACCTCATGGCCCGCGGCGCGGCACGCCCACGCCACCGGCATCAGCCAGTAGTAGTGCGTCGGCCACGACCAGGACGTCAGCAGTACCCGCATCACACACCTTCCTCTCCCACCACCGGGTCCGCTCAGGCGGCGGTGGAGGCCAGTTGTTCCAGGAACCGGACCAGTTCGACCGGCGACGCCTGCTCGTGCGCCTCGTCGCGCAGGCGGCGTGCGGCGTCCGCGTACCGGTCCGCGCCGAGCAGGGCGTTCAGGGCGTCGCCCACGGACGCCCGGCTCGCCTCGCGCGAGGGGATCCGGATGCCCGCACCGGTCGCCGTCAGCCGGTCGGCGGTGACCTCCTGGTCCGGAAGGAGCGGCACGACCGCCTGCGGCAGCCCGGCCAGCACCGTGGTCATCACCGTGCCGGACCCCCCGGGGCTGACGACCGCGTCGCAGCCGGGCAGCAGCAGGTGCAGCGGCTGCATGACGGCCGTGTGCCAGTGCGGCCGCAGCGCCGCGGGCGCGGAGTCGCGGCCGGTGGTCGCGAACACCACGTCCACGTCGAGGTCGGCGGCGGCCTCCAGCACCTGGGCGAGTACGGGGTCGTCGCCGCCGAACCGGCTGCTGGTGGTGCCCCAGGTGACGCACAGCCGGGGCCGCCGGGCCGGCGGCAGCAGCTCGGGGTCGTAGGTGCCCGAGCCGTTGTAGGGGATGTGCCGCAGCCGTTGAGGGGTGTAGTCGACGGGCAGTTGCAGTCCGGGCGGACAGGGGTCGAGGGTGGGCGTCGCACCGCTGACGACCACCTCGTCCAGGTCCAGTCGGCGGTAGAGCGGCCCGAACGCCTCCGCTTCGAACTGCCGCAGCTGGTAGGTGAAGTCGACGCCCCACAGATGCCGGACCGTGGGGATGCCCAGCGCTTGGCCCACGGCCGGCGCGGCATAGGTGGTGGCATCGTGGACGATGACGTCGGGCCGCCACCGCCGGCAGAGCTCCAGGAGCCCGTCGGCCATGGCGTCGGCCGTCCTGGCGAACATGTCGAGCGGTGTCGGGGGCCGCTGTCCCGCCGCCCGTACGCGCGGCCGCCGCTCGGCGCCGCCCGGCCGTGCCCGGTCCATCAGTTTCTGGACCGTCGGGCCGAGGTCGACGTCGTGCCCCACGGAGACGGTGCTCAGCCCGGTGCGGACGGCGACCGGGACCAACGACGGCGGGCAGCCGACCAGCACCTCGTGCCCGGACGCCCGCATCGCACCGGCCAGCGGGACCATGGGGTAGAGGTGGGAGGGCCAGGCCCAGCAGACGAACAGCGCGCGCATGAAGGCTCTTTCAGAGGAGTCGGACCGGGGCCGGCGGGACCGGCCCGAGCCCGCCGCCGCGCACCAGCGCGTCGAGCGTGCCGACGACCTGGCTCGGTGTGGCGAGCGCGTCGTGCTCGTTCTTGAGACCGCGGGCGCGGGCGGCGGGGGAGGGCCGGTCGAGCAGACGGGTGAGGAGGCTCTGGAGGTTGGCGGGAGTGTTGTCGTCGGGCAGGAGGTGCAGCGCGCCGCCGGTGGCGGTGAGCTGCTGGGCGTTGACGAGGCGGTCGGTGGTCTGCGGCACCAGCAGCTGCGGCACCCCGGCGGCGACCGCGGTCATCACCGTGCCAAGACCGCCCTGGGAGACCAGGGCGTCGCAGGTGGGCAGCAGCGCGTGCAGGGGGACGTTCTCCGCGACGCGCACGTTCGGCGGCATGGCGGAGAGCAGATGCCGGTCGGCGGGGGCCACCGCGGCGACCACCTCGACGGCGAGGGCGCCTGCCGCCCGGACGACCCGGTCGAGGACGACCTGGGCGGGATCGAAGCGCCCCGAGGACATGCCCCAGGTCACGCAGACGCGGGGCCTGCGCGGCGGCTCAAGCAGCCAGCCCGGCAGCCGCCCCGGGCCGTTGTAGGGCACGTACTGCATCGGCAGGCGGCGGACCTCGGCGGGGACCGCGGGGCTCGGGGGCAGCTGGATGCTGGGCGGGCACGGGTCGACGGTCACCGCGCCCAGCGACTCCACCGGCCCCAGGTCCCACGCCCGGCGCAGCGGAGCCAGCGCCTCCTCGTCGAACTCCCGCAGCAGATAGGCGTAGTCGATGCCCCAGGTGTGGCGGACGGCGGGGATGCCCAGGCGCGCGGCGACCAACGGCCCCGCATACGTCGTGGCCTCGAAGACGATGACGTCGGGCCGCCAGCGCGAGGCGAACTCCCACAGGCCCTCCGCCATCGCACCGCACACCGCCACGCCCAGCCAGCAGTTGCGCACCCCGAACTCGCGCATCACCGCCCAGTCGGAGGGGTTCTGCCCGTCGCGGTCGGTCAGGCGCTGGAGGAAGCCGCCCATCATCGCGGCGACGTCCACATCGTGGCCGACGGCGGCCACCGGAAGGCCCGAGCGCCGCACCGTGGGGACCAGGCCCGGCTGGGTGGCGACCATCACCTCGTGCCCGGCGGCCCGCGCCGACCACGCCAGCGGTACCAGGGGGTAGTAGCAGGTGTTCCAGCCCCACGCGGTGAACAGGATGCGCATCGCCTTCACCGCCCCGCCGGCCGGGCGGAGTCCCGCACCATGCCGGCCAGTTGCCGTACCACCGCGGCGGCCGCCGGCTGGCTCTCGGCCTCGTCCCGCAGGCGCACGGCGGCGGCACTGAACGACGGGGTGCCCAGCATGCGCCGCGCCGCGTCGCGCACCGCCTCGGGGTCGGTGGGAGCGTTGCCCAGGGACAGTGCCGCACCGGTCGCGGCGAGCCGTTCGGCGGGCATCAGGTCGGAGACGTACTGCGGCACGCACAGCTGCGGCACCCCGGCGGTGACGGCAGCCATCATCGAACCCGCGCCGCCCCGCGCGATCAGCAACCGGCAGCTCGGCAGCAGCAGGTGCAGCGGCAGCCGCTCCACGACGCGTACGTTGCCCGGCAGCCGGCTCTCGTCGAGGCCCGCGCGGGAGGCCACCGCGACGACGACCTCGACGTCGAGCCCGGCCAGTGCTTCGATCAGCCGCCGCTGCAACCCGGCGGCCCGTGCGTGCTCGGCCTTGTTGGCCCAGTGCGGGGAGACCCCCCAGCTCAGACAGATCCGGGGCCGTCCGGGAGGGGCGAGCAGCCAACGCGGCACCACACCGCTGCCGTTGTACGGGACGTGGCGCAGCCCCAGCCGCGGGTGCGGCGAGGGGATCTGGAGCGACCGCGGGCACGGGTCGACGGCGGCGAAGCCGCGGGAGTCGAAGGTGTCGGCGCCCAGCCGCGCGCTCAGCTCGGCGAACGCCTCCTGTTCGTGGGCGTGCGCCGCGGCGTGGAAGTTCACCCCCCACAGCACGGGGGCGTGCGCGATGTCCAGGGCGGCGGCGGCCAGCGGGGCGGCGTAGGTGGTCGGTTCGTGCAGGACCAGCGACGGCTTCCACACGGCGCACAGCCGCTTCACGTCGTCCGCCATGTCCTCGGCGATCCGCACCGAGAGCCCCAGCCGGCGCCGCCTGCCGGGCGGTCGCACGGTCTCCTCCACCGCGTGCAGCGGGCGCATGGCGCTGCCCAGCAGGTCGGTGTGGTCCACGGCCGAGCCCACCGCGGCGGCGGGCAGTCCGGCGCCGGTCACCGTGTCGATGAGCGGCGGCTGGGTGGCCACGGCGACCTCGTGGCCCGCGGCGCGGAACGCCCAGGCGAGCGGCACCAGGGGTATCAGATGCGAGGGCCAGGCCCAGGACACGAACAAGACACGCACGTTTCCCAGTGCCTCCGCCCTTGTGTGCTCACTCCATCTGGTTTCCCAAGGCTGGGACAAGGCTCTGGAAAATACGTCCAGAATCGATGAGGCTGCGCCGCCCCCGGTTGTAGCCGCGCGCCGGTTGTGGGCAGGATGCAGATCGGGGCCTGGTACATGGCCCGTACATAGTTGTTAAGGAATGAACTCTTGTCCTCAGATGCACCCCGGCCGGACTCCCGTACGAGTGGCGGAGACGCGCCCAGGCGTTTTCCGATATCCGCGTGGATCGGTTCCGCCCTTCCCCTCGCCATGGTGTGGGTCGTCCTCTATCTGACCCACGCGGTGCCCATGGAGGCGCTCTCGGCCATCGCGGTCGCCCTCGTCGTCCTCGCCCTGTGGGTCGGCCTGTCCGCCACGCGGCGCCTGCGGCGCGGCCGTTGAGCGCGCCGCTGCCTCACCCGTCCTCGTAGCCGCCTCGATCGGCGCCTGCCACCGTCCTCGCGACGCCCCGAGCCGTGGGGACGAGGAAGGCGGGACCGTATGCGCGTGCTGTTCACCACCTGGGCCTGGCCCACCCATTACCAGCCGATGGTGACCCTGGCGTGGGCGTTCAGAGCGGCCGGGCACGAGGTGCGCGTGGCCAGCCAGCCCTCCTTGATGCCCACCGTCCGCGCCTCCGGGCTCACCGGTGTGCCCATCGGCTCGGACCGGCAGACGACACCGATCGTCGACGCGCTGCTTGCCGTGGACCCCGCGGTCCGCGGCGACGGGCGCAGCTCACGGACCGTCTCCAGCTACGCGGCGATCGCCGACACCATGGCCGGGCCACTGCGCGCCGTCATGGAACGCTGGCGGCCCGACCTGGTGGTGTTCGAGGAGAGCACCTACGCGGCGCCGATGGTCGCGCGCCGCCTGGGCATTCCGGCCGTCCGCCACCTGTGGGGGGTGGACATCCTCTCCTACGTACGGTCCTTCGAGCCCGCGGCGCTGGCCCCGCTCGCCGAGCGGCTGGGCCTGGACGAGCAGGACACCACCGGCCTGGCGACCGTCGACCACTGCCCGCCCAGCCTCCAGGTGCCCGGGGACTTCCCCCGGCTCCCCATGCGTTACGTGCCCTTCAACGGCTCCGGCGTACTTCCCGCCTGGTCGGCCGGCGCGCCCCGGCGCCCCCGCGTCTGCGTGACCTACGGGACCACCAGCTCGCGCCTGGCGCACTACGCCTTCGTCCTGGACCGCATCGTCGGCGCCGTCGCGGACCTGCCCGTCGAGGTGGTCGCCACCGTGGCGGGCAGCGACCTGAGGCGGTTGTCCGAGGCGGGCACCCATGTGCGCGTGGTCGAGCGCATGCCGCTGCACACGCTGCTGCCCAGCTGCGATCTGCTCGTGTCACAGGCCGGGCCGAGCACCGCGCTGACGGCGGCCTCCTGCGGCGTCCCGCAGTTGATGATCCCTCAGCTGCCCGACCAGAAGCTGATCTCCTCGCTGGTCGCGGGCGCGGGCGCGGGGACACGCCTGGAGCTGGCCGACGCGAGCGCCGAGGCGATCCGTGCGGCCGCGCGCGCCATCCTGGACACCCCCGCCTACGCCGGGGCCGCCCGCCGCCTGCGCGAGGAGAGCCGCCGCCTGCCCGCCCCCGGCGAGGTGGTCCACGCCATCACGCGCGCCGCGGGACTGGCCGCCGCATAGCCCGCACATGCGACGGCGGGCCCGGTCATCCGACCGGGCCCGCCATCCGCACGTGTGCCGCGTACTCAGTCCAGTGCCGCGCGGCGGAACGCCCGCAGACCGACTCCGCTGATGAGGGCGGAGCCCCCCAGCACGGCCAGCAGGACGGCCCACAGCGGCAGATGCGGCATTCCCGGGGTCAGGGCCGCGCGGAGCCCCTCGCTCAGATACACCACCGGGTTGAGCAGCACCACCACCTGCAGCCAGGGGATGGCGTCCAGCGAGGCCCACGGGTAGTAGACGCAGCCGAGCATCATCGCGGGCATCATCACCAGGCTGAACAACATGTTGACCTGGGCGGGCTTGACGACCGAGCCCAGCCACAGGCCGAACGCGGCCGACAGCAGCGAGCCGAAGAGCACGACGGCCGCCAGCAACGGCCAGTTCGCCACCGTGATGTCGGGGGCCTGGCCCGGGGCATGCAGGAACACCACGATCGGCAGCACCAGCAGGACCGAGACCAGCGCCTGGGCCGCGCCGCTGACGATGCGCGCCGCCCCCACGGCCCACACCGGGACGGGGGTGAGCAGCCGGTCCTGGACCGTCTTGGGATAGGACAGCTCGCTGATCAGAGGCATGGTGACGCCCAGGACACCCGCGAAGAGCATGGTGTTGGCCAGCAGCCCCGGAGTGATCACCGTGCTGAAGGACGGCCCGCCCACCTGCCGCGCGCCGGAGACCGAGGGCAGCACGTACGAGAAGACGAAGACCAGCATCAGCGGTTCGACCAGCACCCGGGCCAGGAAGCCGGGCAGCTGTTTGCGGAAGACCACCCGGAAGTCGCGCGCCAGGAAGGCGGCGAAGACCCGGCTGGTGCGTACGGGTGCGGCGGGCCGGGCCGCATGCGTACGCGGGGCCGACAGGACACTCATGAGCGGTACTTCCTTCCCGTCAGCGCGAGGAACGCGCTCTCCAGACTGGGCCGGGAGGTCTTCATGTCGAGCAGCCGCCGCCCGGCCGCGGAACCCGCCGCGATGAGCTCGCCGAGCAGCCCCTCGGGCTCCTCGGTGACCACATGGACGGTGTCTCCCTCCGCCCGCGCCCGGCCCAGCGGGCCCCGGACGCCGGCGGACGCCGGGTCCAGGGCGACCGGCCCGTCGAAGGTGGCGGTCACCGACACCTCGCCGCCCGCGCGGGCGACCAGCGCGTCGACGGTGTCGCAGGCCAGGACCCGCCCGTCGTCGATGATCGCCGCTCGGCGGCAGAAGCGCTCGGCCTCGTCCAGGTTGTGCGTGGTCATCAGGATCGTCTGGCCCTGCCCGTGCAGTTCCCGCAGCACGTCCCACAGGTGGATGCGGCTGTGCGGGTCGATGCCGGCCGTCGGCTCGTCCAGGAAGAGGACCTCGGGCCGGTGGACCAGGGCGCGGGCGATCAGCATCCGCCGCAGCTGGCCGCCGGAGAGCTGGTAGAACAGCGCGTCACGGCGGTCGCCGAGGCCGAACTGCTCCAGCAGCTCATCGGCGCGCCGCCGCGCCGCCCTGCCCCCCACCCCCCAGTAGCGGCCCCGGAATTCGAGGTTCTCGCGCACCGAGAGCTCGCGGTCGACGGCGTTGGTCTGGTGGACGAGGCTGATGCGCCGACGCACCTCCAGGGACTCGCGCACGACGTCGAACCCGCTGACGCGGGCGCTGCCCCCGGTGGGCAGCACCAGCGTGGTGAGCATGCCGATGGTGGTGGACTTCCCGGCCCCGTTGGGGCCGAGCAGCCCGAAGAACTCGCCCGGGGCGACCTCCAGGGTGACCGAGCGCACCGCCTCCCGCTCACCGCTCCTGCTCCGGTACGTCTTGCGCAGCCCCGAGGCCGCGATCACTGCCCCGCTCACCTCACGCCTGCGGCTTGCGCAGGGTCAGGGACTGGCTCATCACGGGGTAGTGCGGGGAGACCAGCAGTTCGGGCAGCGAGGCGACCACGTGGTCGAAGTCGAACTCGGGGAGGCCGAGCAGCTCCCGCGGGTCGCCCGACTCCAGGACCAGGCCGCTGTCGGCGATCGCGGCGCCGATGTCCTGGTTGACGCCCCACATGTTCTGCTCCAGCACGCCGAACGGCTTCAGGTCCAGGAAGAGGTCGACGGTCAGCACCATCAGGCCGCCGGGGCGCAGCAGGCGCGCACCGGCCTCGATGACCTCCTTGGCCTCCGCCGCGTCGAGGTGCTCCAGGACCGACAGGCACAGCACGCGGTCGAAGCTCTCCGGCTCCAGCTCGGTGTCCTGGAGCTTGTCCGCGATCAGGCGCACATCGGTGCCGAACGTCGTGTTGAGCATCTGGTGCAGCTCGGGGCTGAGCGGGAGGTAGCCGGGGTCGGTCCACACGTTGTAGTCGTCACGGGCGGACGGGTCGACGTTGACCACCTCGCAGCCGGCCTTCGCGGCGACGAACTGCAGGCCGCTGAGCCCGCTGCCGACGTCCAGGACCCGCATTCCCGGCTCCAGGCGCGCGGCGGCGAACATCCACGGGTACTCGTGCACCCGGGTGCCGCTCGCGTACTGGAACGCGAACGGGCCGTAGTCGGGGTTCGCGGGGTCCTGCAGCGCTTCGCCGGGGCGCTGCATGGGGCGCTTGCCCTCCTCCACCAGCCGCACCGAGCGGTGCCCGTACGGCGCGCCCCACTCCTTGTTCCACGCGGTGAACTCCGGCGGAAGGTCCTTACGTGCCAGCATGCTTGTGCCTTCTTTCGCTGTGTCAGCCGGCCGTCGCCGCGGCGGGCGCGGTGCGGCCCTCGCGGGCGAGCTTTTCGAGTACCGGGACGATGTCGGTGGGTGCGGGCTGGGCCTCTGCCTCGTCCCGCAGCCGGGCGGCGTCGCGCGCCCAGCGCGGGTCGTCCAGCATGTCCGTGACGCGCGAGCGCACCACGGCGGGCTCGGCCTCCTCGGGCAGCAGGATGCTCGCCGCGCCCGAGGCCGCCATGCGCTCCGCGACGAACGCCTGGTCGGGGAACTGGGGCACGATCAGCTGCGGCACCCCGCACGCCATGCCGGTCATGGTGGTGCCGTTGCCGCCCTGATGGATCATCAGGTCGCAGGTGGGCAGCAGGAGATGCAGCGGCAGGCCCTCGACGACGCGGATGTTCTCCGGGACGGGACCGAGGAACTCGCGGTGGCTCGGCGCCACCGTGACGATGATCTCGGCGTCCAGGCCGGCGACCGCCTCCAGCATCCGCCCGGCCAGCACCAGGTTCGGATTGACGGCGGCCAGCGTGGTGCCCCAGGTGATGCAGACCCGCCGCTTCCTGGGGGGTTCGAGCAGCCAGTGCGGCATCTCGGCGGGGCCGTTGTAGGGGATGTAGCGCATCAGCTGACGCGGATAGTCCGAGGGGATCTGGATGCGCGGCGGGCACGGGTCGACGGTGAGCGCGCCCAGCGGGTTCACGTCGGTGACACCGAAGCGCGCGCACATGTCGGCGAGCAGCGCGGGCTCCGCGTGCCGGCCGCGGTAGGCGATGTCGGGCGCCATCAGCACCCGTACGTTGGGCACGCCCACGGCCGCCGCGGCGATCGCCCCGGCGTAGCTGGTGGGGCTGTGCACGACCAGGTCGGGCTGCCAGGCGCGGGCGAAGTCCACCAGGCCGTCGACCATCGTCTCGGCGATGGACGCGAACATCTTCAGCGCGCGCTCGCCCTTGGGCTTGCGCAGCTCACGCCAGAGCTCCGGGGTGGCGGGCGCGTCGCGGTCGATGCTCATCGTGCCGCGCGTCAGCTCGCTGAAGTCGACGTTCTCGCCGACCTCCACGGCCGGCTGGCCGGAGTGCGTGATGGTCTCGGCGAGCGCGGGCGGACCGGCCACCCGGATCTCGTGGCCCGCGTTGCGCATCGCCCAGGCCAGCGGCACCAGCGGGTAGTAGTGCGGGGGCCAGGCCCACGCGGTGAACAGCACGCGCATGCGTTCTTCTTCCTTTCACCCGCCTCGGCGCGGGCGGAGTGCAACGTGGGGAAGGGGGGGCGCCGGGCAACGCCTTCGGCGGGAAGGGGGCCGCGGCCGAGGCCGTCGCCCGGCGGTCCACACCGTCGCACCGCCCCTTGGGGAGCGGTTGGAGGATCGATCGGCCGGGGCGGCCGGAGCCGGTCAGGCGGTGCGCGCGGTCCGCAGCAGCTCCGCGACGAGCTCGGTCGGTGCCCGGCGGGCGGTGTTCTCCCGGCGGGCCTCGCGTGCCCGCGCGGCGAAGGAGGGGCGCTCCAGTACGTCGAAGACGGCCGACAGTACGGCCTCCGGGGAGGCGTCGGGCCCGGCCAGTGCCTTCCCGGCCCCGCCGGCCTCCAACTGCCGGGCGATTGCCAGGTGATCGGGCAGCTGGCCGACGGCCACCTGCGGCAGCCCCGCGGCGAGCCCGGTCAGCACCGAGCCCGCACCGCCCTGCGAGACCAGCAGGTCGCAGTGCGGCAGCACATGGTGCAGCGGGGTGTCGACGAGCACCTGGACATTGCGCGGGGTGCGGCCGAGCAGCGCGAACTGCCGGCCGGAGACCATGGCGACGACATCGACGTCGAGCTCGGCCGCGGTCCTGGCCACGTCGCCGGTCAGGAAGTGGCGCTCGTCCAGCGCCGCCATGGTGTGCCCCCAGGTCACACAGACCCGGCGGCGCGGCGAACCGCCGGGCACCGCCCGCGTGGACTCCGGCCCGTTGTACGGCACGTACCGCGACACCAGCCGTGCGCTGTCCGTCGGCAGCGCGAGGCAGGACGGGTTGGGGTCCAGGGTCACGTCGCCCATCGCGTTCACCTGGCTGAGGCCGAGCCGCCGGCACGTGGGCTCCAGCAGCTCCGGCAGCAGATGCCGGAAGGGGAACATCAGATCCGGCCCGTACAGGCACCGCGCCGCGGGCACGCCGGCCGCCGCCGCGGCGAGGGGGCCGGCGAACGCCGTCGGGTCGAAGACGACGAGGTCCGGCCGCCAGGTGCGGGCGTGGTGGACCAGGTCGTCGGCCATCAGGTCGGCGAGGCGGGCGAACAGGGCCAGCGCCCGCGGCCCGCGGCCCGCGCCCGGCCCGGCGCCGGAGGACTCCCCGATGACGAACTGCCGGAAGTCGGGCAGGGCGTCGACGTCCGGCCCCACCGCGACGGCGGGCAGGCCCAGCGCCGCCGCGTCCGGGACGAGGCAGGGCTGGCACGCCACCTGGACGTCGTGCCCGGCCGCGCGCAGCGCCCACGCCCACGGCGCCATCGGATACAGGTGGGTGCGCCAGCCCCAGCTGACGAACAGGATGCGCTTGGACTCGCGGACGCCGTCGTACGGGGGGCTGGGCATGGGTCTCCTCGCGGGATCGGGCCGTCGGTGCGACGACGGCGGGCAAACCCCACTGTGACCGCGGCCCTTGGATTCGCGTTCGAGCCCTGTCCTACTCGAAACCGCAGGTGGCAGGCGTGAGACGAGAGCGGGTGGATTCCGGCTCGAACCACCGTCGATCCGGGCTCGAACGATGCGTTGAAGACTCGTGCGCATATCGAGGGCAGATGGCTACGGAGGATCGTCATGCACGTGCTCGTCACCGGAGGCGCCGGCTTCATCGGCCGCCAAGTGGTCTCCGCGTTGCTCGCCGGGGGGCACCGGGTGCGGGTGCTCGACGCCGCGCTGCCCCACGTCTACGCGGACCGGCCGGTGCCCTGGCCCGAGGGCGCCGAGAACGTACGCGGCGACGTGCGCGAACGCGGCGACGTGGAGGCGGCGTTGCGCGGTGTGGACGCGGTGTGCCACCAGGCCGCCGCGGTGGGGCGCGGCAACGACTTCGCCGACGCGCCGCTGTACGCCGGCTGCAACGACCTGGGCACCGCCGTCCTTCTGCGGGAGATGCAGCGCCACCGCATCGGCCGGCTGACGATGGCCAGTTCGGTGATCGTCTACGGGGAGGGCCAGTGGCGCTGTGCCGAGCACGGCGCGGTCTCGCCCGGCCCCCGCGCCCGCCAGGACCTGGACGCGGGCCGCTTCGAGCCCCGCTGCCCGCGCTGCGCGGCCTCGCTCACCCCCGAAACCGTCGACGAGGAGGGCCGCCTCGCCCCGCGCAACGTCTACGGCGCGACCAAGCTGGCCCAGGAACACCTGGCGGCGGCGTGGGCGGCCGAGACCGGCGCGACGGCCACCGCCCTGCGCTACCACCACGTCTACGGCTCGGGCATGCGTCAGGACTCCGGCTACTCCGGGGTGACGTGCACCTTCCAGTCGCAGGTGCGCGGCCGCCGCCCCATCGACCTGTACGAGGACGGCGCGATGATGCGCGACTTCGTGCACGTGCGCGACGTGGCCGCCGCCAACCTCGCCGCGCTGCACCGCGAAGAGCCCGGGTTCCGCGCGTACAACGTGGCCAGCGGCACACCGCGCAGCGTGGGGGACCTGGCCCGGCTGATGTCCCGCGCCGGCGGACTGCCCGAGCCGCGGGTCACCGGGCGCTACCGCTTCGACGACGTACGGCACATCGTCGCCTCTCCCGCCCGGCTGCGCGACGAGCTCGGCTGGCGTCCCGCGGTCTCCTTCGAGGAGGGGATTCTCGCCTTCGTCCGGGAGGCGCTGCCGGAGGCGGGCACATCCGCCGCCTGACCGGGCGCGAGCATCTTGAACATTGTTTGCGCACATAATCCGCACATAATCGGCGAGCTGCCGAACGGGCCGGGTGCGGGGGAGCCGAGGGAAACTCAGGCATCGCCGGACGGGATGCCATGGAACAGTAAAGGATCTTTACAGGGGTCCGTTTGGGGCGCCTTCTGTGCTTTTGTTAATTGACAGCGCATCGGTGCCCTCCATAGCATTTCCATGCGGAAACGCGCGTACAGGCCGAGGGGAATGGCTCGCCCCGGACCGGCCGGTGCGCAGTGTTCCAGGAGAAAAGCGCGGGAGCGGGAGACTCGCGAACAGTTAGGTCTCGCGGTTGACCTTGCGAGACTGGCACACAGGCGTAACACGGGGTAGAGCATGTATTTTCGCGCACTGGGGACTTTCGAGGTTTCACACGAAGGGCGCATCCTCACACCGACGGCTCCGAAGCAGCGCAGCGTGCTGGCCCTCCTGGCCATGCACCGCGGCGGGCTGGTGCCCATCAGCTCACTGATCGAGGAGATCTGGCCGTCCGATCCGCCCGCCAGCGCCGTCACCACGCTGCAGACCTACGTCTATCAGCTGCGCCGGGTGTTTTCCGAAGCCGTGAGTGAGAGCAAGGACATTCTCGTCACCAAGCCCCTCGGCTATGTGGCGAAAATCGCGCCGGAAGACATAGATGTCTACCGGTTCGACCAACTCGTCGAGTCCGGAAAACGGGAACTCGGCACCGGGAACGCGCAAAAGGCGTCGGAACTGCTGCACGAGGCGACCGGGCTGTGGAGCGGCAAAGTGCTGTGCGACGTGCACCGCGGGCCGCTGCTCGAAGCACACGCCGCACGTCTGAACGAGGCCGGCCTGCGGGCGCTGGTCATGCAGGCCGAAGCCGATCTGCAAATCGGCCGCCATCATGAACTCGTCGGTGAATTGCGCGGGCTGGTCGCCAAACACCCGTGGCACGAAGGTCTCTACGCCAAACTCATCGTCGCCCTCTATCGCTGCGAGCGGCGCTCGCAGGCCCTGGAGGTCTACCACGAGGTCCGCCGCGGCCTCGACGACGAACTCGGCATCGACCCCTCGCCCAACCTCCAGCAGCTCTACCAGGCGGTGCTCAGCGACGCCGCGTGGCTGCGCTTCGACCCGGCGCCCAAGGCCGTCGTCACCCGCGCCGCCGCGGTGCCGCCCGCACAACTCCCCGCGGATCTCGCGGACTTCCGCGGACGGAAGACCGAGCTCGCCGAACTCGACCGGCTGCTCACCCTGGAGAGCGACGCGCCGGTGCTCACCGTCACCGGCATGCCCGGCGTCGGCAAGACCGCCCTGGCCCTGCACGCGGCCCACGCCGCACGCTCCCGGTTCCCCGACGCGCAGCTGTACGCGCAACTCGCCAGCAGCACGGACGAGCCGGTCACCGCGACCGAGGCCCTGCGCGGCTTCCTGCGCGACCTGGGGGCGGCGCCCGAGGAACTCCCGGCCGGGCAGGAGGAGCTGGCCCGCATGTTCCGCACCCGCGTGGCCCACATGAAGGGCCTCCTCGTCATCGACGACGCCCACAGCGCCGACCAGGTCCGCCCGCTGCTGCCCGGCGGCCCCCACTGGTCGGTCCTCGTCACCGGCCGCCGCCTGTCCGGGTCGCTGCCCGGCTCCCACGACATCGTCGTCGAGCCCCTGTCCACCGCGGACGGCATCACCATGCTGGCCTGCATGCTCGGCGACCGCGGCGTCCTGCACGAGCGGGCCGTCGTGGCCGACCTGGTCCAGCGCTGCGGCGGTCTGCCCATAGCCCTGCGGGCCCTGGGCGAGCGCCTCACCGTCAACCGCCACTGGCCCGTACGCAAACTCGCCCTGCGCATCGGCGACCACGCCGGACTGCTCGGCGAACTCCGGGCGGCCGGCCTGGACCTGCGCGCCTATCTGCAGCGCGGCTTCGACGACCTCGACCCCCAGGACCGCAAGGCCCTGTTCGCCCTCGGGCACGCCCAGGCCGACTGCTTCGACACCGCGTTCGCCGCCTCGGTCCTCGGCGCCGGTCCGCGCGCCACCGAGGACACCCTGGACCGCCTCACCGCCGCACACCTGCTGCGGGCCGCACCGCAGAACTCCCTGGAGGATCTGCACTACGTCCTGCACCCGCTGCTGCGGGCCGCCCTCGCCCCGGCCCGGCCCCGCCCGGTCCGCCGCCCGCCCCACATTCTCCCGGCCCGGCGGCCGAGTGCGGCGGCCCGGACCGAGAGACCGTACATGGGGAACGTCGCCTGAACCGGCGCCGGGAGGCGGCGGGGACGAAACAGCCCCGCTCAGGCCGTCAGCCCGGTCAGTATCCGCACAGCGTCGGCGGGAGCCGTACGGGCCCGGTTCTCCCGGGCCACCTCCGCCGCCGCTGTGCGCAGGCCGCCGTCCCGCAGCATGTCGCCGGCGGCTGCCCGCAGCTCCCCGGCGGACAGCGCCGCCGCCGCGATCCGCCGCCCGATGCCCGCGGCGACGACGCGTTCGGCATGCACCAGCTGATCGCCCTTGGCGGGGACGACCAGCTGGGGCACCCCGCAGGCGGCCGCGGTCATCGTCGTGCCCGCTCCGCCCTGGTGGACCACCAGATCGCAGGCGGGCAGCACCGTGTGCAGGGGGACCGACTCCAGCACCCGCACCCCCAAGGGCACCTCGCCCAGGAGCGCGCGCTGGTCGCGGGCGACGAGCACCCACGTCTCGCAGGGCAGCGGCGTGAGCCCTGCCAGGACCCGGTGCAGCGGCTCCAGATGCCCGGCGGCCGCCCCCGACGACGTGCCCCAGGTGACGCAGACCCGGCGGGGCCCCCGCGTGAGGGCGGGCACGCGCGACGCGCCGTTGAACGGGACGTACCGCACCGGCCGGCTGCCCGCCGGGGTGGCCGTCTGCAGCGCGGAGGGGCAGGGGTCCAGGGTCAGCGAGCCGAGTGGATCCGGCTCGCCCAGACCCCAGCGGTGCCACAGGGGCCGCAGCAGCGGCCATTCGGGCCCGCGCCGCGCGTAGGTGTGGTCGACGCCGTAAAGGAACCGGACCGCGGGGCGGCCGGACAGCCCGGCCGCCAGCGCCCCGGCGTACGCGCGCGGATCGAAGACCAACGCGTCCGCCCACCGGCGGGCGAGCGCCGTCACGTCCTCGGTCACGGCATCGGCCGCCGCGGCGAACATGGCCATGGTCCGTGCGGTCCGGTCCGCCGCGGCCTCTGCGGGATCCGCCGAAGGCGCGAATCCGTGCCAGGCCGCTCCCGGGTCCGCGTCCCGCCCCACCCGCACCACGGGCAGGCCGGTGCGTACGGCCACCGGCGCGAACGACGGCGGGACCGCCAGCCGGACCTCGTGGCCGGCGGCCCGCAGCGCCCACGCCGTGGGCACGATCGGGTAGAGGTGGGAGGCCGCCGGGAAGACCGTCACGAGCACCCGCCGGGCGCGGCTCACGGGGTCGTCTCCGCGTCCAGCACCCGCACCGTGCCCGCCCGGCCGTCGATCTCCACGACCTGTCCGTCGCGCAGGACCTCGGTGGCGTTGCCCGTGGCGACCACGGCGGGGATGCCGTGCTCCCGGGCCAGGATCGAGGGATGCGACAGCAGGCCCCCCGTGTCGGTGACCAGCGCGCCGATCGAGCCGAACAGCACCGACCACTGCGGGGTCGTCTCCGGGCACACCAGCACGTCGCCGGGGCGCAGCCGGTCGAACTCCCCCTCGCTGACGATCACCCGCACCGTCCCGGTGTAGCGGCCGGCGGAGACGCCCGTGCCCCGCAGCAGCCGGTCGCCCGCCGCGGCCGACTCCCGCGCCCCCAGGTGGGACGCGGAGTCGATCCAGCGCACGGGTTCGAGGACCGCCCGGTCCGCCGGCGCCAGCGCCTCAAGCGCCTCGTCGCGCGAGGCGGACGCCTCCGGCTCGCCGTAGGTCAGGGGGCCGAGACGAGCCGCCGCCCAGTTCTGCTCACCGGTGCGGCGGGCCACCAACTCGTGCAGGTCTGCGCCCTCTTCCAGGGCGCGGCGCGCCTCGCCGACGTCCAGCAGGAACACCTCCTCCACCCGGCCCATCCCACCGCGGGACACCAGGCGTGCGGCGAGCTCCAGCAGCGCGTAGCGGACCTGGCCCCAGCAGGTGTGCGCGTAGAAACCGGTGTCGTCGCGCAGTGGGAAGGCGCGCTCCGCGCGGGCCAGCGCGCGCGTGAACCGCGCCCGGCCCTCGGGATCCAGCGCTGCCCGCGCGCGCTGCGCCGCCGCCTCGCGCTCGCGCACGGTGTGGCGCATCGCGCGGCGCGGATCGCTGCCCGCGGCCAGCTGACCGGCGAGCAGACGCAGCACCGTCAGCGGCTGCTCGCGCATGGAGGGCTCGGCCACGTCGGCGCCCAGACAGCGCTGCCCGTAGTCCTTGAGATACCGGTCGAACGCCGCGGCGAACTCCGGCTCGTTCCTCTCCAGCCGCTGCACGGTCCCCTCGTCGGGGTCCTCCAACACCGCCTGGGCGAGGGGCCGTTCGTGTACCAGGGCCGCCAGGTCCGCCAGGGCCAGCGCGGGTTCGGAGGACTTGCCGGGCAGTCCGGTCAGCAGCGGAAGCACCTCGGCGGGCCCCCACCCCAGCAGGTCGCGGCAGAGGACGCCGAGTTCGCCCCACACGAGGCTGGAGGCCCCGCCGACGAGGAAGTGCAGATGCTGGGCCCGGCCGGCCAGCGCGATCCGCTCGCCCAGCTCGCCGAGGAGCTCGCGGTCGGACAGCCGGACCAGATCCGTGTCCGTGGCCGCGGCGGTCCGGTGCGCGAGCTGCGGCTGCCACTGCCCGTACCACTGCTCGACCAGGTCGAAGGGTTCACCGGAGCGCACCGCGGCCACGACGCGTTCGGCGCGCTCGCGCAGGGCCGCGGCGTCCGGCAGGGGCACGATGCGCAGATACGACCAGCCGCCCAGGCTGCGCACGTCGATGCGTTCGGCGAAGGCGAAGCGGAACAGGCCCTCGCTGCCCTCGTTCACCGCGCGGATCAGCGTGCTGACGTTCATGGGGGTGAGCGGCTTGAGCGTGTAGCCGCCGCGCAGCCAGCGCCCCGGCGGCACGGTGAAGTCGATGGGGACCTGGTGGGCCGGCTGCGGCAGGGCCGTCACGGGACGGGCCTGCAGGAGCACGGGCGCGTCGTCGGCCCAGGCCCACTCGATGTCCTGCGGGCAGCCGGCCCAGTCGGCCACCCGGCGGGTGAGTTCGCCGACGCGGCCGATCCGCGCCGCGTCCAAGGCGTCCTCCGCGCCGGCGGTGCGTCGCGGCGCCGCGCCCGCGCGTATGGACCACTCGTCGGGTGCTGCCTGCCCGGACACCAGCCGCTCGCCCAGTCCGCGCACCGCGTTGACCAGCGTCTCGTCCCGGGAGCCGTCGACGGGGTTCACGCTGAAGGCGACCCCGGCGGCCTCGGCCGCCACCATCGGCTGCACCAGGACGGCCAGGCCCGGCCACGGATCGGCCGGATCCTGGTAGGCCCGCAGATGCGGTGCGAACGCCGAGGCAAGACAGGTACGCACCGCCTCGGTGAGCGCCTCGCGCCCGTGGACGCCGAGCACTGTCGTGTACTGGCCGGCGTACGAGCGGTCGGGCGCGTCCTCGGCGACTCCCGAGGAGCGCACGGCGAGTTCCACGCCGTCGAACGCCGCGGCGATCTCCTCGACGGCACGCAGGACCTCCGCGGGCAGCGGCAGCTGGGCCGCGGTGACCGCGCCGCCGGCCCGCCCGGCCCGGCGCAGCCCGCTCAGCACCGCCTCGAACGCGCCGACGGTGAGGACCACACCGGGCGGCACGGGGAAGCCGTCCTGGCGCAGCGCCCCCAACTGGGCGGCCTTGCGGCCCACGAGGGCGGCGTCATCGGCGCTCACGGCGTCCAGGGACCGCAGCAGACCCGCAGGCGCGGAGGTATCGTCCCGGGCGGTGGATCGAACGGCCAACTCGTTCACTTCCTGTCGTGGCGGGTGCCCGGCCGGAGCCGGCCGGGCACCCGTGCGATATCGGTCAGCGCTGGTCCGGCGAGGGACCGAGCACATCGAGGACGATCGCCGCGTCGGCGTCGCCCGATCCGGCCTCGACCACGGCGTCGAAGCTGCGCGCCGCCGCCGTCAGTACGGGAGTCGCGACGCCCGCGGCGTGCGCCGCGTCCGTGCCCAGGCCCAGGTCCTTGGCCATCAGGGCCGCCTTGAAGGCCGCCGGGTGGTAGTCGCGCTCGCGCATGCGCTCGGCCCGGAAGGACAGCACCTTGGAGCTGAACCCGCTGGCACCGATGGCGCTCAGCAGCCGGTCGCGGTCGAGGCCGGCTGCGACGCCGTAGTTGACCGCCTCGGCCAGCGCGGCGAGCTGGCCGCCGAGCAGCAGGTTGAAGACCAGTTTCGTGGTGGCCGCGTTGCCGGTCGGCCCCAGGTAGGACACGTCCCGGCCGAGGACGTCGAGTACGTCGGCCACCTGCTCGACGGCCGGCCGCGCTCCTGCGGTGACCACGCGCAGTTCACCCGCGCCGGCCTGCTGCGGATTGCCCAGCAGACACGCCTCCACCCGGCGCACCCCGCGGGCGGCCAGCTTCTCGGTGACGCGGCGGGAGTAGTCCGCGGACACGGTCGAGGTGTCCAGCAGGTGCACGCCCTCGCCCCACGCCTCGCCGGCGGCTTCGAGGACCGCGTCGACCGCGGCCTCGTCACTCAGGCTGAGCAGCACCCGGTCGGCGCCGCGCACCGCCTCGGCCACCGAGGCGGCGACCGTGGCACCGGCCCCGGCCAGGGCTTCGGCCCTGCTCGCGGTGCGGTTGTGGACCGTGACCCGGAAGCCGGCGGCGAGCAGCCGCGAGGCCATGCCCGCGCCCATCGACCCGAGCCCGATGACGGTGATCGCCCTGTCGGCCATGCCTGTTCTCCCCTCGTATCCCTGAATCGCCACGCCGCGCCGGATCAGCGCGCCGCGTCGGGGGCGGGGGCGGCGGACAGCTGGGTGATGCTGCGCATGAGGCTGCCGGCGAAGTGCTGCTGGAAGCGCTCGGGCGTCGCGGTGTCCCGCGGCGTGGCCAGGTAGGGCTTGAGCTTCTCTTCCAGGATGTGCACGCCGCGCTGCTGGGACATGTGCCGGCCCACGTCCTTGATGTCGCCCTCGTAGTGGATGACGCGCACGAGCAGCCCGTCCTTGATGAAGACGGCGGTGCCCAGCAGCCGGCCGGCCTCCTCGCCCGCCTCGTTGCGCAGTACGGGGGTGTCGGCCCGCTTGAAGTGGGCGAAGAGTTCCGCGATCTCCTCGTCGTGGCCGGGCTTGATGTCGTAGGTGATGGCCGCGTACGGCATGGTGGCTTCCTTCTTCCGGTCGGTCGGGTGGGTGGGGGTGGTGAGGCGGGGTCAGATGCCGCCGTCGACGTTCAGCGTGATGCCGCTGACGTAGCGCGAGAGGTCGCCGGCCAGATAGAGCACGGCGCCGGCGACCTCGTCGGGGGAGCCGAGCCGGCCGAGCGCCGCCATGCCCCGGATCTGCTGCTCCACCTGCGGCGGTACCTCCTCGCCCTCGGCGCCGATGACGCCGGGCGCGACCGTGTTGACGCGGATGCCGCGGCCGGGGCCGAGCTCCTTGCACAGCGAGCGGGTCAGGCCGATGACGCCGGCCTTCGCCGCGGTGTAGTGCGCCGCGCCCGCGCGGCCGCGCAGGGCGACCGAGGCGCCGATGTTGATGACCGACGCGCCGTCGGTCAGCAGCGGCAGGCACGCCTGGGTCACCAGGAACATCGACGTCAGGTCGGCGCTCACGAGGCGCTGCCACTCGGCCAGGTCCAGCGTGCCGAGCGGCGCGTGGGCGTGCACACCGGCGTTGTTGACGAGGACGTCGAGCGCGCCGAACTCCTCCTGGCAGGCGCGGGCCAGGCCCGCGACCGCCTCCGCGTCGGTGACGTCCGCCCGTACCACGCGGTGCGGGGCGCCGAGGCGCTTCAGGCGGTCGGCGACGTCCGCCGCCGCGCCGGTGTCGTGGCGGTGGGCGACGACGACGGATGCGCCGGCCTCGGCCAGTGCCAGGGCGGTCGCCCGGCCGATGCCCCGGCTGCCGCCGGTCACCAGGACGCGCTTGCCCTTCAGGCCCAGTGTCATCTTCTTCTTCGTCCTTCTCCGTTGGGGTGGGGGCGCTAGCGTCCGAGTACGACGGCCGCCGCGTTCGCGGCGAGCGCGCTCACGGCGAGGCCGGTGCGCAGCAGGTTCCAGGTGCGCCAGCGCCTGCGGGGGTCGGCCCAGTCGGCGGGCACCGGGCCGTCGGGCAGTGCTCTGACGGCCCGGTTGAGGGGTACGTTCGCCAGGTGCGAGACGCACGAGACGCCGAAGAGCAGTCCTGCGGCGACGGCGAACAGCGTCTGCGAGGCCGGCCGGTGCCCGGCGAAGGCCAGAACGACGTCGATCGCGGTGCTGGAGAGCACCGTGAGGGGCATCGTCGGGTCGTAGTTGCGGCCGATGAGCCGGTGCACCTCGACGTAACGGTCCGCCGGCAGCCGCAGGAAGGTGGGAACGATGCTCAGCGCGACACAGAACAGCACACCGGCCGTGATGCCGCTGCCCAGCAGCGCGAGGACGTTCAGGACGGCAGTGATGGTGTGTCTCCGTCATGGTTCACGAGCGTGCGCTCACCGGGTCAGTAGCGTGCGCTGACGGTCAGGATGTCGAACGGGCGCCCGTGCGAGGCGTCCTGGTAGGCGCGCAGCGGAGCCGTCGTCCGGCGGTGGTCGGGGCCCTGCTCCCAGCGCTGGAAGGCGTCCAGGGACTCCCACTCGCTCATCACGACGAAGCGGCGCTCGTCGATGCGCGAGTGCAGCAGCTCGTTGGCCAGCAGCCCCGGAGTGCCGCGCAGGGCCTCGCTGATGCTGTGGTAGGCCAGGGTGACCGGGTCAGGTTCCGCCTGCCCCTCGGGCGCCAGCGCGTGGATGAGGACCCGGACGCGGGGCGGGGTCATGCCCGCGCCGCCGCGCCGGTGAAGTGGTGCACCACGTGCATGGTGGCCATGGTTCCCGCGCTGCGGAAGGGGTGCAGCCGGCCCCGGTGCTCCAGGTGCTCCGCGCTCTGCTCGTACTGCCGGAAGCGCTCCTCGTCGGTCCAGTCGCTGACGATGTAGTAGACGTCGTCCTCGTCCAGGCTCTTGGAGAGCCACTGGCCCAGGTTGGCCGGCTGGCCGGTGATGGTGTCGGCGCTGTCGTGCCAGACACGCTCGAAGTCCGCGCCCCGGCCGGGGTGCACCTGCATGCGCAGCGTCACACGGAAGATCTGCTGTTCGGACATGGTCGTATCGCTCCTTGGTACCGGGACCCCGCGGGATCCGGGCGGGGGTGGTCAGATGCCGCCGTCGACGTGGAGGGTCTCGCCGGTCATGTACGCGGAGAGGCTGCTGGCCAGGAACATCACCGGACCGGCGATCTCCTCGCCCCGGCCCAGGCGGCCCAGCGCGGTGAGCCGCTCGTAGCGCGCGCGGATCTCGTCGGTCAGCGGCTTCTCCGGCGTCTCGATGACGCCGGGGGCCACGACGTTGACGCGGATGCCCTGCGGGCCCAGTTCCTTGGCCAGCGAGCGCGACAGGCCGATCAGCCCCGCCTTGGAGGCCGTGTAGTGGGCCCGCAGCGGAATGCCCACCTGCGCGGACCGGGAGCCGACCAGGATGATCGAGGCGCCTTCCGACAGCAGCGGCAGCGCGCGGGACACCAGCAGGTAGGCCGCGGTCAGATTGGTGTCGATCACCCGTTGCCACTCGTCGATCGTCAGCTCGGCGAAGGGCACATGGCTGATCGCGCCGGCGTTGCTGACCAGGACGTCGAGGCCGCCGAGGCGGGTGCGGCACTCGTCCAGGAGGGTGTCGATCTGCTCCGGCGCGGTGACGTCGGCGTGGACGACGTGGTGGTCACCGCCGCGCGTCTTCAGCTCCTCGGCCAGACTCTGCGCCGCCGCTTGGTCGGACCGGCCGCAGGCGACCAGGTTCGCCCCCGCGTCGGCGAACGCCAGGGACAGGCTGCGCCCGATGCCCCGGGTGCCTCCGGTGACCAGCACGCGCTTTCCGTCGAGTCGCATACTCACTTTTCACTCTCTGCTTCGAAGAAGTAGGGGGGTGCGGCGGCTACAGCAGGCTCGCCACGGCGAGCGCGTCCAGCACCAGTGCGCCGGTCATCGCCGCCGTGCGCGCCAGGTGCCACCGCTGCCACCGGACACGGGGGTCGCTCTGCTGCCAGTCGCCGGGCTCGTGCTCCGGGTCCAGGCCGAGCACGAACCGGTTGATCGGCACGGCCTTGGCGACCGACATCGCGATCACGCCGACGACGAGGACGGCCGCGCCCACCAGAAGGGCCCGCGCGGCGCCGCCGGGGGCCCACGCGGCCGCCAGGCCCCCGGACAGGAGCGCGACGGTGTTGATGACGGGCATGGCCGGGTCGTAGCGCGGCTGCAGGAACCGCACGGTCGCCACGTACTGGGAGTAGCTCAGGGAGCGCAGGAGCGGGGCGAGGCCGACAGCGGTGCAGAACATGTCGCCCGCGGCCACTCCGGTGCACACCAGCAGCAACGTGATCAGGGTCGGGAACATCTCAGCCTTCCGTGCCCGTTCTCACGCCTGGCTGCCGGTGAGGACCTGCGCGTCCTGCGCGGCCTCCTCCAGGAGCCGCTTGATGCGCGCCTGCTGGCGGCGGGAGTTGCGGTTGATGCGCTCGGCCATCGCCGCGTCGCCCAGCGGGGCGCTCGGCTTCATCTCGAAGTCCTGCACCCAGCGCATCCGCACGCCCGCGCCGTCGGGCACGTACTCCCAGAACAGGCTCATGTACTTGAACGGGCCGGTCTCCACGCGGTGCGAGCGCGCGGTGCGCGTGTCCGCGTCCGCCGTGCGCTGGGAGACCCAGCTCCACACGCGGCCGTTGGCGTCCGGGTGCAGGGAGAGCCGGAAGGTGACGGTGTCGCCGTCCCGCCGCAGGACGGCGGCCTCGGCGTATTCGTCGAACAGGTCGGTCCAGGAGGCGATGTCGTTGGTGCGCTCCCACACCAGCTCCATCGGGGCTTCGATGTAGACGCTGTTGTCGGTGTGCATGGCCATGGTCAGACCGCCCGGCTCTGTCGGGCGACGTGGGCCAGGAGCAGCCGGGGCGTGGTCAGCTCCGAGGTGTCCTCGTCGGGGATGACGATCTGCGTGTGGTGCTGGACCGTCGTGGTGATCTCCAGGACCGCCAGCGAGTCGTAGCCCAGCTGCTCCCAGGTGCGGTCGAGGATGTCGCCGTCCAGGTCGACGTCGTCCTCCACACCGCACTGACGCATGATCGTCCTCAGCTCATCGAGTGTCATATCGAGTGTCATGACGAGGGGTTCCCTTTCCGGTGGTGACGTGAGGTGGGTGCGGTGTGCTCATGGGTCAGCACGACCGCCGAGTTGAATCCGCCCGCGCCGCGGGCGAGCACCAGCGCGGTGCGGACCGCCGCGGCGCGGGGGCGGCCGGCGACGAGGTCGAGCGGGTGGCCCAGGGAGGGCTTCTGGGGGAGCGCGGTGGGCGGGATCACGCCGTCGCGCATGGCCAGCAGCGCCAGCGCGACGTCCAGCGGCCCGCCGCCCGCGTTGAGACGGCCGGTCAGCGTCTTGGGCGCGGTCACCGGCACGCCGCGCGGCCCGAACAGCGCGGTGATCGCCTGTGTCTCGGCCTCGTCCTGGTCAGGGACGCCCGCCGCGTCGGCGAACACCACATCGACGTCGGACGGACGCAGGCCCGCGTCCTCCAGCGCGCCGCGCGCGGCTGCCAGCAGGCCGCTGCCCGCCGGGCCCGACGGGGCGTCGAACGTGGCCGCGTGGCCGGCCAGCCGGCCGTGGATGCGCGGCACCCCGCGGGCGTGCGCGGCCGCGGCGTCCTCGACGGTCAGGATCGCGCCACCCTCGCCCGGCACATAGCCGCAGGCCCCGTCCTGGAACGGCAGGTAGGCGCGGGCCGGGTCGGCGGCGTGGCTGACGGTGCCCTCGGCGTCGAGGCAGGTGAGCGCGTAGGGCGACAGCGGGGCCTCCATGCCGCCGGTGACGATGAGCCCGGTCCCCGAGCGCAGCACGCGGCGCGCCTGCCCCAGGGCGTCCAGGCCGCCCGCCTGGTCGGCGACCACGACCCCGCACGGGCCCTGCATGCCGTGCCGGATCGACAGCTGGCCGGTGGTCGCGGCGTAGAACCAGGCGATGGACTGGTAGACCGACACCCGTGCCGGGCCCTCGGTCCACAGCCGGCTCAGTTCCCGCTGCCCGAACTCGGTGCCGCCCGAAGAACTCGCCGTGATGACCGCCATGTCGTACGGGTCGTACGGCCTGCGGCCGGCGTCCTCCAGACCGGCGTCGCGCAGGGCCTCGTCGGCGGCCGCCACCGCCATCTGCGTCCAGCGGTCGGTCTGCGCCCGCAGCCGGCTGGGGACCGCGCCGGTGAACGCCTCGTCGGCGACCTCACCGGCCACGCGCACCGGACCCGTGGCCGCGAAACGGCCGATGGGCTCGATCCCGGACCGTCCGGCCAGGACACTGGCCCAGACCTCCTCGGTGTCCGCGCCGTTCGGCGCGAGCAGCCCGATCCCGGTGATCACCGCCTCGGCCACCGGGCGGTCCGCCCGCACGGACGCTTCGAGTGTGGTGGTGGTCGTGCTCATGCGGCCCTCCCCGGCTTCTGCAGCACCATGGCGCTCTGGAATCCGCCGAATCCGCTGCCGACGCTCAGCACGGTGTCCAGGCGCGTCTCGCGCGCGGTCACCGGTACGTAGTCCAGATCGCACTCGGGGTCGGGGTTGCGCAGATTCGCGGTGGGCGGCACCACTTGGTACTCCAGCGCGAGCGCGCAGGCGGCGATCTCCAGCGACCCGATGGCTCCCAGCGAGTGCCCGATCATCGACTTGATGGAGCTGACCGGCACCTCGTAGGCGTGCCGGCCCAGCGCCGCCTTCAGGGCGGCCGTCTCGTGCCGGTCGTTCTGCTTGGTCCCGGAACCGTGCGCGTTGACGTAGTCGACGTCGGTGGCGTCCCGGCCGGCGCGCCGCAGGGCGACCCGGGCCGCCTCGGCCAGTTCGCGGCCGTCCGCCCGCAGACCGGTCATGTGGTACGCGTTGCAGCGGGTCGCGAAGCCCGAGATCTCGCCGTAGATGTGCGCACCGCGCCGCACCGCGCTGCCGTACTCCTCCAGCACGAAGACGGCGGCGCCCTCGCCCAGGACGAACCCCTTGCGGTCGCGGTCGAACGGCCGCGAGGCGCGCTCGGGGTCGTCGTTCTCGGGGGTGGTGGCCTTGATGCTGTCGAAGCAGGCGACGGTGATCGGGGTGACCGGCGCGTCGGTGGCACCGGCCAGCATCACATCGGCGCTGCCCTCCTCGATCAGCGCGGCCGCGTGGCCGACGGCGTCGAGCCCCGAGGTGCAGCCCGTCGAGATGGTGGCGACCGGCCCCTGCGCGCCGCCGCGCCGCGCGACCTGCGCGGCGAAGCTGCTCGGCACCAGGTGCGCGCGCAGCTGCGGCACGGCGGGCGCGGCGGGGACCACCCAGTCGCGGCCGCGCCGCGAGAGGGCGACGTACTCGTCCTCCAGACCGGTGGACGCGCCGACCGCGCTGCCGACGGACACGCCGAAGCGGTGCGGGCGCACGGAGGAGACGTCGAGGCCGCTGTCGGCCAGTGCCTGGTCGGCGCAGACCGCGGCGAACTGGGCCGCGCGGTCCAGCTCGCGGGCCTCCCGCGCGGTCAGGCCCTCGGCCTCGGCGTCGAAGTCGCACTCGGCGGCGATGCGGGAGCGGAAGCCCGCGGCGTCGAACAGGGAGATCGGCCGGACGGCGCTCCTGCCCTCGGACAGCAGCGACCAGAACGCCTTGGCTCCGATCCCGCCGGGCGCCACGACCCCGAGGCCGGTGATCACGACCCGGCGCGCGCTCATGCCGCGCCCCCCACCTGCGGCTGCGGCTCGGCCGGCGCGGGCAGCGGCTCGGTGTCCACATGCCCGAGCTCCGGGCGCGGGGCCAGCGGGCCGAGGTGGAAGACGGCCTCCGCCACCTCCGTGCCGTGGTTCTCGACGCGGTGGCGCACCGAGCGGGGCACCAGCACCCCTTCGCCCGCCTGCACCCGCACCGCCTCGCCGTCCAGGCGCGCGGTCACCGCACCCCGCACGACGTAGAGGAACTCCTCCGAGTACGGGTGGTAGTGCTCGCTGACGAACTCGCCCGGCCGGAGCGTGAGAACACCCATGAAGCCGGTCGTCGCCCCGGCCGTCTTCGGGCCGAGGACGACACGGAGCTCGCCGCCGCGGCGGCGGTTGGGCTCGGTGTCCGCCAGGGCGACCACGCGCGGGGCTGCGGCCATGTCGGGGGCCTCTCTCTCGGGTTCGGGCGTCGGTGCGTGCGCGGCGGTCACTTGGCCCGCCAGGTGTAGAAGCGGGTGGCCATCGCGTCGGCCGGTCCCTGCCAGGTCAGCGGGTCGTACGGGGCGATGTACGGCTCCAGCTTCTTGCTGACGTCGCGGAACAGCGGGTCGGTCTTCGCCGCGTCGATGCGTTCGCGTACGGGCGCCTCGGCCTCGATGAGGTGGAAGTACAGGCCCCGGTAGTGGAAGAGGGAGCGCCCCGTGACGCCGATGTGCCCCGGCAGTTCCCCCGCGTCCGATTCGGCGAACACCTCGGACACGGACTGCGCGTCCCGTGGATCCATCCGTGCCACGATGAGCCTGCGTTCCACCGTGCTATCCCTCCGTTGCCCAATTCCGTTTGTCCGGCGCCAAATCCCGTGAGGACCGGCGAGCGGAAGTCCCTGACATCGTCTCGGCGCGTCTTAGAGAACGGATCCAGAACCCCTCCACGGGAATTAAGGGCGTGAATTCGTTCCGCCCGTCCGTCGCGTCGGGTGCGGCGACGCCCTCCCGACAACGGCCTGGCCAGGCCCATTTCGTGGGCTTTCCGCACGACCCGGCAGAGGTGCGCGGCAAATCCCTTCAGCTGCTCTCGTAAATCACCGGGCGGTGAGTGAGGCGGCGTCACAACGCGTTGGCGAGCGCCTTATTCGCGCTCCCGTGCTGATTTCCCCGCACCGCCAGGCGGGCGGCCAGTGCGCGCCGGCTCATCAGCAGCGCGGTGGCCGCGGCCGCGCCGATCGCCGAGAGCACCAGGAAGTAGACGGGCTGCGGCAGCACATCCACCAGGTGCACGATCTGGCTTCCCACGCCCGCGCCGAACGCGCTGCACATCCAGTACAGACCCATCGTCCGGCCGGCGAAGGAGCTCGGGGCGATGTCCACGGAGGCGCTCAGCCCCACCGGGGCCAGCACCACCTCGCCGCACGCCAGCAGGAAGAAGACCGCGAGGAGCCACAGCGGCGACACCGGGCTGCCGCCGGAGGCGGCTGCGGCCGCCCCGCTCATGACCGCCATGCCTGCCGCCGCCAGCCCCAGCCCCAGGGCCAGCTTCACCGCCAGCGGCACCCGGCCTCCCGACCGCTTCCACCCCCACGCCGCCACCGGCGCGACCAGCAGCATGAACAGCGGTGTCGCCGACTGGAACCAGCTCGCCGGAAGCTCGAACCCGGCCAGGTGCCGGTCGGTGGACCGCTTCGCGAACAGGCTGAGCAGGGAGCTCGCCTGGATCACGTACATCCAGAACAGCGCGGTCGCCGCCAGCACCCAGCCGAAGGCCGTCACCCGGGCCCTGTCCGCGGCCCCGAGCGCGGGGTTGCGCCGCATCCCGAGGAAGCAGAGCGCCGGCGTGACCATCGTCAGCAGGCCCATCGCGGCCACCACGTGCATCAGCCGGAACGCCCCGCCCGCCACGTCGACGGCCGCCAGCGCGGCCACGACCGCGACCGCGAGCGCCGCGGCCCGTGCCGCCCGGCGCGCCTCCGTCCGTGTCGCCGGGTGTCCCGGCGCGCGTCCCACGTCGCCGAAGGACCGGCTGCCCCAGGCGAACTGGATCACCCCGAAGGTCATGCCGACGCCCGCGGCCCCGAAGCCCAGGTGCCAGTCGACCGTCTCGCCGAGGAAGCCCGTCACCAGCGGAGAGGCCAGTGCGCTGATCTGGATGCTGACGTAGAAGACCGACAGCGTGGCCTCGCGTTCGGCGCTCTGCCCGGGGCCGTAGAACCGGCCGAGCAGGGCCAGCATGTTGGGCTTGAGCAG
Source organism: Streptomyces sp. NPDC031265 (assembly GCF_055570295.1). Taxonomy (NCBI): domain Bacteria; kingdom Bacillati; phylum Actinomycetota; class Actinomycetes; order Kitasatosporales; family Streptomycetaceae; genus Streptomyces; species Streptomyces sp. NPDC031265. Next base: position 215,404 of record NZ_JBVIHM010000007.1, read on the forward strand.
GCCCGTGCCGCACGCGATCAGCGCCAGGCCCACATAGGCCGCGGCCGCGGCCGGCAGCAACATGGTGTAGTGCCCCAGCGCGATGACGACGCCGCCGATGAGCGTGGACCGCCGCTCGCCCAGGATCCGGTCGCCGATCCAGCCGCCCGGCATCGCCGCGAGGAACACCACGCCCACATACGCCCCGAACAGGGCCAGCGCCTGCGTCCTGGGCAGGCCCAGGCCGCCGTCCTGCGGCGCGGCCACGGCGAACAGCACGAGGATGGCATGCATGCCGAAGAAGCTGAACCGTTCCCACATATCGGTGAGGAACAGCGTGACGAACCACCTCGGCTGCCCCAGCACCGCCCGCGACGTGTGCGGCGCGCCGCCGTCTGCCCCAGCCATCGAACTCTCCTCCACCCGCTCCGGTCGGACCTGGGCCAGCCTCTCCGGCGGCCTTCGGAGCGGGTTGGAGCCCGGTTGGGGGCCGCGGAGCGGGTCGTGAGGTGCGCCGACGCGTCCTGGATCCGTGCTCGAACGCCGGATGCCAGCGTGTCCCGCGATATCGGCGCAAACGCCGGGAAGGGACTCAGACCACGTGACGCGCACTCCACTGACCGCAGAACCGTCCTCGTTGGACGACATCAACCGCATCGGCATCGCCTTCGCCCAGGCCAAGGTGGTGCTCAGCGCCATCGAGCTCGAACTGTTCACCACCCTGGCCGCCGGGCCCGCCACCGAGCGGCAGCTGTGCGAGCGGCTCGGCCTGCACCCGCGCGGCACGCGGGACTTCCTCACCGCGCTCGTCTGCTTCGGCCTGCTGCGCAAGGACGGCGACAGCTACGCCAACACCCCGGCCGCCGACCGCTTCCTGGACAAGGCCAAGCCCGAGTACTCCGGCGCGTTCCTGGAGCGCGCCAACCGCATGATGTACCCGGCCTGGTCCAACCTGACCGGGCTGCTGCGCACCGGCGACCCGCAGCTGGAAGGCCGCGAGGACCAGGCGGCCGCCTTCGAGCGCATGATGGCCGACCCCGGCCACCTGCGGAACTTCCTGCGGATGATGGACGCCGTCAGCGGCCCCCTCGGCCCCCACCTCGCGGCCGCCTTCGACTGGCCCGCGTACCGCACCGTCCTCGATGTCGGCGGCGCGCGCGGCAACCTGGTCGCCCAGGTGCTCACCGCGCACCCCCACCTCACCGGCGGCGTCTTCGACCTCCCCGCGATCGCGCCGATGTTCACGGAGCACATGGCCGGCTTCGGACTGCGGGACCGGGCGGCCTTCACCGGCGGCGACTTCTTCACCGACGAGCTGCCGAGCGCCGACGTCGTCGTCACCGGCCATGTGCTGCACGACTGGACACCCGAGGAGCGGGCGCTCCTCGTCAAGAAGATGGCGGACGCCGTGCTGCCCGGCGGCGCGCTCCTCATCTACGACCAGCTGCTTGAGGAGGCCCCGAGCGACCCGTGGAACACGCTCATCAGCCTCAACATGCAGCTGATCACCAACGGCGGCTCCGAGTACACCCTCGCCGAGTGCACCCGGTGGCTCCACGACGCGGGCCTGGAGTCGGTCGAGACCGTGCCGCTCGGCGAGCACGACACGCTCGTCATCGCGCGCAAGCCGGCCGAGCCGCGGCGGTCCGCGTGAGGCACCGGCCCGCCAGGCCGCACGGCCCGAGCGTCCCAGCGAAGAGAGCGAAATGACGGAGAACACCACGGCCGCGGGAACCGGACCCGCGGGCGCCGACGAAACGATCGAGCACGTCCCGGTGCTGGTGGTCGGTGGCGGCCCGGTCGGCCTGTCCACCGCCCTGTTCCTCACCCGGCACGGCATCGAGCCCCTGCTGGTCGAGCGCCGCGGCGCCACCTCGCGCCTGCCCAGGGCGCCCGGCATCCAGGCCCGCACCCTGGAGCTGTTCCGCTCCGCCGGGCTGGAGCGCGAGATCCGCGCCCTGGAGATGGGCGACACCCGCCCCTACTTCGAGGGCGGCATCCTGCGCACCCGCACCCTGGCGGAGATCGACCGGGCCGAGGTGGTCGAGGCGCCCGCCCTCGACGGCCCGGACATCAGCCCGGTCACCATCATGGGCTGCGGCCAGGACCGGTACGAGCGCGTGCTCCTGGAACAGGCCCGCGCCGGCGGGGCCACCGCCCTGTTCCGCACCGAGCTCGTCGACCTGGAACAGGACGCCGACGGCGTCACCGCCACCCTGCGCTCGCGCGAGGACGGCACCGAGCGCCGGGTGCGCGCCGACTACCTGGTGGCAGCCGACGGCGCGAGCAGCCCCGTACGCCGGCGGCTCGGCATCGCCCAGCACGGCCGGGGCACCGTCTTCCACGCGCTGAGCATCTACTTCCGCGCCCCCCGCCTCGAAGAGGTCATGGGGGGACGGAAGTTCATCCTGTGCTACGCCACCGGCGGCCCGACCGTGATGACGCTGTCGCGGCTGCACGGCTGCGACCCCTGGGCGGGTGCGGCCCTGTACGACCCCGAACGGGAGTCCCCGGCGGACTTCACCGAGGAGCGCTGCGTCCAGGTCGTCCGCGACGCCAGCGGCGTCCCCGACCTGGAGGTCGAGATCGTCGACACGGTGCCCTGGGAGGGCGCCCAGCGGGTCGCCGCGACCTTCCGCGTCGGCCGGGTCTTCCTCGCGGGCGACGCGGGCCATGTGCACCCGCCCGCCGGGGGCTTCGGCGCCAACACCGGCATCCACGACGGGCACAACCTGGCCTGGAAGCTCGCCGCCGTCCTCAAGGGCTGGGCACATGAGGGGCTGCTCGACAGCTACGACGCCGAACGCCGTCCCCTGGGCACGGCCATGGCCGAGCAGGCGCTGCTGCGCAACCGCATCCGTCACGGGCTGGCCGCCGACGGCGCCGAGGACGCGATGGTCGACGACATCGTCGTGACCCTCGGCTACCGCTACACCTCGACGGCCGTGGCCGGCCCCGCGCACGCCGCGCCCCTGCTGCCGGGCCTGGACCTGTCGGGCGCGCCCGGCACCCGGGCCCCGCATGTGTGGCTGCGCCGCGACGGCGAACGCATCTCCACGCTCGACCTGTTCGCCGACGCGTTCACCCTCCTCAGCGCGGACGAGCGCTGGTACGACGCCGCCGGCGCCGTCGCCGCGCGGACGTCCGTCCCGCTGCGTGGCCACCGCATCGGTGCGGGCGGCCTCGCCGAGGACGGCGCCGACTGGGCCGCCGCCTACGGGGTCTCCCGTACGGGCGCGGTCCTGGTGCGCCCCGACGGCTTCGTGGCCTGGCGCTCCCCGGCGGGCGACGAGGCGGACCCGACGGCCGTCCTCCACGAGGTGCTGACCGCTCTGGTCTCCTGAACAGGGCGACAGGAAAAGGGGCGGGGGCCCGTGGCCCCCGCCCCTTTTCCCCTGCCCGGGCTACGCGACGAGCGCGCGGCAGCCCGCCCGGTCCAGCACCTCGGCCAGGACCCGGGCGGGATGCCCGCCCGGGTCGCCACCGCGCCAGGCGACGAAACCGTCGGGGCGCACCAGCGCCGCCCCGGCCGGCGGGATCCCGTGCAGGCCGGCGCCCTCGCCGTCGAGCGCGCGCACCACGAGGTCCCGGCCGCCGAGCGCCCGCGCCGCCGACGCCCACACCCCGCCGGCGTCCGCGACCAGGAGCACGAAACCGCGCCCGTACCAGTCCAGCGAGGACGCCGTCTCCCCGCCGGGCAACGGCACGTGCGGTGCGCGCGTGCCGGGCTGACCGGTGAGCATGCCCGGCGGGAGCGCCGGTCCGCCGTCGTCCGCCTCGTCCAGCACGGCGGTGGAGCGGTAGCGGTAGCCGAAGACCACCGCGTCGTACTCCGCCGGCTGCGGCTCGTCCGCGAGCGGGACCGTCAGGGCGCCGCGCTGACGCATCAGCAGCAGCGCCTGCCCGAGGGTGAAGTCGGCCACCGGCCTGCGCTCGGCGTCGTACGTCGCCAGCAACTCCGGCTCCGCCCGGCCCCGCAGCACCGCGGCCAGCTTCCAGGCCAGGTTGTGGGCGTCCTGGATGCCGGTCCCGGCTCCGAACGCGCCGGTCGGAGGCATCACATGCGCGGCGTCACCGGCCAGGAAGACGCGGCCGGAGCGGAACGAGTCGGCCACGGCCGCACCGATCCGGTAGCCCAGGACCTTCGTGCCGTCCGCGAGCTGCGGCACCAGCGTCACCGGCAGATCGGGAACGCCGATCGCCGCGCGGATCGCCTCGGTGCACCGCGCCTCGTCGAAGTCCTCGAACCGCTCCCCGCGTTCGGGGAACACCGGGGTGTTGAACACCCAGCGGTGCGGCGCGCCGTGCGGGAAGAGGACCGTGCCGTCCGCGGGGGTGCGCAGATGGCACGAGGCGATGAAGGTGCCGCGTCCGGGGTCGTGGCGCCCGCGCAGCGGCCCGGACAGGTCGGCGTCGAAGACCATGCTGACGATGTGGCTCAGCGCGCCCGGCCCGCGCAGCGCGATGGCCGCCGCCTCGCGGACGACGCTCGCATGCCCGTCCGCGCCGCACAGATAGGCGGCGCGCAGCGTGTACGCGCCTCCGTCGCGGCCCCGCACTTGGGCGGTGACGCCCTCGGCGTCCTGGTCGAGGGCGGTCAGCTCATGGCCGAAGCGGACCTGCGCGCCCAGGCGTTCGGCGTGGGCGCGCAGCGCCCCCTCCAGCCTGTCCTGGTCGATCACGCCCCAGGCGGCGGGACTGACCCGCTGCCCGTCGCGGGCGGCGGCGGGCGGCCGCTGCTCCGTCCGGCCGATCTCGCGCCCCGCGAGGGTCTCGGCGCGCAGCATGTGCACCGAGGGGAGCTGGCTCTCGTACCCGTGCTCGCGCGCTATCGCCTCGCCCAGGCCCACCTGGCGCAGCAGTTCCGCGGTGCGCGGGTTGATGCTGCGCGCGCGAGGGTGCACCAGCGCCCCGGGGTGGCGTTCCAACACGGTGACCGCGACCCCGTGCCAGGCGAGGAACACGGCGGCCGACAATCCCGTCAGCCCCCCGCCGACCACGAGGACTTCGGTGTCGTGCCCGCTCTTCGGCGCGGGTGTCGTCACGATGCTCATGAGGCCCGCCTCATCCGCGCTCAAGCAGCGCGGCACGCAGTGCGGACAGCGTCCGGGGCGTGATGCCCAGTCCCTTGGCCAGGTAGTCGGAGAACGAGCCGTAGTCGCGGCTCACCTGGTCGTACGCGGCGTTCAGGTAGGCGTCGGAGGTGCCCAGGGAGAGCAGGTAGTCCTGGCGGACCACGGAGTCGGGCACACCGAGGGCCTTGAGCAGGACGACCGACATCCAGCCGGTGCGGTGGTTGCCGCCGGTGCAGTGGAACATCAGGGGCCGCTGGCCGTCGTCCGCGGCGCGGGTGAGGCCGTCGGCGAACTGCTTGCGCAGGTTGGGGTTGGAGACGAACAGGCGGTAGTTGTCGGCGATCGGGTCGCCCGAGGGCTCCGTGGCCGGTGGCACGGCCTGGTCCGGGTCGCCGACCGGGTCATGGACCTGCACGACCTCGGGCGGCAGCGGGTCCATGCCTTCGCGGGCCGTCTCGGCCGTACTGCGGAAGTCGACGACCTCGGTGAGGCCGAGCGCGGCCAGCTGCGCCTTGCCCGCATCGGTGGCGGGCGTCAGCCGGGCGGAGCGGAAGACGGAGCCCCACCTGGTGCGCAGTCCGGTCTGTGCCGGATAGCCGCCCAGGTCACGGGAGTTGGTGACCCCGTCCAGCGTCACGGCGCGCACGGCTGTCGTCGTCGCCGTGCCGCCGTCGGGTACCAGGGCGAAGTACCAGCGGGCGACCGGGTCGAGTCCGTGCACGGCGGCGGTGGTGCCGTTCGCCCGTGCGACCAGGCTGCGGTGGCCGGGCCGCAGCGCCGGGCTGGTGGAGGCGTAGACCCGGGTGGCCCGCGCGGGGGCGCTCGTGGTCCACGTCAGGTGGTAGGTGCCGTCCGCGTCGCGGACGGCCTGGACGCCGGAGAGCGCCACGCGGGCGGGCGCGGCGGCGGCGAACGGGGCCCGGGGCTGGGCCGAGGCCGGAGCGGCCCCCAGGGCGAGTCCGCCCGCCAGGGCGGCGAGGGCGGCACCGGAGGCGACGGCGCGCCTCAAGAACGGCGCAGTACTGTTCCTCATCAGAAGACTGCTCTTCCTTCCGAACACGTCAGAACAAGGCGGTCCGCCGCACGCGTACGACGGCACGGGTGCGGCGGCGTTGAGGGGCGCACAGCGCCCGGCCCAGCGTCGCGGGCCGCCTTGGAGGACGCTTCCACGCTGGCTCAAGCCGCCGCCGCCCCGGCCGCCCGCACAGCGGGCGCGACCGCGATCCGCATCCGACGCGCCCTCGAAGGGCGCGGGACACGATGCCGGGACGTTGTCGTCGAATGCCGGGAGCTTCGGTATGCAAATCGGTGTCGGCCTGCCCGCGATGATCCCCGGGACGGGCCCGGAGCAACTCACCGGCTGGGCCGTGCGGGCCGAGGAACACGGCTTCGCGAGCCTGGGAGTGCTCGACCGGATCGTCTACGAGAACTACGACCCGCTCATCACGCTCGCCGCCGCCGCGGCCGTGACCGGCCGTATCCGCCTCACCACCACGGTCCTGCTCGCCGCCGCCCGAGGCGGGAGCGCGGTGCTGGCCAAGCAGACCGCCTCGCTGCACCGCATCGCCGGCGGACGGCTCACGCTGGGGCTCGCCGTGGGCGGACGCGAGGACGACTACACGGCGACCGGCGCCCCGTACCGCACCCGCGGCCGGGACCTGGACGCCCTCCTCACGTCCGTGCGCGACATCTGGGAGGGCGGCGCCAGCCACGGAGCCGGGCCCGTCGGCCCCCCGCTGCCCGACGGCGCACCGCCGCTGCTGATCGGCGGGCACTCCGACGCGGCCATGCGCCGCGCCGCCCGCCACGCCCAGGGCTGGATCTCCGGAAGCGGATCGGCCGAGCCGTTCCCCGACCGCCTCGCCCGCCTCGGCCACGCCTGGCGCGAGGCCGGGCGCACCGACCGCCCGCGGGTGGTGGCCCTGGCCTACTTCGCCCTCGGCGAGGGCGCCGCCGCCTCCGTGGAGCGCTACCTCGGCGGCTGCTACCAGGGCATGGGCCCCTACACACGCCGCGTCATCGGCGAAGCCCTCACCACCCCCCAGGCGCTGGCCGACGCCGCGGCCGCGTACGCCGAAGCGGGCTGCGACGAACTCGTCCTCCTGCCCTGCGACGCCGACCCGCGCCAGCTCACCCTCCTCGCCGACGCGCTGCGCGAACGGCTGGCGCAAGCGTGACGCGGCGCACCGCCCTGGTCACCGGCGCCAACCGCGGCCTCGGCCTCGCCGTCAGCGCCCGCCTGCTCGCCGAGGGCCACCACGTCATCACGGCGGCACGCTCGCGCGCCGCCGCCGAGGAGACCGCGCGCCGCCTCGGCCCCGGCGCCGTCCCCGTCGTCCTCGACGTCACCGACGACGCCTCCGTACGAGCCGCGCACGAGCGCGTCGGGCCCGTCGACATCCTCGTCAACAACGCGGGCGTCCTCCTCGACGACGGCACGCCACCCCACCAGGTGCCTCCGCAGCTCGTCGCCGACACCCTCGCCGTCAACACCCTCGGCGCGCTGCGGGTGTCGCAGGCATTCCTGCCGGGCATGCTCGAACGCGGCTGGGGGCGCGTCGTCATGCTCTCCAGCGGCACCGGCGCGTTCAGCCACGGCCTGCACGCGGGCACCCCCGCCTACGCGGTGTCCAAGGCCGCGCTCAACGCGGTGACCGTGCTGCTGGCCACCGCGACCCGCGACAGCGGCGTCCTCGTCAACGCCGTCAACCCCGGGCGCGTCCGCACCCGCATGATGCCCGGCGCCACCGTCGAGCCCGACGAGGCGGCCGCCGACATCGTCTGGGCGGCCACCCTCCCCGACGCCGGCCCCCACGGCGCCTTCCTGCGCGCCCGCCGACGCACCGACTGGTGAGGCGGGGCGGCCGCCACAGCCGCTCTCCAACGGATCCGGATCGGCCGCCCCCACGATGAGCCGTCGCCGGCCCTTCGACCGGGCCGCCCGCCCCCAACCTACGGAGTCCCCATGGCCGCAGCCGACCCCGCCCGCACGTTCCCCTTCGCCGTGACCTCGCCCGGCGAGGCACTGGAGATCTACGCACGGCTGCGGGCCGAGGAGCCCGTCGCCCGCGTCCAGCTGCCCGGCGGTCACAGCGGCTGGCTGCTCACCCGCTACGAGGACGTGCGCACCGCCCTGACCGACCCCCGCTTCAGCAAGCAGGCCGCCACCGCGCCCGACGCCCCCCGCCTGCTCCCCATCCACCGCGGGTCCACCTCCCTGGTCACCATGGACCCGCCGGACCACACCCGGCTGCGCCGCCTGGTGTCGGGGGAGTTCACCCAGCGCCGTATGAACCCGCTGCGCCCGCGCGTGAAGGAGATCGCCGACGAGCTCGTCGACGCCATGCTGAGCGCCGAGGACCGTGAGGCCGACGCCCTCACCGCGCTCGCCCTGCCGCTGCCCGTGCGGGTCATCTGCGAGCTGCTCGGCATCCCCGCGCACGAACAGGACCAGTTCCGCCAGTGGAGCGACCGCATCCTGACAGTGGCCGCGGGCAGCCCCGCGGCGGGGGCCGATGCCGCCGCCACGCAGGAGGCGGCCCGCAACCTCATGGGCTACCTGGGCAGGCTCATCGCGGCGAAGCGCGCAGCCCCCGGCGACGACCTGCTGACCCGGCTGCTGCGCGCCCAGGAGGAGGACGACGCCCTCAGCACCGAGGAGCTCCTGACCTTCGCGATGACGCTGCTGGTGGCGGGCTACCACACCACCACCGCCGCGATCTCCCACCTGCTCCTGCACCTGCTGGACGACCCGCGCCGCTACGAGACGCTGCTGGAGAACCCCGAGGCGATCCCGGCGGCGGTCGAAGAAGCCCTGCGCTACAGCCAGGTCGCGTCCGGCTTCGGCTCGCTGCGCATCGCCACCAGCGACGTGACCCTGGGCGAGGTGACCGTGCGCGCCGGGGAAGCCGTGATCCCGCTGATGAACGCCGCCAACCGCGACGCCTCCGTCTTCCCCGACCCCGACCGCATGCACCTGGACCGGGAGCACAACCAGCACCTCGCCTTCGGCGCGGGCATCCACTTCTGCCTCGGCGCGCCGCTCGCGCGCATCGAGCTGCACGTCCTCCTGGAGGCGCTCGTCCGCCGCGGCGTCGCCCTGCGCCTGGCCCACCCGGCCGCAGACCTCACCTGGCACCTGGCCACCGCCTTCCCGCGGCCCGAGCGCCTGGCTGTCCGCTGGTGAGCGGGGACGGCATCAGCTTCGGCGTGCTCGGCTGCGCCGACATCGCGGCACGCCGCACGATCCCCGCCCTGCTGGCCGGCGGGATGCGTCTGGCCGCCGTGGCGAGCCGCACCGGCGAGAAGGCCCGGACCTTCACCGACCGCTTCGGCGGCGTGGCCCTCACCGGATACGAGCGGCTGCTTGAGCGCGACGACATCGACGCGGTCTACATCCCCCTGCCCATCAGCATGCACGAGCGGTGGGCGACGGCGGCGCTGGAGGCCGGCAAGCACGTGCTGGTGGAGAAGGCGGCGACGGCGTGCCCGCGGGCCGCGCGCCGCCTGACCGGCCTCGCCGCCGACCGGGGCCTGCTGCTCATGGAGAACTTCACCTTCCTCCAGCACACCCAGCACACCGTGGTCCAACAGCTCGTCGCGGAAGGCGCGATCGGCCGGCCACGCCTGTTCACCGGAGAGTTCGGCTTCCCCCTCGCCGACCGCTCCACAATCCGCCACCACCCCGAACTCGGCGGCGGCTCCCTGCTCGACGCCGGCTGCTACCCGGTGCGCGCCGCCCAGCTCTTCCTCGGCGAGACGCCCTCGGTCCTCGGCTCGACGCTCACCGTCGACGCCGAGGCCGGCGTGGACGTCGCGGGCACCGCGCTGCTGAGCGACGCCCGCGGCGTGGCGGCCCAGTGCTCCTTCGGCTTCGTGCACGCCTACCGCAACACCTACGCGATCTGGGGCGAGTCCGGGCGCATCTCGCTCAGCTGGGCCTTCACCCCGCCCGCCACGACGCGCCCGGTGCTGCGCATGGAGCGCCAGGACCACGTCGAGGAGCGCGTCCTGCCCGCCGACGACCAGTGGACCAACACCGTCCGCCGCTTCGCCGAGCTGACGGCGAACCCCGCCGAGCACGCCCGCGAGCACGAGCAGCTCGTACGCCAGGCGGTCCTCCTGGACGCCGTCGCCCGCGAGGCGCACACCGTACGTTCGGCGTGACCCTCCCTCGCGCGGGGTACACACATGCGCGGGCCGCCCCGACCGGGGCGGCCCGCGCATGCGGCGTTCGTGCTACGGCTTGACGACGAACGACATGAAGTACCGGTGCACGTCGAGCTCCAGCACCTCGCCGAACACCTCGCGCAGGATCGCCGCGCTCTCCCAGCTCGGCAGGAGCTGCGTGCGGTAGGCGCCGGTGCGCAGCTTGCCGCCGGACAGGCGGATCGCGGCGGCGGTGCCGAAGAAGCCGGCCGTGCGGCCCAGGTGGTTCAGCGTGCCGTACCGCTGGCGCTCGAAGTCGTGGAAGTGGTCGCCGGTCCACAGGTTGCCGACCAGGACGCCGCCGGGGGCCACGAAGGTCTTCATGCGCTCCAGTACCTGGCGCACGTCGCCGAGGTGGTGGATGGCGTCGATGCACATCACCAGGTCCGCGGTGCCGACCTTGTTCTCTGCCCAGAAGTCGCCGTAGACGAGGTTGAGGCCGTCGTGCGTGACGCGCTTGCGGACGATCTCCAGGCCCTGCGCCGAGATGTCCAGCGCGGTGATGGTCCCGGCGGGAGTGTGCTCGGCGGCCAGAGCGGTGAACTCGCCCGTGCCGCAGGCGAACTCCAGGACCTTCTCGGTCTGCGCCCCGTGGTGCTTGAGGTAGCCGGCGATGGTGTCCTTCTGCTCCAGGAAGTGGTCGCGCAGCAGCGGGTGCTGTTCCGCGGCCGCCCGGTCCCAGAACCGGGCCGCCCAGTAACGGCGGCCGTCCGGCGGAACATCCTTGAGCAGTGACTTACCGGTCCTGGCGAGCATCTCGGCGAGCATGGTGGTCCTCGTTCTGCGAAGTGGTGTGGACTCTTTGACACGCCGGGGAGAACCGCGCGGGCCGCGGCCGTACCGCCAACTGTCATCGCGTCCATCCTGAGGACGCCGACTCGAAAATCCTTTGGGATTCGATGAGTGCGGCCGTCGGCACCCTCAAGAAACGCTTCGCCGCCCCGCGGGGGCCGGGGCGGCGAAGCGGGCTTTTCGGACGGGCCGGCCGGGCTCAGGCGAAGGTGAGCACCACACCGGCACCCTGGGAGCCGGGCTTGGAGGCGTCGGTGGCGCCGATGGTGCAGTGGCCCGAGGAGCAGTCGACCTTGGAGGTGGCGCCGCCACCGCTCAGGTCGCTGCCGGTGAACTTCTTGTGCACGGTGAAGGTGACCTTGATGCCGCCCTGGGCGTCAGCGGTCGCCGCGACCAGGCCGGGCTTGTCACAGGCCGTGCCCTGCGGCTTGTCCGCGTCGCACTGCAGCAGCACGATCGTCGAGCCGGGCGTGTAACCGCTGCCCGAGACCGTGACCTTCTGGCCGTCGGACAGCGCCGAGCTCGGGCTGACGGACAGGGAGGGCGCTGCGGACGCCGAGGTGCTCAGGGCCAGGGTCGCGGCGAGCCCGAGGCCGGCCAGAGCGAGACCCTTGCGGGCGGTGTGCTGGAGCTTCATGGGAAGGACTCCTCGTCCTGGGGGAGTGGGTGGGTACGGCACGAGTCTGTCCCGCGGCCCAGGAGCTCCATGAGGTTCCAAAGATCGAATTGCGGCGTCCTTCGACCGGAGGACGCCGTGTCCGTCGACCGGTCCGCCGGTGTCGGCCCCGGGCTGCGAGACCGCGTTTCGAACGGAACTTGAAGCGATCGCACGAACATCGGCTCCAGCGCGGCCGGCCAGGCCGACGCGGTCACCACGGCCCCCACCCGAGGGCGCGCCCCCATCGAGAGGAGCCAGATGCTGACGGGCAACCGCCCCCTTTCGGCGTCCCACGGCCCGCGCGTCGCCTATCCGGACGGCGACCGTGTCGAGCAGATCATCGAGCGCCGCGCCGCCGAGCGGCCCGACGCGGTGGCCCTGCGGACGCACGACACCACCGTCACCTACGGCGAACTCGTCGCCGCCGCACGCACCGTCGCAGCCCGCCTCGGCGCGCTCGGCGCCGGGCCCCATGACGTGGTGGCCGTGCGGACCGCCCCCTCGCCGGGGATGGTGAGCGTGCTGCTCGGCGTCCTGATGACGGGCGCGGCCTACGCGTGTGTCCCCGCGGACTGGCCCCGGCACCGCTGCCACGCGCTGCTGCGCCGCACCGGCGCGGTGCTGTGCCTGACCGACGACCCGGACGCGGCGCCAGGGGGCGTGCCCACGGCGCGCATCGCGGACCTCCTCGCCCCCGGGGCGGCGGACCCCGCACCCACCGGGCCCTTCGACGAGGCGTGCTGCGTGTTCTTCACCTCCGGCACCACCGGCGAACCCAAGGCCGCCCTCGCCCCGCACCGCGGCATCGTGCGCACCGCACTCGACCCCGCCCACGTACTGGCCGGGCCCATGACGACGCTCCAAGTCGCCTCGCCCGCCTGGGACGTCTTCGCGCTGGAGCTGTGGGTGCCGCTGCTGAGAGGCGGCACCTGCGTCATCCACGACGGCGGCCACCTCACCGGTGCCGCCCTACGCGCCCATGTGCGCGGCGGGGTCAACACCCTCGCGCTGCCCGCCACCTTGTTCAACGCGCTGGTCGAGGACGACCCCGGCGCATTCGACGGGCTGGAGCTGCTGCTCACCGGCGGGGCACGCGCCTCCGCGCGGCACATCAGGAGCTGCCGTACGGCGCACCCCGGGCTGCGGGTGGTCAACGACTACGGGCCGGTGGAGAACACCATCAGCAGCGCGGCCTGGACCGCCGACGCGGAGGTACCCGACGAGGTCCCCATCGGCACCCCGGTGGCGAACACCGCCGTCTACCTCCTCGACGAGGAGCACCGCGTCGTCCCCCGAGGCGAAAGGGGGCAGCTCGCGGTCGCCGGTGACGGGCTGAGTCTGGGATACCTCGGCGACGACGCGGAGACCCGGCGGTGCTTCCCCGTGATCGCCCTGCCGGACGGGCCGCGCCGCGTCTACCTCACCGGTGACATCGCCCGCATGGACGAGCACGGACGGCTGCTGTTCCTCGGCCGCCGCGACCGCCAGTTCAAGGTCCGCGGCCTGCGCATCGAGGCCGAGGAGATCGAGCGGCTGATCGAGTCCGTGCCCGGCGTCACCCGTGCGTGCGCGCTCGCCCTCCCCCTGGACGCACCCGCCAAGACGCAGCTCGCCGCGTTCTACTCCTGTGCGTCCGCGACCGTGCCCGCCGACACCGTGCGCGGCTCGCTCGGCGCCCGCCTGCCCGCGGCGTTCGTGCCGGACCTGCTCATCCCCCTGGCCGAGCTCCCGCTGTCCACGAACGGCAAGGTCGACCAGAAGGCGCTGGCGGCGCTCGCCGAGAACGGCCAGGCCTCCCCGCAGAGCACTGAGTTCGGCGGCCGGGGCGCCGTTGCCCGCCTCGTCCTGGACACCCTGGCCGAACTGCTCGGGCGCCCCGTCGCGCCGCATGAGGACATCTTCCACCAGGGCGCGACGTCCCTGACCGCCATCCGTCTGGCCACCCGGCTCGGCTCGCGCCTGGCCCGCCGTGTCGAGGCGTCCGACGTGCTCACGGCCCGTACTCCGCAGGACATCGCCGACCTGCTCGACGCGGCCCCGCCCGCCGGCGCCCCGGCAGCGCCCCGCGGCGATGAGCAGGCGCACCGGCCGGCGCGCGTCCCCCTGGTGCAGGGGGGTTTCTGGGCCGCGTCCCGTGACGCGGTCCACCTTGACGAGGACGTCATCGCGATGGTGTACCGCCTGCCGGGCGGCGTCGACACAGCCCTGCTCGCCGCCGCGCTCGACGCGGTCGTCGCCCGCCACGAGGTGCTGCGCGCCCGCTTCCGCGACGGGCCGCGCCTGCCCGAGGTGAGCATCCTGCCCGCCGCCCAAGTCGGCGCGGTGCTGGCCACGCAGGCCCCGGCGACGACCCCGCAGGAGGCGCGGGAGGCCGTCCGCGCGTGGGCGCTGCGGCCCTTCGACCTCACCGCGGACCTCCCCGTGCGCGCGGCCCTCCTCCCGGTCGCGGACGGCACGCGCCTGCTCGGCGTCGCGGTCCACCACATCGCGTTCGACGGCTGGTCCTGCGGGCTGTTCCTGCGCGACCTGGAGCGGGCCTACGCCGCGCTCGCCGCGGGCGCGCCCGCCTTCACCGACACCCCGCCGTCGTACTACCGCGCCTCCGCCGACCAGTGGGACCGCTACCGCGCGGGCTACGGGGAGGCGGTGTGGTCCTGGATGAACCGCGCCCGCGGGGCGCGCGAGCTGCGCTTCCCGCTCGGCGAGCGGCGCCCCTGGAGCGGGCCCGCGGCCGAGATCCCGCTGGAGATCCCCGAGGAGCTGCGCCGGCGCGCCGACCGGGCGGCGGCCGCCGCGGGCGTCACGGGCATGGCGGTCTTCCACGCCGCGTACGTGCGGCTGCTGCGCTCGTACACCGGCGCGGTGGACCCCGTGGTAGCGGTGCCGTCCACGGGCCGCTTCACCGAGGAGACCGCCGCCGTGGTCGGCTGCTTCGCCAGCATGCTGCCGCTGCGCGCCCCTGCGGAGGCGTCCACCGCCCACGAACTCGTCCTGAGCGCCGCCGCGCAGCTGCGCGAGGCGATGCGTCCGCCGCTCGTACCGCTTGAGGCGATCATGCCCGAGCTGCCCGAGGGCTGCCACCGGCACCCCCTGCTCCAGGCACACCTCCTGCAGGTCGAACTGCCGCCCGCGCGGCTCGCCCTGGGCGAGGAGCGCGCCGAGTACCTGCACCTGGCGCAGACGCGGGCGCTGCCGGAACTCACCGTCGAACTGTGGCAGCCCCCCGCGCACGGCGGGATCCTCCGCTACCGCGAGGACGCGGTCCCCGCGGCGGACGCGGCCGCGCTGGCCGCGCGCCTGCCCGGGGAGGTCCGGCGGATCTGCCGCGAACTACGGCTCCACGAACCCCAGTTGACCAGCAACACCCAATCAGAGGAGGAGCGGTGACGGTTTCGCCGACCGCCGACATACAGGAGCTCATCGCCGCCGCCGGGGACACCGCCCGGTCGCTGCGCAGGGCCGTCGACGCCGTGGGGCCGGCCCGCGCCGCCGAGCTCGCCGTCGAAGAGCTCCGCACGCGCATGGACACGCCGGCCAACCCCCACGAGATCCGCATCGGCCTGCGCATCGACCACGACGGGTACGACACGGCCACCGACCGCACCCTGGTCCTCGTGGCGGGCCGGGCCGTCCGCGTGGAGGAGGGCCTGCACGCGGACTGCGCGGTACGCATCGTCTACCGGCTCAAGGACCTGGTGCGCGAGCTGTGGGGGCCCGATCTGGCCCGTACCGCCGGAACCCGGCGCATCGAGCTCGCCACCGCGCACGACACGCGGTTCCCGCCCCGCGAGCTCCAGCCCTCGATCGCCGCCGCCACCTCCCTGGTGATCGAGGCCCTGTCGCCGCGCACCCCGGACCTGGGCGCGCTCGCGCTGCGCTACGGCTCCGACAAGTGGGGCCAGACGCACTGGTTCACCCCGCACTACGAGCGGCACTTCGCCCCGCTGCGCAACGCCCCCGTGCGCGTGCTGGAGATCGGCGTCGGCGGCTACGCGGACGCGGCGTCCGGCGGCGGCTCGCTGAAGATGTGGCGGCGCTACTTCCACCGCGGCACCGTTTTCGGCCTCGACTACTTCGACAAGTCCGCGCTGAACGGGCCGCGCCTGCAGATCCTGCGCGGCGACCAGAACGACCCCGCCGGTCTGGACGCCCTGGCCCGGGAGCACGGCCCCTTCGACATCATCATCGACGACGGCAGTCACATCAACGAACATGTGCGCACGTCGTTCACGGCGCTGTTCCCGCATCTGCGGCCGGGCGGCTTCTACGTCATCGAGGACCTGTGGACCTCGTACCTGCCCGGCTACGGCGGCGACGACCAGGACCTGAACGCGCCGCACACCATGACCGGGCTGCTGAAGTCCCTCATCGACGACCTGCACCACGAGGAGCGCGAGCGCGAACCGGGCCGCGCCCCCACGCAGACCGAGGCGTTCCTGACCGGCATGCACGTCTACCACAACATCGCGTTCCTGGAGAAGGGCGTCAACGCCGAGGGCGGCATCCCGCGGTGGATGCCGCGCGCGCCGCACTGGTGAGGCGCGCCGCGCGGGGCCGGGCGGCGGTCAGACGGCGAGGGGAGCGGCGACGGGAGCGGCGAGGTACCGGCCGACGACGCTCTCGAAATACCGCGGGCCCAGCCCGAAACGCTGCTCGATGCCCGGCACCAGGCGCGACAGCTTGGCGATCGACACCGGTGCGGCCGAACCCCGGCCCGCCGGTGCCACCGTCTCCCGCTCGGCCCGCACCCCCAGCCGCTCCTCGATGCACGCGATGACCTGCTCCACGGGAACCGAGAAGCCGGAGGCGAGATTGACGACCTCGTTGCCGACCCCCGCCTCCAGCAGGCTGTCCATGGCCGCACGGGCGTGGGCGACGTCGAGCAGGTCGCGGTGCGCCCCGCGGTGCACCCGCACGCGGCCCGAGCGGACCTGGGCGACCAGGGACGGCAGCAGCTGATGCGGCCGCTGCGAGCCGCCCACCAGGTTCGTCATCCGGCAGATCAGGAAGTCCACGCCGGAGCGGGCCACGGCCACCTCCATCGCCAGCTTGTGCCGGCCGTAGGGCAGCGAGGGGAAGACCGGGCCGTCCTCCTCCATGGCCGTGCCGTCGGACGGGCCGTACATGGCGGCCGAGGCGGTGGACAGGTACACAAGCCGCCGTCCGCCGCGCCGGCACGCGCGGATGGTGTCGTACAGCTGCGCGGCGTCGCGGTCGAAGTCGGCCGACGAGGTCGCGGTCGTGGACGCGACTCCGGTGGCGTACACCACCGCGTCCGGGTGCCGGTGTGCGATGGCGCGAAAGTTCTGGGCGACGAAACCCCGGCCGATGATCTCCACGATCCGCTCCTTACTGTCTCAGCCCGACGAGCCAGGGTGCTGCGGGCGCGGACGTCGCCCCCGGGCACCGAGGCGGCCCTGCGGCCGCCCGCGACGCCGCGCGGCCCATCCGGGGATGGCGTCGCCGCGCGGCATGCGCTGAGCCGCATGCTTGTCGGCCGCGCTCGAAGCCGTGTCCAAGCCGGTTGGGACGCGCGGCGGCGGCGGGGCCGCGCGGCGGGCCGTCCGCCTGCCGGGAGGCGCGCCCCGGGTCCATCGATCGAAGGACGCGGACGCTCCTTCGTCAGCACGCTGTGCCGCAAGGAAACGAGAACTAGGGTCCATTGACGTGTTGACAGACCGAGTGATTCACGCACGCGACGTGCGCAAGAGCTATGACGAGCGGCTGGTCCTCGATGTGGGCGAGCTCAGCGTGGACAAGGGCGAGGTCTTCGCGCTGCTCGGTCCCAACGGCGCGGGCAAGACCACGTTCACGGAGATCCTCGAAGGGCTGCGCGAGCACGACAGCGGCGAGGTCGCCGTGCTCGGCGAGGACCCGCGCACCGCCGGCGCCGCCTGGCGCACCCGGGTGGGTGTGGTGCTGCAGGACTCGCAGGACTACGCGCAGTTGACCGTCCGCGAGATACTCACGCACTTCGCCTCCCTGTACGCGGACGCCCGCGACGTGGAGGAGCTGATGGCCGCGGTCGGCCTGCACGAGCAGCACAGCAGGCTCGCGCGCCGGCTCTCCGGCGGCCAGCGCCGCCGCCTGGACGTGGCACTGGGCCTCGTCGGCCGTCCCGAGCTGCTGTTCCTGGACGAGCCCACCACCGGCTTCGACCCCGAAGTGCGCCGCCAGTTCTGGGAGTTGATCGCGGACCTGCGCCGCGAGGGCACCACCGTCGTGCTCACCACCCACTACCTGGAGGAGGCCGAGCACCTCGCCGACCGGGTGGCGGTCGTCTCCGCCGGACGGATCGTCGACGTGGACACCCCGCAGCGCCTGGGCGGGCGGCACCTGGCCAAGGCCGTCGTCGGCTGGAGCGACGAGGAGGGTCCGCACCGGATGGAGACCGAGGACCCCACCGCCGCCGTGCTCCACCTCGCCGGCCGCTACGGCGGCAGCGTCCCCCACCTCACGGTGGCGCGCCCCACCCTGGAAGACATCTACCTGCACATGATCGGAGAGAACGCGTGAGCGCGGGAACGGCCCCCCAACGCACCCTCACCCCGCGCCCGGCACTGCCGCTGTGGAAGGTCGCGGCGGCGCGCAGCGCCCTGGAGATCAAGCAGTTCTTCCGCGAGAAAGGGCAAGTGATCTTCACGTTCGCGATGCCCCTCCTCATGCTGGTGCTGCTCGCGTCGATCTTCAAGCAGCGCATCGGCGACAGCGGGGTGGACGCCCAGCAGATCTACGTCACCGGCATGCTCGGCGTCGGCATCATGTCGACCAGCTTCCAGAGCATGGTCCTCCAGGTCATCGGCGAGCGGGCCAACGGCACCCTCAAGCGCCTGCGCACCACGCCCATGCCCAAGAGCGCCTACTTCACCGGGAAGGTCGCCGCCGTACTGGTCTCCAGCATCGGGCAGGCCATCGTCCTGCTGGGCCTGGGCACCGTGTTCTTCGGCCTGGAACTGCCCACCGACCCCGGCCGCTGGGCCACCTTCGCCTGGGTCTTCCTGCTGGGCATCGTCAGCTGCACCCTGCTCGGCCTCGCCTACAGCAGCTACGTGCCGCCGCAGAGCGCCGGTGCCATGGTCTTCCTGCCCGTGATAGTGCTGCAGTTCGTCTCCGGCGTGTTCGTCCCCTTCAACGACCTGCCGCACCCGCTGCGGATCGTCGCCTCCTTCTTCCCCATGAAATGGATCTGCCAGGGCATGCGGTCGGTGTTCCTGCCGGATGCCTTCCAGCCGTACGAGCCCGGTCACAGCTGGGGTCACGGACAGACCGCGTTGGCGCTGACCGCCTTCGCCGTAGTGGGATTGGCCGTATGTCTGAAGACGTTCCGCTGGAAGGGCCGCAACGACGGCTGAGCGCTCCCGCCACCGCGCAGTGCGCGGCCGACGGGTCCGGCGCCCCCACCGCGCGCGACGGGTCCGGCGCCCCCACCGCGCCCCCGCCCGGCACACCCCCGCCCGCCGTCGCCCGCGCTCCCGAGGAGGACAGCGGCCAGGGGTGGCTGCTGCGCATCCTGCTGGGCTGGCACGCCTCCTTCGCCCTGATGGGCATCGTCCTGGAGGTGCTGCTGTGGGCCGACCGCGCGCCCCTCTACGCCCACCTCGTGCTGTACGGGCTCGCCGCCTCCTACATAGTCCTGGGCGCCCCCGCGCTGTCGGGCGCGAGGACCCCGCGGGCCGGCCGGCTCTTCCTCGCGAGCGCCTACGCGGGAACCGTGCTGCTCACCGCCGTCGACGACCGCACCTCCATCGCCCTCTACCTGGTCCTGCCCACCACCTTCTCGCTGCTCCCGCCGATCGGCCTGGCCGTCGCCTGCTGCGCGGCCCTGACGCTCCTGAGCGACCTGCTCTATCTGCGCCACCACGACTTCCGTGCCGAGGCGGTCGGCGAGGCCGCCCTGCAGTCCGCCACCACCTGGCTGTTCGCCCTGCTCGTGGGATTCTTCGTCACCCAGCTGCTGACCGAGAACCGCCGCCGCGGCGAACTGATCAGAGAGCTGGAGGAGAGCCGGGCGCTGCTCACCTCCGCGTACCACGAGGCGGGGGTGATGGCCGAACGCCACCGCCTCGCCCAGGAGATCCACGACACCGTCGGGCAGGGCCTCACCAGCACCCTCATGCTCATCCGTGCCGCCGACGCCGCCGCGTTCACCGACCCCGGGCGGGTGCGCGAGCGCCTCGGTCTCGCCCAGCAGACCGTCAGCGAGAACCTCGCCGAGGTCCGCGCGGTGGTCACCGCCACCGGACCGCTGCACCTGCGCAGCGCCCCGCTGGACACCGCGATCGAGAACATCACCGCGCGCCTGGGCGAGGAGCTCGGCATCCGTGCCGAAGCCCACATCGCCGGAACACCGCTGCCACTCGACGCCTCCGTCCAGGTCGTCCTGCTGCGGTGCGCCCAGGAGGCCCTCGCCAACGTACGCAAGCACGCCGCGGCCGACGGTGTGCGCGTCCGGCTGAGCTACCATCCGAAATCGGTCCTGCTGGAGATAGCCGACGACGGCAGGGGCTTCGACGCCGTGCAGGCGCGGGGCTTCGGTCTGCGGGGGATGCGCTCGCGCGCGGAGCAGGTCAACGGGTCGGTGACCGTGGACAGCCGCCCGGGAGAAGGGACCCGCGTCACCGTCGAGGTGGCGTGGGAGCGCTGACGCGCCGACGGCGCGGCGGGGAACACGAATCGAGGGGGGCACGGGGCCGTGAACATCCGAGTGCTGATCGCCGACGATCACCCGGTGGTACGGGCCGGACTGGTCGGACTGCTGGCGTGCGAGAGCGGCCTGGAGGTCGTCGGTGAGGCGGACAGCGGCACCGCGGCCGTGCGCCTCGCCGCCGAACTGCGGCCCGACGTCGTCCTGATGGACCTGCGCATGCCCGAACTCGACGGCGTCGCCGCCACCGCGCGGCTCGCCGCCGAGTGCCCCGACGTACGGGTGCTGATCCTGACCACGTACGACACGGACTCCAACATCGTGCGCGCCGTGGAGGCCGGAGCCGCCGGCTACCTCCTCAAGGACGCCACGCCCGACGCCCTGGCCGCGGCCATCCGCGCCACCGCCGAGGGCGAGACGGTCCTGCCGCCGCTCATCGCCGCGAAGCTCGTCCACCACATGCGGGCACCCGTCCAGGAGACACCGACCGCCCGCGAACTCGACGTCCTGCGCCTGGTGGCGCGCGGCCTGACCAACGCCGCCATCGGCCGGCAGCTGAACATCAGCGAGACCACCGTCAAGACCCACCTGGTGCGCGTGTTCGCCAAGCTGGACGTCGACGACCGGACCGCGGCGGTCACCGTCGCCATGCAGCGCCGCCTGCTCACCGACGTCTTCGAGGCCCGTGGTTAGAGGGTGTCCGCGTCGCAGTGGATCGGTTCCCCGCCGCACTTCGAACCGCACCGCGCAGGCTGGGCCTCCCATCACGATGATGAGAGGTGCAGCAACAGTGGTTCTCCCTCCCGCGGTGCACCAACCGCACACCAGTCAGGGGACGGCAGAGCGCTGCCAGGAATCGGCCCGCACCCTGGCCACCTTGAGCACCGGCGGCCTGCCGGAGATACACCAGTGGCTCAGGGACCGGGCCCGCGCCAACGAATTCACCACCACCCCGGTGCCCTTCGCCCAGCTCGACGGCTGGAGCTTCGCCGAGGACACCGGTGACCTGGTGCACCGCAGCGGCGGCTTCTTCCGCATCCGGGGCCTGCGGGTGTCCGGTGCCGAAGGGGCGGTGCCCCAGTGGTCCCAGCCGATCATCGACCAGCCCGAGATCGGCGTCCTCGGGATGCTCGCCAAGAGGATCGACGGCGTGCTGTGCCTGCTGGTGCAGGCCAAGATGGAGCCCGGCAACATCAACATGCTGCAGCTGTCGCCCACGGTCCAGGCCACCCGCAGCAACTTCCTGCGCCTGCACGGCGGCGCCTCCACCCGCTACCTGGAGTTCTTCACCGAGCCCGGCCGCGGCCGGGTGCTCGCCGACGTCCTGCACTCGGAGCAGGGCGGCAGCTTCTACCGCAAGCGCAACCGCAACGTCATCGTCGAGACCGACGAGGACGTGGAGGTCCACGACGACTACCGGTGGCTGACGGTCGGCCAGCTCCACGCGCTGCTGCGCGAGGACAACATGGTCAACATGGATGCCCGCACCGTGCTGTCGTGCCTGCCCCCGACCGGGCCGGCGGCCGCCCGCGACGACACGGCGCCGTACGAGACCGCCGAGATCCAGAGCTGGCTCAACAACGCCAAGAGCCGCTCCTCGCTCACCTCCCGGCTCATCCCGCTCGCCTCGGTGGACCGGTGGCGGCGTACCGAGGCAGCCATCGGACATGAGGAGAACCGGTACTTCCGGGTGATCGGAACGGCCGTGCGCGCCACCAACCGGGAGGTCGGCTCCTGGGGCCAGCCGCTGATCGCACCGCAGGACCGGGGCGTGGTCGCCTTCCTCGTCTCCCGCGTGCGCGGCACCGTCGAGGTCCTCGTCCAGGCGCGCGCCGAGGGCGGCACCGCGGACGTCGTCGAGCTGGGACCGACCGTCCAGTGCGTACCGGCCAACTTCCAGGGCCGCCCCGCCCACCAGCAGCCCCGCTACCTGGACCTGGTCCGCGACGCGGCGCCCGAGGACATCCTCTACGACACACTGCTCTCCGAGGAGGGGGGCCGGTTCTACCAGGCGGAGAACCGCTACCTCGCCGTCGAGGTGGACGAGCACCAGCGGTCGGCCGCCCCGCCGCCGGGATTCCGCTGGACCGCCCTGCGCCAGCTGCACACCCTCGTCCGGCACAGCGGCTACCTCAACGTGGAGGCCCGCAGCCTCCTGGCGTGCCTGCAGCACGCGGTCTAGGCGGGCGCGCCCGGCGCCGGCGGGAGCCGCCCCGCCGGGCGCGCCGCCGGCTCAGCCCGCGCGGCGCAGCAGCGGCTCCCACCAGGACCGGTTCTCCCGGTACCAGGCCACCGTCTCGGCCAGGCCCCGCGTGAAGTCGAAGCGCGGCTCGTAGCCCAGCTCGCGCCGGGCCTTGCCCCAGTCGACCGAATAGCGCCGGTCGTGGCCCTTGCGGTCGGCGACGTACTCGATCCGGTCCGGCCCCGCTCCGCACGCGTCGAGCAGCAGCCCGGTCAGCTCACGGTTCGTCAGCTCCGTGCCGCCGCCGATGTTGTACACCTCGCCCGCCCGCCCGTGCTCCAGGGCGAGCAGGACGCCCCGGCAGTGGTCGTCGACGTGCAGCCAGTCGCGCACGCTCAGCCCGTCCCCGTACAGCGGGACCTTCCGCCCGCGCAGGAGGTTGGTCACGAACAGCGGAACGATCTTCTCGGGGAACTGGTACGGGCCGTAGTTGTTCGAGCAGCGCGTCACCCGCACGTCCAGGCCGTGCGTGCGGTGGAACGCCAGCGCGACCAGGTCACTGGCCGCCTTCGACGCCGCGTACGGGGAGTTGGGCGCCAGCGGATGCTCCTCCGGCCAGGAACCCGACGGAATCGACCCGTACACCTCGTCCGTCGACACATGCAGCACCCGTCCCACCCCGCCGCGCAGCGCCGCGTCCAGAACGGTCTGGGTGCCCAGGACGTTGGTGAGCACGAAGTCGCGCCCCCCGTCGATGGAGCGGTCCACATGCGACTCCGCCGCGAAATGCACCACCGCGTCCTGCCCCGCGGCGAGCCGCTCCATCGCCGCCGCGTCCGTCACGTCCGCGCGTGCGAAGCGCAGGCCCGCGAGGCCGCGGACCGGGGCGAGGTTCTCCAGGTTGCCCGCGTACGAAAGGCTGTCCACCGCGGTGACGAGGTGCTGCTCATCGGTGCGCCGCGGATCGAGCAGCATGCGCACGAAGTGGGACCCGATGAATCCGGCCGCACCGGTGACCATGATCTTCATGCGCTGATCCGGGCCGTGCTGTGGTCGCCGAGGACCAGCCGGTGCGCCTGGGGCGCCCTCGGCACCGCGGTCACCTGCGCGTTGCGGCCGATGAGCGACGCCTCGACGCCGTGCACCCCCTCGATACGGGAGTCATTCAGGACGATCGAGTACTCGATGCCGCTGTCGATGATCTGGCAGTCGTCCGCCACCGACGTGAACGGCCCGATCGTCGAACCGTGGATGCGGGCGCCGCTGCCGATGACGACCGGGCCGATGATCCGCGAGTTGCGGATCTCCGTGTTCGGCCCGACCGAGACCCGGCCGACGATCTCGCTGTCCGCGTCCACACTGCCCTCGCGTCGCGCGCGCAGCCGCTCCAGGACGATCCGGTTCACCTCCAGCAGGTCATCCACCGTGCCCGTGTCCTTCCAGTAGCCGTCGATGAGCATGGAACGTACATCGAAGTCCCGCTCGATCAGCCACTGGATCGCATCGGTGATCTCCAGCTCGCCGCGCCGCGACGGGGTGATGGCGGCCACGGCGGTGTGGATCGCGGACGTGAACAGATAGATGCCGACCAGCGCCAGATCGCTCTTGGGCGCGAGGGGCTTCTCCTCCAGCCGCACGACCTTGCCCGCGCCGTCCACCTCCGCCACGCCGAACGACGACGGGTCGGTCACCTTGGTCAGCAGGATCTGGGCGTCGGGCCGCGTCATGGAGAACTCCTCGACGATCGGCGTGATCCCGTCGATGAGGAAGTTGTCCCCGAGGAACATCACGAAGTCGTCGTCGCCGAGCCACTCCCGGGCCGTCAGCACCGCGTGCGCCAGCCCGAGCGGACGCTCCTGCCGCAGATACGTCACCGAGATCCCGAACGCCGACCCGTCCCCGATGGCCGCCCGCACCTCCGGGTCCGTGTCCCCGGTGATGACGCCCACCTCGGTGATGCCCGCCGCCGCGATCGACTCCAGCCCGTAGAACAGCACGGGCTTGTTGGCGACGGGTACCAACTGCTTGGCCGACGTGTGCGTGATGGGACGCAACCGGGTCCCGGCGCCCCCAGACAGGACAAGTGCCTTCACGGATACTCCTAGAGCAAAAGGGATCGGTGCGCGGCAGCGCCGACGCCCGTCCCGCACCCGGGCCCGGTCGGCGCTGCCGCGCCCCCCGATGCTCTCCTGCGTGCTTCGAGTCCTTCTTGAGAAAGGTTTGGGATCTCGTCTCCGGCGAGCTGAGCAACCAGCGCCGCGGCGACTGCCGCCAGAGCTGGTTGCTCGGCCCCCAGGCTCGCAACGCCAAGGCGGTCATCGAAAACCGAGCCTCGCCGGACGGCTCGGTCACCCGGATCCTCACGACCGAGGGCGCGGACCTGACCGGCGTGGCAGAGACCGGCCCGGGCGGCACGACGCTCCGGCCGGCCGGCGCCGACGGCGTCCACGCAGTCTCCGCGGCCGGGCGGGCCTGGCGGCGCCCCGGCCGGTGGCGGTGAGGCCTGAAGGTGGGGCAGCGGGACACAGTTCCGCCCCAGGTTGGTTCACTCGGCAGGTATGGGCGGATCGCGAGGTCGCCTTGTCCACGGTGACCCTCGCTCAGGGCATCACACCAGCAGGGGGCCACCGCACCGTTCGGCGCCGTCCTTCACCGCGATCAAGTTGGCCTGCACATAGGAGATGTGGTTTCTGGAGTGCCAGTCAGTCGGGTAGTAGGTGACCAGCCGTGAACTCTGGAACCTTGCCTGGATCTCCGGTACGAAGGCGCGGTATTGGTTGTCGGTGTAGTACCAGAACGAGTTCTCGTTGTAGTAGGCGACGTGCGTCGGGTCCTGGTACGCTCCCCGGCCGTCGGAGCTGGGAGTCTGGCTGAGGAGCATGCCTCCCGGTGCCAGTAGGCGGTACAGCTCGTTGATCAGGGGAATCTTCGCGGGCACATGCTCCAGGAAGTCCACCGCCCGGAGCAGGCCGACCGAGTTGTCAGGGAGGTCCAGGGGCTCGGGCAGCGTCGCAACGATGTCGACGCCGTCCCTTGGGCGTTGGTCCACTCCCAGGTAGCCGAGCGGCTTGCGGTGCGCGGCGCCGAGGTCCAGCGCAAGCAGCCCGCGCCGCCTGGTCCAGGCGAGCGTGCTGGCCTCGATGTATTTGTCGTACAGGGCTACGGTCTCGCGCTGGATGTGTGCGTTGACCTCGGTGTCGCGCTGGGTGTTGTCGGGATGCATCCGCTGGAGGTACAGGCAGCGAGGGATCCGGTGGAAGTCGCCGGCCTGGAAGAGACGGCACATCAAGTCCTGGTCGTCCAGCACCGTTCGCGTGGCGTCGTACCCGCCGACCTGCTCATAGATGTTCTTGCGGAACGCCCGCACGTGGTTGGGGGCGTACCAGATGTACGACACGTTGTGCGGCGTCGGTGCCATGGCGATGGCCTGCAACAGCCGGCGACCGTCGACGTCCACCTCCTCGTACTGCCAGCCGTGTGCCTCGTTGAAGCGCGTGTCGTCCCGGTTCCCGTCCTCGGTGATCTGAGCGGTATGGCTGTAGGCGAAGACGATGTCGGGATGCTCGTCGAAGGCCTTCGCCAGTTCCGCCAGGCAGTCCGTTGCCAGCAGGTCGTCGTGGTCGAGCTCGACGAGGATCTCCCCGCGTGCCAACTCGCAGGCGCGGCGCTTGGCAGCTCCGACCCCCCGGACACCGTCCGCGACCTCCAGCCGGACACGGTCGTCGGGGTGTTCCGGTCGCCATCGCGCGCCGTTGTTGAGAAGGACGATCCACTCCCAATCGGAGCGGGTCTGCGCTTGCAGGGTGGTGAGGCATTCGTCCAGGAAACGCGGTCGGTGGCTGGGGGTGAAGACAGAGAACTTCGGGGTGGGGGAAGAAGTCATCTCTTGGTTCCTGCCTGAGTGGCTGTCGGTGCTGCGCTCGCGGAATCCCGGAACTGTTCCGGGACGAGCTGTTGGAGGGACGGGTCGGCGCGGACGGCGAGGCCGAATGCGTCCTCGGCCTCGCCGTCACGGCCCGCCTTCCCCAGGGCCTGTCCGAGGTGCAGATAGGCCGTGGCGGCCTTGGGGTTGGCGCCCACGATCCGGTGCAGGATCACGATCGCCTGATCGGTGTCGCTCGACTCGATCAGGATCGCCTTGTTGTAAAGGGCCGATTCGAAATTCCGATCGATCTTGAGGGCGTTGTCGTAAGCCGCGCGCGCGTCGGCCGTCCTGTTGTCGTGCTGGGCGATGACGCCGAGGTTGTACCAAGCGAATTTGTTGGCGCGGTTCAGGTCCAGGACCTGTCGGAATCTACGCGTCGCCCCGGAGAAGTCCTTGTTCTCGCCCTGCTTGATACCTGCTTGGAGCAGTCCCTCCGCCTCCGAGACGAGCTGGGCCGCAGGTGCTGCGGGCCTGGACCCGGTCGAAGGTGTGATCTTGGGGTCCCCTGTGAGCAGTTGGACCCAACCGGTGAACACATTGGCGACCACGACTGTTGCGGCGAGCCCGGTCCACAGGACGATCCGCGTTTTCACCGGGGTCTACCTCGCCGATCTGGTAACGCGACTGAGGCGGCAGGGGCAAGCACCGTTGGCTGTGCGGACGATGCTCGCGGTGGCCGTCGCCCGGTGCGGCCGGTGACCGCAGCCCGGCCGAGCATGAGGCGTCACGGCCCGGGGGTTCACGGCGCGCATACGGCGTAGACGGTGACTGAGCCCACGCCGTTGGAGACGGCCTGCCAGCCAGTAGCCGGGGGACCCCCGACAGGACGGCTGTTGAGCATCTGGAGGCCGAGTACCGACGTGGTCTGGTAGCCGCCGCCGATGGCGAATGTACCGCCGGAACAAAAGACAGTGGCTTGGCCTGTGCCGCTGCTGGTGACGACCGTGCTCTGCGCCCCGGGGCTCGCGCCCTGGAACCCCTGGTTGCCTTGGAACCCCTGGAACCCCTGTGTGCCCTGGGTGCCTTGGAACCCTTGTGTGCCCTGGTTGCCTTGGAACCCTTGCGTGCCTTGGGCGCCGGTGGTGCCTTGGTTGCCCTGGAACCCCTGTGTGCCTTGAGCCCCGGCGGTGCCCTGAGTGCCCTGGAACCCTTGCGTGCCCTGAGCGCCGGTGGTGCCTTGGTTGCCTTGGTTGCCCTGGAACCCCTGTGTGCCCTGGGCGCCTGTGTCGCCCTGGGTGCCTTGGGCGCCGGTGGTGCCTTGGAACCCTTGCGTGCCTTGAGCACCCGTGGTGCCTTGGTTGCCTTGGAACCCTTGTGTGCCTTGAGCCCCGGCGGTGCCCTGAGTGCCCTGGAACCCTTGCGTGCCCTGAGCGC
>NZ_JBVIHM010000007.1:243335-280273 GCF_055570295.1 Streptomyces sp. NPDC031265
CACCCGTGGTGCCTTGGTTGCCTTGGAACCCTTGTGTGCCTTGAGCCCCGGCGGTGCCCTGAGTGCCCTGGAACCCTTGCGTGCCCTGAGCGCCGGTGTCGCCTTGGTTGCCTTGGGCGCCGGTGGTGCCTTGGTTGCCTTGGTTGCCCTGGAACCCCTGTGTGCCCTGGGCGCCTGTGTCGCCCTGCGTGCCCTGCGTGCCTTGAGCCCCGGCGGTGCCTTGGTTGCCCTGGAACCCTTGCGTGCCTTGGTTGCCTTGGTTGCCTTGGTTGCCTTGAGTGCCTTGAGTGCCTTGAGTGCCTTGAGTGCCTTGGGCGCCGGTGGTGCCCTGGAACCCTTGTGTGCCCTGAGCGCCTGCGTCGCCCTGTGTGCCCTGGGTGCCTGTGTTGCCCTGGGTGCCGGTGGTGCCTTGGAACCCTTGTGTGCCCTGGGCGCCTGTGTCGCCCTGGGTGCCCTGGGTGCCTGTGTTGCCCTGGGTGCCTTGGGCGCCGGTGGTGCCTTGGAACCCTTGCGTGCCCTGGGCCCCTGTGTTGCCCTGGGTGCCTTGGGCGCCGGTGGTGCCTTGGAACCCTTGCGTGCCCTGAGCGCCTGCGTCGCCCTGGGTGCCTTGAGCCCCGGTGGTGCCTTGGTTGCCCTGAGCGCCTGCGTCGCCCTGCGTGCCCTGGGCGCCGGTGTCGCCCTGCGTGCCTTGAGCGCCTGTGGTGCCTTGGTTGCCCTGGTTGCCCTGGTTGCCCTGGTTGCCTTGGAACCCTTGGTTGCCCTGAGCGCCTGTGTCGCCCTGCGTGCCCTGCGTGCCTTGAGCCCCCGTGGTGCCCTGGTTGCCCTGAGCGCCTGCGTCGCCCTGCGTGCCCTGGGCGCCGGTGGTGCCCTGGTTGCCCTGAGTGCCCTGGAACCCTTGCGTGCCCTGGGTACCCGTATCGCCCTGCGTGCCCTGGGCGCCCGTATCACCCTGGTTGCCTTGGCTGCCTTGCGCGCCGGAGCCGCCCTGACTTCCCTGGGCTCCGGTACCGCCTTGGCTGCCCTGGGCCCCGGTGTCACCCTGAGCTCCCTGAGTCCCCTGAGCCCCCTGAGCTCCCTGAGCCCCCTGGGGGCCGTGATGGCCGTGATGGCTCGGGGGATTATGGCTCGGGTGCTTATGAGGCGTGCCGCTGCCGCCTTCGTCCTTGTCCGGTCCGTCACCACCGTCATCGGCCGTCCGCTGGGTGCGGGCCTTGAAATCGGCACTCATAGCGCCGTTCGGGCCTGGCACACCGAGGGAGTAATCGACGGACCCCTCTGTCGCGTTCGCTGGAGCGGTCGTCGACGAAGCAAGACTTACGACCAGGCCAAAGGTCCCCACTGAGAGCATGGTGGCGGTCCGGACCCACGATCTGCGCAAAGCCTGACGCTTCATCACGGAACCTTCCTGCAGCACTGAAAACGAATACACAGAGGTGTGTCACACGGGTATGTCGCACTGATTCGTTCGAGGGCATGACCATGTACCCGCACTGTTGTGCAGCCCAACCGCAGTGTTCAGCGTCCCAATTTTCACCCTAGCAACCGAAAATTCTGCACCGCGGCTCATAGGAGGGTTAACGGCAGATGTCGCTGTATTTCATGCGATTAGCGTATCGGCCTGCATTCGGGCTATTTTGCCTCCGAGGTTCCCCCGTCGTCAGGGAGGTGCTGATCGGTTGGTCAGAGAGGGTTGACGGGGGTTCAGGTTCGTTGGCTCGGCCGTCGCCTGCTTGGTGTAGTGCCTCTCCTCGAACTCGACGGGGCTGAGGAAGCCGCGCCGTTCCTGGATGCGTCGGCTGTTATGGAAACCGTCGATGTACTCGAAGAGCGCCAGGTACGCCTCAGCCCTCGTGGCAAAGGTGCGCCCGCGCAGGCCCTCCGTCTTGATCAGCATCCACAAGTTCTCCGCGAGGGCGTTGTCGTACGAGTCTCCGACGGATCCCATGGACGCCTCAATTCCCGCTCGCAGCAGGCTGGTTGTGAGCTTTATGGGCGCTCGCCAGCCGTGAGGCACCAGGTCGGCGTCCGCACGTCCGGAGGTCTCCCACGCGACGACACGGTGGGAGAATGCGTACCGGATCGCCGAGAGCCACAACGGCCCCTCACCGGTGGAGATCATCGTCAGGTCGGTGACCCACAGCCGGTTCGGTGCCGACGCGGTGAAGTCCCGGTTCACCAGGTCCGGGGCCAAGGTGGTCTTCGCGTCCCGGCGCGTGAAGCCCTTCTGGCGCGGGCACACCCCCGCCAGACCGTCATCGCGCATCAGCCCTGCTACCCGCGTACGGCCCTTCCCTCACGACAGGGCGATCAAGGACGGTTTGCGAAGGTCGCGTCCGCTGCCCGGGCGGCCGCGTTGGCGGGCAGCATGAAGCGAGGCGTGCGGGTGCCGCGGCGTTGCTAGGCTGCGCCGATGAGCATTCCGTCGGTGGACGAGATCCGCGAGCTCCACGTGAAACACGCCCCCTCCCAGGAGGCGTTCGCGCTGGTCTGGACCCACTGCGAGATCGTGTGGCGGATCGCCGAAGGCCTTATGGACAGCTCTCCCATGAGCCTGGACCGTGATCTGGTGCGGGCCGGGTGCCTGCTGCACGACATCGGCGTCTACCGCCTCTACGACGCTTCCGGCCGCCTTGATCAGGCCAACTACGTACGCCATGGCGTCCTGGGCCACGGCCTGCTCGCGGAAGAAGGTTTCCCCGAGGAGCTGTGCCGGTTCTGTTCCTGCCACACGGGGGTCGGGCTGACCAAGCACGACATCGAGCACCAGCAGCTTCCACTGCCGCCTGCCGACTACCTCGCCGAGTCGGCCGAGGAGCAGCTGGTGATGTTCGCGGACAAGTTCCACAGCAAGACCACGCCGCCCAAGTTCCTCACCCCCGACAGCTACGCCGCCTACGTGGGCCGCTTCGGCCCCGGCAAGACGCACGCCTTCCACCAGCTGCGCACCGTGTTCGGCGACCCTGCGCTGGAAGGCCTCGTCGCCGCGTACGGCCACGCCTTGCACTGACCCCGCGGCCCGGCACCGGGACTGACACCCTCGACAGTATGCAAAAGGCCAGGGCCCCGGGATCTGCCCGGGTCCTGGTCGGCGGAGTGCGGGTGGAGGGTGATCAGGCTTGTGACGGTGCGGCCTTCGTCGGGAACCCGGCGGAAGGGGCCCGGGAGGGTGGCGGGCCATTGCAGGTCGTGGCGGTTGCCGTAGGAGACGGGGCCCTCGGGGCTCGCGGTGACGAGCTTGGCGCTCTGGGCGCCGTCGAGGAAGCAGCCCCAGACCAGGTCGCCGGTGTCCGTTGCGAAGCGTGTGGCCTCGTCAGGGGGCACGCCGGGAAACGCGGTGGGTCACGCCGGGAAACGCGGTGCACGTCGGGAAACGCGGTGGAGCCGGGACGGCCGTCCGGCAGGCGCAGATGCGTGCGGCCGGCTGTGGTGGCGGTCACGAGCAGCCGGGCGGCGTGATGCTCGGCGAAGTTGGCGCGGTCGCCGGTGGAGCGGTCCCGGTTGGCGGGGTGATCGCGCAGCGTGGGCAGGGCGAGGGAAGGGCCCGGGCGGACTCGTGGCCTTCGAGGGTGCGGTCGCGGATGTACTCGCGTTCCCTGCCGGACATCGCGGCGAGCACGGTGAACACGATGCCGGAGGGGTCGTGCGAGCCCTTCAGCTCCGTGAGGAACTCGTTGAGTGCCTTGGCGAGGTGGGGCACGAGGCGGTAGCGGGCGGGGTGGTACTGGATGGCCACCTTGCCCTTGCCGGTCCGGCACGGGGAGCCCGCGGGGGCGGCGCAGGTGGGCATCGGGCCGTCGTGCGATTCCACGCGCTTGAAGTCGTCGCTCACGACCCCGGACTGTTGCCCCGGACCGTTTCATGAGCCTGTTTCAGGCGTCCAGTCGTTTGCAACGACTCATGGAACATGATCGCCGCAGGTGGACCGCCGCGCGGCGCGGTGTTTCACAGGCGACCACCTATGAAACGCCGCGTCCGGCCCGGTCACCCGCGGTCACTGACCAGTCTTCGCGCTCGGGCGGTGGGTGAAGGCGCCCCGGTAGGCGGCCGGGGTCATGCCGATCTGGCGGCTCAGGTGCTGGCGGAGCGATTCGCCGGAGCCGAGGCCGCTGTGGCGGGCCACATGGTCGACGGTGAGATCGGTGGTCTCCAGCAGCTCGCGGGCCCGCAGCAGCCGCTGCTGGAGCAGCCATTGGAACGGGGTCACGCCAGTCTCGGTGGTGAAGCGGCGGGTCAGGGTCCGCACACTGACCTTGGCCTGACCGGCCAGGTCGTGCAGGGAGATCGGCTGGTCCAAATGCTGCAGTGCCCAGATGCGGGCCGCGTCCAATGAGGAGTCGGTCTTGGCCGGTAGTGGGGTCTGCACGAACTGCGCCTGCCCGCCGTGGCGCACCGGGGTGACGACGGCGGCGCGGGCTGCCGCGTTGGCCACGGCCGCGCCGTAGTCGGAGCTGATCAGGTGCAGGCACAGGTCGATCCCGGCGGCCGAGCCCGCACCGGTGACGATCGGTCCGTCCTCGGCGAACAGCCGGTCGGCGTCCACGCGCACCGAAGGGAAGGCGCGCTGCAGTTCCTCGGCCAGGGCCCAGTGGGTGGTGGCAGCACGGCCGTCGAGGAGCCCGGCCTGGGCGAGGACGAAGGCGCCGCTGCAGATCGAGGCAATGCGCTTGCCCGCGGCGGCCGCCTCCCGCAAGGCGTCCAGTGCGGCCGGCTCGGCGTCGTGCCGACTGGCGGTCGAGGGGACGATCACCGTGTCCGCGGCCGCGACCGCCTGAAGGCCGTGCCGGATCACCACCTCGATGCCACCGGAGGCGGCGACCGTACCGGGCATGGCGGTGCACACCGTCACCTCATAGCCGGGGCGTCCCTCGAGTTCGGCGGCGCCGAGCAGCGTCGACGGCATGGACAGGTCGAAGGGCTTGACCGCGGGGACGGCCAGGACGGCAACACGATGCATGGCTAGATCCTTGGATCTCATGGCTTTCAGGCCACTGACCCTACCCTGCGGCCGCACGGCAGAGTTGGGCGAGCGATCGGGGCCCCGCGAACCACGTCTCCCTCTTCAGGGAAGCGTTCCATTTTGAGCGAAAACGGAGACAACGTCATGGCTGAATCAGTCGTCATCGGGGCAGGCGCGACCGGGGCCGCGACCGCAAGGCAACTGGCCGACAGCGGCAAGCCGGTCCGCCTCATCACCCGCAGCGGCAGTGGCCCTGACCACCCCGGCATCGAACGGATCGCCCTGGACGCGGGCCGCACTGACGAACTGGCCGAGGCGCTGGCCGGAGCGACCACGGTCTTCAACGCCGCCATGACCGCCTACCAGACCTGGCCGGAGACCATGCCGCCGTTGTTCGCTTCGATCCTCGCCGCGACCGAGCGGGCCGGGGCCGACTACGTGATGCTCGGCAACCACTACGGCTATCAGCAGACCACCGGGCCGGTCACCGAGCGCACCCCGATGGCCCCGCACACCCGAAAGGGCCGGGTGAGGGCCCAGCTGTGGCAGCAGGCCAAGGATGCCCACGACGAAGGGCGGCTGCGGGTCACCGAAGTGCGAGCCGGCCAGTACCTGGGCCCGGGCGCAGTCTCCGCGTTCACGCTGCTGGTCGCGCCCCGGGTCCGCGAGGGTGAACTGGCTCTCGTCCATGGCAATCCCGATGCGGCGCATTCGTTTTCGTACACCGAGGACGTCGCAGCGGCGCTGGTGGCGGTCAGCGGCGACGAGCGGGCCTGGGGGCGAGGCTGGCACGCCCCGGTCATCACCACGACCCTGCGCCAGGCCGCGACCGAACTCGCCGAACTCCACGGAGCGCCCCAACCGCGATTGGAGCCGCTCACCGAACGGGATATGACGCTGCTGTCCTTCACCGATCCGCTGTGGCGGGAGTTCGCCGAGATGAGCTACATGTCCGAGCGTCCGTTCCTCGTGGACGACAGCGATGTCCGCGACACCTTCGGACTCAAGCCTTCAACGCTCCGCGAAGCGCTGGCGGCCTGATGCCGCGGTGGGGGGGGGGGGGGGGGGGGGGGGGGGGGGGGGGGGGGGGGGGGGGGGGGGGGGGGGCCCCCCCCCCCCCCCCCCCCCCCCCACGCCTGGACATGAGGTGCGCGACCTGCTCGACGACCGCCGCACGGTCCAGCACTGCGTAGGCGCGCATCAGGCCGAGGCCCCGCGACGCGGCCACGTTCATCCGAGGCCGGTGAGGTCCTGGAAGTCCTTCATCGCTTCTCCGTCCGCGAGCGGTCGGCGGCCTCCCCCGGGCTGCGGGGGCGGGGTACGGCGGCGGCCGGACAAACTCCACGGCGACAAGGGCTACGACTACCCTCGCCAGCGGCAAGGGTTACGCTCGCGGGGCATCACACCCCGCATCGCCCGCCGCGGCATCGAGAACTCCGAATGCCTGGGCCGACATCGGTGGGTCGTCGAACGGACCATGCCCAACCGCCCGGTTCGGCGGATGCCGACGACTCCACCGCCGATACGAGCGCAAGCCCGAACACGTCCTCGCCTTCACCGCCCCGCAGCTACCCTCGTCTGCTACCGCCGACTCCGACTCCCCAAAGGAAATGCCTTGTCAGGGGCGGAAGGTGCGGCGATAGGTGTCGGGTGGGACCCCGACGCTGCGGTGGAAGTGGCGGCGCAGGGTGGTGGCGGTGCCCATACCGGTGGCCGCGGCGATGGTGTCCACGGTGGCGTTGGTGGTCTCCAGCAGTTCCTGGGCATGGCGGATGCGCTGGGTGTGGAGCCACTGCAGCGGCGTGGTGCCGGTGAGGTGTTTGAAGTGCCGGCCGAGGTGGCGTGAGCTCATACGGGCCTGGCGGGCCAGGTCCTCCACGCTGAGCGGTTGGTCCAGTCGCTCCAACGCCCAGGGGAAGAGTCCACTCAGGGGGTGGTTGCCGGGGGCGGGGAGGGGGGTGGCGATGAACTGGGCCTGGCCGCCGTCGCGGTGGGGTGGGATGACCAGACGTCGGGCGATCTTGTTGGCGTTGGCCGAGCCGTGGTCGAGGCGGACCAGGTGCAGGCACAGGTCCATGGCGGCGGCCTTGCCCGCGGAGGTGAGGACGTCGCCGTTGTCGACGTAGAGGACGTCCGGATCGACGGTGGCCGCTGGGTGGCGCCGGGCCAGTTCCCGTGTGTGAGCCCAGTGTGTGGTGGCGCGCCGGCCGTCGAGCAGTCCTGCCGCGCCCAGGACGAAGGCGCCCGTGCACAGTGAGGCCACGCGGGCACCGGCCGCGTGAGCGGCGCGCACCGCCTCGACCAGTTCGGGTGGCGGTTCGCGGTCCGTGTCGGCCCAGCCGGGGACGATCACCGTGTCCGCGTGCGCGAGGTGGTCGAGTCCATGGTCGGGTTCAAGGCGGAAGCGGTCGACGCGCACCGGGCCGTTCCCGCAGAGGGAGAAGTCGTACCAGGGATCCACGATGTGGGTCAGGTCGGACCCGAAGATCTCGACGGCCACGGACAGTTCGTAGTGGAGCATGCCATCGGTGACGGCCAGCGCGACAGTGGGCATGTCCGAAACTGTACGTGGCATGTCGTTTCCGACGCTCGTGCGGGGTGCTGCCGCGAGGACAGGATAGGCGTGTCAGGCCGCAGCGGATCGACATCGCAGCGGGCGTTCGAGTGCAGGGGAGCAGTCTCATGGGGTCAGGTCAGCTGGTGGCGGTTTTCGGCGCGTACGGTCACACGGGACGGTTCGTGGTCGCGGAGCTGGCCGCGCGCGGGTTCGTCCCGGTGCCGTCGGGGCGCAACGCGCAGGCTCTGGAGGAGCTGGCCGGCGAGCACGGGCTGGAGGCCCGGGTGGCGTCGGTCGGGGACCGGGCTTCGCTGGACCGGGCTCTGGCGGGAACGGCGGCGGTCATCAACTGCGCCGGCCCCTTCGCCTCGACCACCGGCCCCGTCATCGAGGCCGCGCTGCGCGCGGGGATCCCGTACCTGGACGTGGCCGCCGAACTCGAGGCGAATCTCGACACCTTCGCCCACTACCGCGAGCGGGCCCGGGACGCGGGAGCGGTGATCGTCCCGGCCATGGCCTTCTTCGGCGGTCTCGGCGACCTGCTGGCCACCGCGGCGATGGGCGACTGGACCGAAGCCGACGAGGCCCACATCGCCTACGCGCTCAGCAGCTGGCACCCCACCGCCGGCACCCGGCTCTCGGGCGCGGTCTCCCGCGAGCGGCGCGGCGACCACCGCCTGCGCTACAGCGGCGGACAGTGGGAGCACCGCATCGACCAGGCGCCCACCCTGGAGTGGACCTTCCCGGACCCGATGGGGCCCCGGCAGGTGATCGGGGAGTTCACGATGGCGGACGTCGTCACCGTCCCCCAGCACCTGTCCATCCCCGATGTGACCACCTACATGACCGCCGACGCCGTCCGCGACATCGCCGCCCCCCACACACCGCCCCCGACCGCCGCCGACAAGAGCGGGCGCTCGGACCAGACCTTCCTCGTCGATGTCGTCGTACGCTCGGGCGGAGCCGAACGCCGGGCCACGGCCGGCGGCCAGGACATTTACGCGGTCACCGCGCCCCTGGTCGCCGAGGCCCTCGAACGCGTCCTGACCGGCCGCACCAAGACCACCGGCGTCGCCTCCGCCGGGGAGATCTTCGACGCCCCGGACTTCCTGCACGCGCTCGCCCCGCACATCACCCTCGACCTGAACCCACAGAAGCAGATCGCCTGACCCCACCCCTCCACCCGCGAGGCCGTCGTCCGCTTGCTACGCGCCGAGCGCGCCGCGGCCCCAGGGCTCCGGCCCCTCCAAGTCATCTATTCGGTGTCATCTATTCGGTTGTACAGAACAAGCGCCTCAGACGTCGACCTCGGCAAGGACCCGCTACCCCGCACCTCGAACCGAGGGAGTATCACCGCGATGACCGCCCTGCCCACCCGTGCCACCATGACCTTCGACGGTCGCACCCTGTCCTACCTGGACTACGGCGGCAACGGCCGCCCCCTCGTAGCACTGCACGGCCACCTCTCCGAAGGCGCGTCCTTCGCCGCCCTGGCCTTTGCCCTCGGCCCTGAGTGGCGCGTGATCGCCCCTGACCAGCGCGGCCACGGCGACTCCCAGCGCGCCCGCGAATACACCCGCATCGGCTACCTCGCCGACCTCCTCGCCCTCCTCGACCACCTCGGCATCGACCGGGCGGTCTTCCTCGGCCACTCCCTCGGAGCGGTCAACGCCTACCACCTGGCCTGCGAACGCCCCGAACTGGTCGAGGCCCTGATCAATATCGACACCGCCGTCGACCTCCCCGACCACGGAACCAGCCCCCTCGCCTTCGTGCTCGACTTCCCCTACACCGCTGCCACCCGCGAGGAACTGGCCGCCGCCTGCGGACCCCTCGCCGCCGTTCTCGGCCCCGTGCTGCGCCCGCTGCCCGGCGGCGCCGGCTGGCGGCTGCCTTTCCACCCGCAGGACACCGTCGACTCCGAGAACCTCGTCCACGGTGACCACTGGAAACAGTGGCTCGCCACCGACTGCCCCGCGCTCCTCATCCATGGGCTGCGCAGCCAGGTCCTGCCCGCCGAACAGGCCCATGCCATGTGCTCCAGGCGCCCCGGCACGGTCTACCGCCGGCTGGACACCGACCACTTCGTCCAACAGGCCGACCCCGAGGGCTTCGCCACCGCGGTCCGGGAGTTCCTCGCGGGCATCTGAACCACCGTGATGACCGGTCCGCCGCGCCCGCCGCCGACGCTGCCGGATCAACCGGAGGAACCAACCCGGTGTTCTCGCTGCAGGCCCACGCGTTGTCGGTCGGGACCCGTTCGACGGTGACGCCCAGGGCCGCGAACCAGGCGGTCCGTTGCTGGGGCTTCCCCTCAGGGCGAGAACCCCCTGCCCCCTGCCCCCTGCCCCCTGCCCCCTGCCCCCTGCCCCCTGCCCCCTGCCCCCTTCGCCTGAGCGAAGAGCGCCGTCGAGATCCTCGAACGCCTGGCCTCGATTCCCGGCGCAGGAGACCAGGTAAGCGCCTCGGCCGTGCCCTCGGAGGTAATGGCCCGGCCTGTGGCACCGGGCAAGGATGGTGCCACGCCCCACAGCCGCCCCACGGAAGGACCCCCGTCATGCCGTACTTCGAGTCCACGACCGATCACACCCGCCTCCACTTCGCCGACTACGGTCCGGCGAGCGGCCCCGTCATCGTCTTCGTCAACGGCTCCTACTTCAGCACCGAGATGTGGGAGTACCAGATGCTGCCCCTGGCGGCCGAGGGGTTCCGGTGCGTGGGGCTCGACCGCAGGGGACACGGCAGATCCGAGGACGTCTGGGGCGGCTTCGACCTCGATACGCTGGCTGGGGATCTGGGCGCCCTGCTCGACCACTTGGACCTGCTCGACGTCACGCTGGTCGGGCACTCCTTCGGCACCGCCGAGGTCGTCCGCCACCTGACCCTCGGCTGTGGTGAGCGGGTGGCCAGGGTGGTACTCGTCAGCGGAGTGGCGCCGGGGCCGGCCCGGTCTCCGGATCACGCCGAGGGACTGGATCCAGAGCTCATCCGCGCGTTCAACGAGACCTTCCGGCAGGACCGGGCGAAGTTCTTCGCCGACGGGGCGAACGCTTTCTTCGCCCGCCATCTTCCGGGCCCCACGGTGTCGGACGCGTACGTGGCGCACATGGTGGACCTCTGCCATGGAGCGACGGCTCGGGCCGGGACGGCCCTCAACGACCTTCTGCCCTCACTGAACCTCGTACCGGAGCTGGCGAAGATCGACTGCCCGGTCCTCGTCGTGCACGGGTCCGCCGACGCTTCCGCCCCGCTCCACCTCACGGGCCGCCGTGCAGCCGCCCTGATCCCGGGTGCGGCACTGCACGTG
This sequence comes from Streptomyces sp. NPDC031265, assembly GCF_055570295.1. Taxonomy (NCBI): domain Bacteria; kingdom Bacillati; phylum Actinomycetota; class Actinomycetes; order Kitasatosporales; family Streptomycetaceae; genus Streptomyces; species Streptomyces sp. NPDC031265. The sequence continues at coordinate 254,157 of NZ_JBVIHM010000007.1, forward strand.
TACGAGAACGCGGGCCACGGGCTGTTCGCGACCCACGCGGACCGCCTCAACGAAGACCTGCGCACCTTCGCCCGTACCTGAGTAAGGCTGCCGGCGTCTGTTGGAAGCCTTGGCGGGTGAGGCGTCCGAGGCGGCTGCGGGTGATGTTGACGGACGCCTCGTCGGCGGGCATGCCGAGGAGTTGGTGCAGCTCACGGGCTCTGAACGCCTGGGCGGGGTGCTGGTTGAAGGCGTCCGAAGTTCTCGCAGAAGCGGACAACCGGCCTCCCGCGAGGCCCAACGCGACTGATCCACTTGGCACTGACGGTCAGCAGTCCCACCAAGAGGTCACCGGGCCCTCAAGCCAGCCCAATTGTCGCACCACCACGCGGCTCCATCAGCGCAACCGGCAAACCGAGGCCCGCCCGTCAGCCGCTGACCACGGGATCGAGAGCCTTTGCCATGACCAATTCCCTGCGCACACCATCCGGCAGCAGGTCGCCCGGCTCCCCGGTGTCCTTGAAGCCGTGACGTTCATAGAGCGCGATAGCTGCACGATTATCCGGCATCACTGACAACCGCAAGGTCCCAGCGTCCCTCTGCACAGCCCACTGCGCGATCTCTTCGATCAAGAGGTCTCCCACCCCCTGACCTCGAACCGTGGGGCTGACCCACATCGAGATCAACTCCACGGCATCTGGCTGCTCAGCCGGTACACCGCTGGCCATCCCGACCGGCCCGCTCGCGCGGACTGCGACAACGTTGTGAGACCGAGGAATCCCTAGGCGGTCTCTCCAGCGTTCCTCCCGGTCGCCCTGCCCCTGCCACTCCGCCAACGTCGAGCCGAAGGCATACGGCGCCTCGGCAAGCGCTGCTAGCCGCAGGTCGCGCCACACCGGCCAGTCATCCGGTCCCAGAGAACTCAGTTCGATCATGTCAAGACGATGCTCCCAGACGGGAGTCATCGCAACCAAGATTAGAAACAGGCACTCACGGAGAAGACCCCGCAGCCCTGCCGCTTCACCGCCGGCTACAAGAACCCCACCGGCCTCTACCACCTCGGCGCCCGCTACTACGACCCCAACCTGGGCCGCTTCACCCAGCCCGACCCCTCGGACCAGGAGAAGAACCCCTACCTCTTGTGGTGCGCGCATGTGTCTGCGCACCACACCTCACCCGAGCAGAGGAGAGATGCTTGTCGCACTCGCGGCGTGAGCCGGGCCGCGAAGTCCTCCGGCGCGCCGAACTCCTCGTACGGGTCGCTGGCAGCCATGATCCTTCACGGCAGGGCGAAGCGAGGACGCGGGAAGTGACGGGTCCGTCCCAGTACTTCACCGGGCTGCCGGGGCTGTCTCCGTTTTGAGTTGCTTCGAACAAGGAGAGGCGTGCGCCTGAGGGGAGCATGGAAGCAGCACGCCTGACTCACGCTCCGTCGAAGGCTGTGCCCGTCTGGTTACCGGCGAAGGTTGCGCCTGTTGCGCAGGAGGGGGGTGCACCGGCCGGCCGTCGACGGACTGCCGGACGACGGCCCACGACGTCAGGCTCAGGAGTTGACTGTCAATCGCTCCGGGGCCTTCCCCTCGCGGCTCCACGCTGTGGCGACCTTCCTCGCTACAGCCCGGTAGACGACGTTTTCGATGCCGTCTTCAGGATGGAGTTTTTCGTTGATCTTATCGAGGATCAGGAAACGCTCCGCGTCGATTCCGTTCGAAAACGAGTAGCGCACTTCCTGCTCACTCTCGCCGACTTTCTTGATTTCAGAGAAGATTGCCATCGTTCACTCCCATGGGGCGTTGTAGTCCTCGCGTCCGGGAGGCGTGATCTCGCTCGCCTCCCAGTTGGCAACTTTGTTTGCCGCCGCATGAGCTTCCGAGTACGGAGCTCCTGGATGATCGACATAGTACTGGTGCTCGGCGAGTTCGTGCTCGAACAGCAGGAGGTCGGAGTCGGTGTGGCGGCCGGCCCTGAGGCGCACCCACGCCTCCGCCATGTCGGGGTTGGGATCGTATCGGGCGTGGACGATCTCGCCGTCGTAGGACGTCAATGGGTGAGTTTCTTCGAATATATGCTGCTTGACCGCGGCAATCTCATCCCTTGAAAACCCTTGACCGCCATGTATGCGCGGGGCATTCTGCAACGATCCCGCCAGGGCATCGACGTCATCCGCAGAGCGGAAGGATTCGTAGGCATCGGTGGCCCATGTCTCCGTACGTTCGTAAGCGCGAACCGTACCGTCATCACGGGGGCGGAGCGACCCTCCCGATTGATGAAGGTCATAGCCCGGTGGCAATTCCCCGGGCAAGGGATCTCTCCCACCCGCCAGCGGAGCGCGGGCACCACCCCACTCGGGACCATAGGCAAGGTCGGCGAGGGTGAGGCGCGGGCCGGTTCCGGACAGGAGGCTGCCCCATCCTCCGGCTTCGCCCGCAACGCGCGCAGTAGCGCCACCAGCCCCGAACAACCCGCCGTACAGCATCCCGTCGGTGGCCGCACGGCTGGCTTCGTCAAGGCTGAACCCGTCTTGCAGGCCCGAGGCGATCTTGAGGGGCTGGGCGACGGCGAGGTCGACAGTTACGGATTCGATGCCCGCGATGGCCGCGGTGGCGAAAGCGGCACCCGCGATGGTGGCGACCTCCGTCGTGAGGGCCACCCCCACGGTGGCGGCCAGGTCGACGATCGCGGCCGTGGCTGTCGCGGCGGCGGCTTCGGTCGCCCCCAGCGTGAAGAAGGCGAGGGCAGTGCCCGCAACGATCACGGCGCCGGCGATCTCCAGCTCGTGGTCGAGCTTCTTCTTTGCGTCCGCGACGGCGTCGGCGTACTGGTCGATCCCCTTCGCCAGGTCGCGGGGACCATCGACGAGGTCCTGTAGCCAGCCCTTCTTGTCATGGTAATAACGGCGCCAGAAGGGGTCGTTGAACGCCGAGATCGCCTCGCCGCTGTTGTGGTGGATCAGCGCCTGAGCTGCCTTGTCGGCGGCCGCGGCGACGTCTTCCATGTCATCTGCGAACTTCCGCCAGGCGTCGGCGATGTTGCGGAGCTTGCCCACGTCACCGGCGGGCCACTCGATGCCGGTGACGTCGGTGACGATCTCCCGGACCTTGTCACCGGCACTCACTGCTCCTGCCCCCGATGGGGGTTCCCGGCCTCTTGGCGCTCGTGCGGCTTCGGGACGGCCCTGCGGAACATGGAGCCGACCAGGGCGTCATTGTCGATGTGCCCGTCCGCCATGTCGGACATGGCCAGATGAATGCTGGCCAGGCCGTCCTTGATGATCGTGGCGGACTGCTCGATCCGGGTCACGAGCGGGCCGTACTTGTCGTGGAACTTCGTGCCGGGGTCGTCATCGCCCCAAGCCGCGCCCGCCGTGGCCAACGACGCCCGGAGCGTGGTCAGAGCCCGCTCCACCGCCACGCTCTGCTCGTGGAACGTCGGTGCTGTCGCCTTGAGATCGGCGGTCTTGATGTCAAGGATCTTGCCGTCGTCACTCACCGTTTCCCCCCTTCGTCTCGGCGGCTGCCACCCTAACCGCCGAGCGCTGTTCGCGACTGCGAGCACCTAAAAGATCAAGCAAAGAAACGTTTGGCGCCATCGGTGGGTGCGAAGGGGTGACCGCCGCCGCAACCGAGACATGGGCTGGGACGGGTGTGCGGGCACTCGTTCGCGGTGTCGGTGTACGTGAACGAGGTGGTGCGGTCACCAGGGAGCCCTGAGTGGCGTTTCTGCGGCTCACTCGAAGGCACAGAAAAGGGAACGTCACGGCCTGCCGGGAGGCTGCTTTGCAGGGACCTGGTGGAAAGAGCTCTGCTCACCCCGGAGACTTCGAATCCGGGGCGAGCGGAGCGTCGGCGGTTCTGCCCGATGGTTGGTCAGATGAGCGAGTCGTACGTGCTCCAGCCAGTGCCGATCTTGGTGCGGGTCGTGAAGGGGGCGGCCGGGTTGCCGGTTCCGAGGTAGTGCCAGAAACCGCCGTCGCGGTCCACGGCCACGAGGTCGGCTTTGCCGTCGCCGGTGGTGTCGCCGGTGGTGAGGATGCGGGTGTAGGTGTTCCAGCCTCCGCCGATCTTGGTGCGAGACGTGAAGGGGGCGGCCGGGTTGCCAGTGCTGCGGTAGAGCCAGAGGATGCCGTCGCGGTCGCGAGTGGTTCTGCAGGCGAGAGTGGGCAACGTTTATCGACGGTTTCGGGCAGCACTTAGCGATCACAAGGCTCGAAAATGTCGATGAGAACTGGCAACGCTCTGCCGTCGTCCGGTGATTGCCCGTCGGGTCAGTGGGAGTGGAGCGCCGCCGCTCCAAGTCGTACATCTTGATCGTCTTCTGAGCGGCGCCTAGGCTCCCATGCCCATGGAGATGGGGGAGTCGGACCGCGGTCGCAGGCCGTGGCGCGACCGGCTGGTCAGGCATCGTGCGATCGGGGCCCTGCTCGCCGGGACAGCAGGGCTGGCCGTTCTGGGCGCGGTGCTCGTCGTCTTGCCGGGTGTGGTGGTCGACCACGATCTCGCCGGGGCGAGCGTCGCTGCGCAGGACCGGCTGAAGGCGGTGAACGACGTCCGTACGACACTTCTGCAGGCCGTGGGCGGCATGGTCGTGCTGTTCGGCGCGTACGCCACCTGGCGGCAACTACGCGTCAGCCAGGACAGCTTGCGCGCCACCCAGGAAGGCTATGTCACCGACCGGTTCAGCACGGCCGTCGATCAGCTCGGCAGTGACAAGCTGGAAACACGCATCGGCGGGCTCCACGCACTGTGGCGGATCGCGGAGCACTCCGCCCGCGACCGCGAGGCCGTCATCTCCATCCAGGCCGCTTACCTGCGTACACACCTGCCCTGGCCGCCCGCCGGACCGGAAGCTCCAGCGACGGACGTGCCCATCAACGACGTCGTGCCGCTGGAGGTCCGTGCCGCCGACGCCCAGGTGGCACTGACTGGGCTCGGCGTGTTGTTGCTGCAACCCCGGGAGCAGTCCTGGGTGAACCTCAGTGTTACGGACCTGCGCCGGGCCGACTGCGACGGGCTGTGGCTGCATGAGGTCAACCTCGACCGGTCCTGTATGGAGGCGGCGGGCCTGTACCACGCCAACCTGACGCAGGCGTCTCTCGTCTCGGTCAACTTGCGGCACGCCGACCTCAAGACGGCGATCCTGCGCCGGGCACGCTGCGTTCTGGCTGACCTGCGGGGCGCACGGCTGGTCGAAACCGACTTGCGTGACGCGGACTTCACCGAGGCCGACCTGCGCGAGGCGAACCTGCGCAAGGCCGACGCAGGCGGCGCTGTCTTCTGCCGCGCCGACTTGCGCCTGGCCGACTTGCGTGGCTCCGACTTGAGCACGGCCGACCTTCTCCAGGCACGTCTGACCGGCGCGGTGGCCAGCGAGCACACTCGCTGGCCAGCCGGTTTCGACCACGCGGCCGCCGGCGTCGTTGTTACCGAGGATCCCGGCCCCGAACCTCCGCCACTGCTCCAGCCCTCAGGGATAACGACGCAGCACCCGCCCCTGCGGTCCATGCCGTGACCGAGGGGCCCGAGTGAAGACCGTTGCGCGCGGGGAGGACCGGGCCGACGTAACTCCTCCTCTGTGGCGGCCGTGGTCAGCTCGTGGCAGCGTCCTGCCCTGCGGCGGCCCGGGCCTTGGTGCTGGCGAGCCGGTAGGACTCGGTTCCGGTCTCGATGATGTTGCCGCCGAAGGTGAGCCGGTCCACGATGGCCGCACAAAGCCGCGGATCGGTAGAGGTCTTCGTCCACCCCCCGAACGACTCGTTCGAGGCGATGGCCGGTGAAGCGGAAGGTATGGGGGTGAGTGGTTGGCACCGAGGGCACCGTGTCCATCGGCGATGCGGGCCATCGCGCTGCGGGTGGGAACCCATCGCGGCCAGTGGTGTCAGCTGGTGCCGATGTCGTATGAGACCGCGGTGCCGTAGCGGTAGGTATTGAAGACACCGCTGCTGGCCCCGACCTTGAACTCCACTTTCTCGCCGCTCTTACGGCTCCCCTTGATGGTGATGTGCTGCGGTGCGTCGTCGCACCAGATTCCCTTGTACTGCCAGCTTGCGGATACGGCTCCGTATCCGAGGCGGACTGACTGGCGGGTCAAGGTGTGGGAGTCGCAGTAGGCGTCGAGTTCGCCGTCGACGATGTAGCCGGTCGCGCCATCGGGCTTGACCGTGCCGTTGAACCGCACGTCGTAATAGCCTTCGCTGTCCTGGTAGCTGACGTGGACCTGGCGGGTCGCGGCTGCAGCCGGAGAGGTGGCGGCCAGGGGGAGGGCGAAGGCGCCGAAGGCGACCGCAGCGGCGGCCAGACGCCAGGGCCGGGAACGCCCAGGGGCCGGCGGAGCGGCCATGGGCCGGGTGGAGCCGGATTCCTGGAGCATCGCGATGTTCTTCATGGCCAGGCCAACGAGAGCGCGGCAGAGAGGTCACCGCGAGGTCTGTGCGGATGAGCGCCGGATCGAAGCAAGAACCGTTGCACTTCTGCCAGCTCACGCGGCCGGGACACGGCCACTTCCGCGTGATGCGGACAGGCGGACGGTCATGCCTGCGAGGCAGCCCGGGGCGCCGATGATGTCGTAGCGGTCGAGGCGGTAGCCGTCGGCGCTCCCAGGTGAGGGACCTGGCGACAGTTGCCGCCTCATCGCCGCTCGCCCCTGGCAAGTTGCGTGTTCGGCGGCCGTGCCCGGGCCGGTTATGAGCGGCCCGGGCACGGGGGGTGTCAGTAGGTGATGACGACTGCCCCGTCACCGCCCTTGGCGCCTGCGGCCCCGTTGGGGCCGGCGAGTCCGGCCCTTCCGTCCAGGCCCCTCCACTTTTCGCCCTTGGCGTTGCCGACGTTGGGTTCCCATTCGCCTCCCTGGCCGCCGTTTCCGCCGCCGGTGCCGTGCGCTCCTGGGCCACCGTTTCCGCCGGCACCGTAGGACATGCCGTCCGCTACGGCCGGTGTGCCGCCGGAGCCAGAGGCGCCGTGACTACCTCCATGCCCGCCTTTCCCGGGCCTGCTGACGCCTCCCTTTTCGTTGTGGGTGCCGTCGACCCCCTTGTTGCCGGGTAGGCCGGTACCTCCGGGCTGACCGGGCTTGCCCTCCACCGCTGCGACCTTCTCCCCAGACCTGCCGCAGGGGTATCGCGCGGGGGAGTTGCCCCCGACGCCGGTTCCGCCCGCGCCACCGTCCTTGCCACCGGCTCCGCCGCCGCCACCGGCTCCGCCGGCGACTGTGCCGTTGTAGCCGCCCCCACCTCCCGAACCAGCGCTGCCGGACCGCCCCGGCTCACCGCCGATTCCCTCCGGCGCACCCGCGACCGACTCCAGGAATTTGTTGCTTCCGTCACGGATCTCGATGCCCGAGCCCGACGCGCGGCCACCGACGTGACCGCCGCCGCTGGCCGCACCACCGCCAGTCCCATCGGTTCCACCGCCGAATGTGCTGCCACCGCCCTCCCCATGAGCCCCCGCCGATCCGCCGGGGCCTCCCGCACCGCCCGACGCGCCGCCCCCGACGACGATCCGCAGCTTCCACCCCGGCGCCACGGACAGCCGGCACTGAACGAAGGAGCCGCTGCTCGCGCCCGCGCCGCCGCCGCCACCCGCACTGCCACCGCCGCCACCCCCACCACCGCCGGCTGTCCCCACGGCGTTGGACCCACCCCCGTTGCCGCCGCCGCCACCACCGCCGGAACCTCCGGTTCCACCGCCGCCGCCACCACCGCCGCCGGCACCCCAGGAATACACGGTGATCTCGTTCACTCCCTGCGGGACCACCCAATCCCACTGTCCCGGCTGCTCCCACCGCTTGGTCTGCTGCGCACTGGGGACATCAGCCGGCTGAGCCTGAACGGCCTGAGTGCCGCTCACCACGGCCGCGCTTACCAGGACAGCCACTCCGAGCATGTTTTTGATCATGACTGCACAACGAACCGCGACCTCGCGCGTCACCCCCTGCGGCCGACGGAACTCCCCCCTGCTGAAGGCATACGCCCGGCTCCGCCCCGACGGCCGCACCATCCCGCTACGCCCCGAGCCGCCCGCGAGTTCGCCGAGCACCTCACCCCGGCTGGCCCCGGCCATCCCTGGACTGGCGCGAAGTTCTCCTCGGCATTGGGCACCCACGACGTCCTCGACACCGCCCTCGTCGGGCCCGGCCTCGTGGCGGAGATCAGTGCCGACACCTCCATGACCGGAGCGGTGGTTCATACGCTCTCTGTGGCGGGCAGCAGCGGGGCCTGCCCTTTGTGTATGGGGGAATGGGGAGGCCGCAGGTGGTCCGCGTCTCCCTCATCGGTGACAGCTGGCTCTCCGCGTCCACAGCAGGTCCGGCGGCCGTCCGTGTGGGTGGTGGGGAGGCGCGTGATCGAGCGGGGGATCGAGGACGGGGTGGAGGTGATCCGGTACGGCAAGGACGGCATCTGCCGGGTGCGGCCGCCCGGCGGTCCCGAATGGAGTCCACCGGCAGGGAGCCAATCACACCGGCCCTTTGACCAGGGGCTTCAGGTTGGCGGTAGCTCAGTGGACGACATCGTGTGGGAGTGCGCGACATCGACGGGGGCGATGCCGCGCATCCACCCGATGCGCACCACTCCCGCGCCGTCGGCCGCGCCGGTGGTGCGCACGGGTGGTGCGCACGGGTGGAGTCGGCATGCACCGGGTGGATGCGCACCACCGCACCAGTGCGCGTCCACCCCCTCAGTGGTGTGGCTACCGGTGCGCACCGGGTGCGGAGTGCACCGCGTGAGCCGGCACCAGGCGCTCATCGCGCATCGCCTCCAGTGCGTCGGCGGTGTCCGCGTGGTCGGGGTCCGGGATGACGTTCACCGTGATGACGGGTCGTTGCGAACTCGCGGGTGCTGGGGGCCGGACTCATCCCTCATGCCGGCTGCCAGTACCCCGTCGGCGCAGCCTGGTTGGGGCGGAGTGTGATAAACCCTCCTCATGCTCGTATCAGCCCTATAGGCGACAGATACGGCAAATCTCCGGTTTTTTCCACCAAGCCGGGTAAAAGATATTGCTGAGGCAATTTTCCCCTCACCAGTCCGCGTGCAGCGCTCTCGCTTCGACGAGGGCGCTGCATGCGCGTGAAGCACAAGGGAGTCGCTTTGGCTGCAGAGCAGGGCATCGAGCAGGAGATCGGCCGGCTGACGCTCGGGGACCCGATCACGTCCGTATCTCCCCTGCCGTATCCGGTGCCGGAACCGGACGAGGAGTGGGAGCTGCCGAACGGTTTCGCGTGGGTCTACTACGGCGAGGGTTCACGCGGCGTCAGCCGGCCGGTCATCATGGCCGACGGGTTCAACCTGGGCAAGAGCGACCTGACCGTGCTCTACGCGGGCCTCAACCGGGACTACCCGCTGATCACCAAGCTGCGCAAGCAGGGCAGGACCGTCATCCTGCTGGGCTTTGAGGAGCGGACCGCCTCCATCCTCACCAACGCCGAGGCCGCGAAAGCAGTCATCCAGCGCACCATCAATGAGCGGTCGGACAGCACCCAGTTGGCCGTCGGCGGCTTCAGCATGGGCGGCCTCATCACCCGCTACGCCCTGGCTGAACTCGAGGCCCAGCAGGTGGACCACCAGACCGCGCTGTACTTCTCCTACGACACCCCGCACCGCGGCGGTGTGATCCCCATCGGGATCCAGGCGTTCGCCCACTTCATCCCCACCCTGCCGGGTCAGCAGAACGACTTCGCCAAGCAGATCAACAGCCCCGCCTCGCGGCAGATGCTGTACCGGCACTACAACAGCGCGGACGGCACCAACCAGCAGGACCCGCTGCGCACCGGCTTCCTGCAGAAACTGGAAGATGTCGGCGGCTGGCCTCAGCGTCCGCTCAAGATCGCTGTCGCCAACGGCACCGGCGACGGCACCGGCGTCAACGTCCAGCCCGGCCAGATGGCTCTGAAGTCCACCGGCACCACCGTCTTCCCCGGCACCACCTTCTACACCCAGGCCACCGGGAAGGCCGTCACGGTCGCCGAACTGAAGCGGCTGCTGCCGGCGGCCTCGAAGACCGTCAAGACCGACGACTTCCCCGAGTTCGACGGCGCCCCCGGCGGCACCCTCGACTCCTACGGAATCATCGCCAAGGCCCTGAAGGACAAGGGCGGCACGACCGACCTGCGGCACCCCACCGTCTGCTTCGTCCCCTCGGTCAGCGCCGTCGCCATCCGCGAAATCGGCAACCAGGACGACCTCTACGTCAAGATCAACGGGCTCGACCCGCAGGAGAGCGAACTGGACGAGTTCCTGTGCTCCTCCACCACCACCGCCCACACGGAGATCACCGCCGAACTGTGCGACTGGATCATCAAGCGGCTCCCGTAGTGATCTCGCCGTCACCCCCCGGCCCTACGGGCCCGTGACACGATGGGGGCGCCCGCACCGACAGCGACGCGCCCCCATCCCGGCCCTGCTGGGCGAGACGGTCACATGCGAGCCACTGGCACAACGCCCGCGCCCCATCTTCCTGATGGGCCCGTTCCGGGCGCGCAGCCGGCCAGCTACCGGTCAACGTTCTGGCCAGGTAGGAGTCAACGTCCCGCCCTGGCGTGTGGCCTTCGGCGGCCAACTGGCCATCTATCTCTCAACGTCACAGCGAACCGGGCTGCAAGGGTCAATCCCGGCCCCCTTGTCCAGCGTGGTCGGCCCGACCACGAGCCCGACCATGGCCCCTTGTCCAGGTCTGCTACCGCCCCGACCACCGCCGCGTTTTCCCCTGTCCACGCCCGCTACCGGCCACGGTCAGACCGCGGACAAGGGGGCCCGTGCACGCTGCTCCTTCGAAACGACCGCCCCCGCCGGGGCAGCGAAGGAGACGAGACGATGACGACCACCCACCCGAGGGCCGGGCAGCGGCACCGCTCGGGCCGATCACACCGGAAGGCCGGCCCGTGGCGGGCAAGCCCAAGGGGACTCCCTGGGTGCCCACTTCGGAGGGCACTTGGGAACCCCTTTGGTGCCCGGCCCCCGAGGCCGTAGGAAAACCCCTTGTCAGGGCGGGAATCGGCGCGAAAACTGCGCCGTCACAACGCTATGGCTCTCCCGCTTCCGCAGGTGACGCGACCGGACCCGGCTGTCAGTGGCGGCTGCAAGGCTGAGCGGATGGACCGTGATGACGAGCAGCTGCTGCGCGGCCGGGTCTACGGCACCGACCACGACCACCCGGGCCCGCCACCGCACCGCGACTACGCCGAACTGGTCGGCGGCCCGCTCGATGGGCTGCTGCTCGACATCACCGGCTGGACAGCGGACGAGATCCAGACCGGCGTCGCGCTGATGACCGAGCTCGGGCAGTTCGGCGCCGGCGGCCGCGCCCTGTACGACCCGCGCCCGGCGAGCGGAACCGTTGGGACTGGTCCGGCGACTCACCCTGACGCCCCCGGGCCGACTCGCCCAGCGAACCGGCCCGGGGCACGCTGGAAGGCGTGACCAGCGCGCCGATCGTCGTGCACCGGCCCTCGCTCTTGGGCGGCCGGAGAGTCACTGTGCACGACAGCGGCCGGGACGAGATCCTCGGCACCGCCTACAGCGACCACGACCTGGTCGTGTTCCTCGAGGGCGCCGGCGTCGCCGACCCCGAGGCCGTCTTGGACCACCCGCAGTGAGTGGAGTGGCGCGGTGCCACGCCCACGAGTTCCACGCTTCCTAATGGTGATGTCAACGGCAATCGTCGAGGGGCCGGGGATCGGTGCCGTCGCTGATCTGCGGATTCCGTCATGGTGAGCCTGCCACAGCGTGGATGCCGGGGTCCCCGTAGTAACCGCCGCAAAAACAACGGATATGGCTGACCTGCTGGGATCTGGCCTGGGCCGCTGGTCAGCCTTCCCGTCCGACTTGTTCGACGATGGCGCCCTCGCGGTGCTTGCGCAGCTCCCGGTACAGGGTGGAGCGGCTGACGCCGAGCTCGGCGGCGACCTGCTCGGGGATCGCGCCGTCCTTGATCCGCTGAGCTGCTCCGGCTCGGGTGGTCGCGTTCAGCTTCGCCGGACGCCCTGTCGGCAGGCCGCGGGCTTCCTTGGCCGCGCGGGCGCCGGCGGCGCGCTCCAGCATGTAGATCCGTTCCATCTGCGCGAACATCGCCAGCAGGGCGATGGCCATGTCGGTGCCGGGTCCTGGGTCGCTGGTGTCCACGGCGAGTTTGTCGCCGAGTGTGCGCAGGAAGATGCCGCGCTGGGTGAGGTCGTGGACGAGGTTCAGCGTCTCGCGCATGTTGCGGCCCAGCCTGTCCAACGTCAGCAGGTTGATCCGGTCGCCTGGTCGCGCGAAGCCCAGCAGAGCCGTGAGGCCGTCGCGGTCCATGTTCGCGCCGGTGCGCTTGTCGACGTAGATGTGCTCCTCGGCGACCCCGGCGGCTCGAAGCGCATCGAGCTGCCGGGCGAGGTCTTGGGTGGTGGTGCTTACACGTGCGTACGCCAGATCCATACCGGCAACCGTCCCATAACTTGACGCTGTGGCTCTGCTTTTGACACACAGTTGTGGCACCAGCTTCTGACACAGGTCGACCTGCGGGGACGTGATCACCGCGCGGCCATCGGGCGCCTGTGTCACATCCATGCTTGTGGCCCAGGGTCAAGGATGCCCGGGCTCGCCGCCGTCGCGTTCGGTGACGGCAAAGGCGAGATTGCTTCGGACCGTTCCCGTCAACGGGTGGCCCTCGCCCAGCATCCGCACCATGGCGGCGAGGCGTCGCCGACTGCAGCACTCAGCTCTCGTGGGGCCGCTCCGGCCTCAGCCCTGGCTCGCGGCTACCGGCCTCTGGTCGACGGTGTAGGTCGTCTGCACGAAGCCTGCGCCAAGAGCGCGGGTCTCGCGGTGGACGAGGTCGATGTCGTGGTCCAGGCGACCGAACAGGGGAATGCCCGTGCCCAGAAGGACCGGGGCGGTGGTGATGATGAGTTCGTCGAGGATGCCTTCGCGCAGGAACGTCTGAACTATCTGTCCGCCGTCCACATACACGTTCTTCGCGCCCTCGGTGGCCAGACTTTCCAGGAGTGCGTCCAGGCTGCGGTAGACGGCGACGTTCGCGTCCTGCGTCGTCAGCTGGGTACTCAGGACGGCCACGTGCTTGCCTTCGTAGGGCCAGAAGCCGAAGGTGAGGATCTTCTCGTAGGTGTTGCGGCCCATCACCAGGGTGTCGATGTCGGCCATGAACGCCTCGTACCCCATGTCGCCGGCCTGCGCGCCGCGCTCGTTGAGCCAGTCGATGTCACCGTCCGGGCGGGCGATGAACCCGTCCAGGCTCGTGCCGATGTAGACCAGGGTGCGGAAGGAACGGTCAGGGGCTTCGGGAGTGGAGGAGGTCGCCATGATGGTCTGGCTCCTTACGGGAGAAGGGGAAGCGGAGGTCACGGGGCAGGGCGATGGGGGGCGAGAACGGCGTCCAGGGCGGTGCGCTGCCGTTCGGCGAGGGCGCCCTGTCGGTCGACCGCCCAAAGCACGGCGACGCCCATCGTCGCGGCCTGCACCGTCGCGGCCAGGGCGGTGATGTCCGTGTCCGGCCCCAGTTCGCGCGCATCCTTGGCGTGCTCCAGCAGCTCGCCGATCCAGTGGGACTGCGCCTGCTGGGAGGCGAGGGCACAGTCACGGAACTGCGTGTCATCCAGATCCGCGCACAGGAACGCGAGATGGTTCGCGAACGCCTCGGGGCTGGTGGCCGCCGCCCAGGTTTCGACGACTAGTGCCGCGAGCGCCGCCAGCGGCGAGTCATGTTCGGCACGTACGCCCTCGTACAGCGCGTCGGCATCCTTCGCCGTGTGCTCGGCCAGCGCCAGCAGCAGACCGCGCTTGGAACCGAACCGCTGCACCAATGTGCCCGGCACCAACCCGACCTCCCGCGCCAGCAGGGCCAGTGTCAGCTTTGCCGGGCCCGTGCGGCCCATCACGTCCACCGCTGCCCGCAAGATCGTCGCGTCATCGATACCTCTTGGGCGCCCTGCCACGACCCACACCTCCGATTAATAAATGCCTGTTCATTTATTAAAGCGGGAGCAGCGCACGCAAGGCAAGCCATTAGACGGGCCGCTCACGGCGGCGGGCTCGCAGCGGCCGGTATCCGGCCGGGTCGAGCTTGGCGAGCTCGGTGTCAACCTCCACGTTGATCGTGCCGAAGAAGTTCACGTTCTCGCTGTGGGCCGGGGAGATGTGCGCGAGAAGTTCGTCGTCGACCGCCCTGCCCTCGGCGCGCATCTGCGCGATGGCCAGGCCGTAGTACTCCGTCGTCCAGGTCACCACAGAGTTGGTCAGCAGTGTCAGGCACCACGCCTGCTCGGTCTGCGCGGTCAGGTGGCGGTGCCGGATTGCGCCCTCGTGCGCGTACAGAAGGCTGCGGCGCAGCGAGTGCAGGGACTCGCCCTTGTTGAGCTGCCGGGCGATCTTCCTGCGGTAGGTCTCGTCCGCCAGATAGCGGGCGGCGTAGACCGTACGCCGAAGCGCCCCATACTCCTTCAGCGCCGCAGCCAGAGTGTTCTGCCGGGAGGAGGCCGACAGCTTGCCGACAATCAGGGAAGCGGTGGCGTGGCCGAACTTGATCGACCCCGCCAGCCGCAGCAGATCGTCCCACTGGTCCTCGATCAACCCCATGTTGATCTTCTGGGTGAGTAGCGGCCCCGCCACCGGCCAGAGGCTGCCTACGTCCCGCTGAGAATCCATCCGGTACAGGGTGATCTTCCCCAGGTCCCGGATACGCGGCGAGAGCTGCATCCCGACGAGGTCGAACAGCGCGAAGTTGACCAGGGTCACGCCGTGCGTATCGGTGGCATGCTCGGTGATGGGCAGGTCGGTCTTGTTGCCCATGATCTCGTCCAGCACGTAGTGCGCCTCCCGGCGAGTCACCACGATCACCTTCGTGCCGAACGTCGTGTGCTGATCCGAGACGTGCGTGTACGTCGACAGGCCGCGGCCGGCGAAGTACTTCTTCATCGCCCGCGCGGTCGTCGACTTGCCCTTCACCGGGAACCGCTGCCCGTCCGAGGAGGACAGCGTGCCGCCGCCGAACGCCTGGGTCAGCGGAAGACGGTGGTGGTAGTTGACGACCGCGGCGTTCGCCGCCGCCAGGGTCTCCTCCCGGACGTACCACTCCTGGGTCCAGGCCAGGATGTCGTACGAGATCCCGCACGCCTCCGCCATCCGCACCAGACCCAGATTCGTCGCGTTCGCGATCAGCACCGCCAGCAGGTTGCGCTTCAGCTCCGGCGAGCGGGTCTGCTTGCCGCCGGCGTGCGTGAAGCAGTCCAGGAACCCGGTCCGCCTATCCAGTTCCACCAGCAGAGAGGCGATCGGGGCCAGAGGTAGCAGCTCGGAGAGCTCCTCCTTCAGCTCGGCGGCCTCGGCCGGGATGTCCTCCGCCGACAGCGGCGGGATGATCAGCTCCCCGCCCGGCGACAGCCGCACCTCGCCGGTGCCCGCCTTCCGGTTGCCCAGCACCTTCTCTAGATCCGCCATCGCGGCCGCCAGCTCTTCCTTGCACCCCTCCAGCGCGACGCGCGCGTCGGTGGGCTTGCCGACCAGCTGGCAGAACTGCTCCCGCTGCCCCTCCCACTGCTCGGGCGTGAACAGGTATGAGGCAGGGTCGGCGTACCGGCGCGAGGACGGCACGTACACATCCCCGCTGCGCAGCCCGTCCCGCAGGCCCAGGAGCACCGTCAGCTCCCAGAAGTGCCGGTACGCCGTGACGTCCCGGTCCCGGGCGGCCTGTTCCAGGTAGCCGGCCCACTTGGCGGGCACGAAGTCCGTCGGCGCACAGTCGGGGACCTTTCGGGCCCCGTCCGCGTTCAGCTTCTTCAGGACCCTCACGGCCTCCATGAGGGCCTCGGCGCCCGTACCGCCGGTGAACTCGATGGCCTTCAGCACGTCCGGGGTGAACTGCCGCAGGTAGGTGTAGGAGTTGTCCAGCATCGCCAGATGACCGTTGTCGCGTGGCAGCCTGCCACTCGCCTGGGCGAGCGCGGCCCGCAACCGTTCCATGCCGATGGTGTTCCGCAGCAGAGCGCCGACCATCTCGTCTTCGATCCCGGTCTCGACCAGGACCGGCAGGATCTCGTCCAGCAACGCCTGCCGCCCCTCCCCAGCCGCGGCGCGGGCGGCCAGCTCATCCCGCATCTTGATGCGCGCCCGGCTCTCCCGCGCGGAGACAGCCTGGTCGAAGAGGCTGATGACCTCGTCCAGCACATCGGCGGCCGACTGCGAGAGCACCGTCAGCAGGATCGGGTGCCTGCGCTGCGGCTCGCGCCGGTCCAGCGACTGCGCGGTAAGGCGGCGCCCGACCGCCGCCAGGAATCGGCGCCGCTCCGCGGGCAGGCCTGTCAGGTCCAGGGTGTGGGCGTCCATGCCGCGCAGGAAGCCCAGTTTGTCCAGCTCTGCCTTCACCGCGTTCGCCGAGTCCCCGGTCGCGCCCTTGGACAGCCAGTTCAGCCGCGTCGTCCCGATCGCCGAGTCCACGGCCAGCAGCCCGTCCAGCTCGCCCATCAGCTTCGGCGTCAGCAGATGCCGCACCCGCTGGTACGTCTCCCGCCCGGCCTCCGCCCGCGCCGTGGCCACCCGCTCCAGCAACTTCACCACCCCGGGCCGCACCACCCGCGAGGACGCCAGATGCTCACAGGCCAGACGGAACAGCAGCGACGGGGAGTCATGCTCCATCGCGCGGGCGAGCAGGAACTCGTCCAGCTCCTTCAGCTCCAGCGTCTTCGCGGGCTTCCAGTTCAGGTACCGGGTCACCTCGCGCAGGTGGCCGGTGCGGGTCTGCTTCCGCTCGCCGTAGAACCGCAGCTCACCGACAGGGATCTGCATGTGCTCGGAGAGCCGGGCCACCGCCGCCGGTGGCGCCGAGGCCACGTCGTCCGGAACGAACCCGAGCCACGGCAGGGCGCACAGCTGGATCGCCAGCCCCAGCCGGTCCTTCTGGCTACGGCCGCGCCCCGGGTCGATGAACCCCACGTCCGCCGGCGTCAGGGTGAAGAACCGGATCAGCTCTTCCTTGTTGATCTCCGGAAAACCGCGCAGCCGTGCCAGCTCGTCATCCGCGAACACACGGGTCGCCACCGAGAACCCCCACCACAACCACTCTCGTGCGGGCCGTCCCGTCGTATCGGCGGCTTACCGCATTGCATGGTGAACGACCCGGCCACTCCTCAAGACACGGCGCAATGGCCGCTGCTGATCGTCAGCGGCGAGCGGCATCGTCCCAGGTAAGCGATATTCGTTGTTTTTGCGGCGGTTACTACTGGGACCCCATGCCCCACCCCCGGAGTCATGAGCTGCTGAACGCCGCGGCGTCCGGGCGGGGCCGGGGGACGTCTGGGGTGGGGAGGTCGGCGAAGTCGGCGTGGGCCTGCCCGAGCGTCGAGCAGCGGGCGTAGCCGATGCGGATGTCCGCGCTCGGCAGGTCCGGGTCGATCGGCGCCGGGGGCGGGGTACCCGGCCACCACGGCTGCCCCGGCCGACGGTCGGCCGGGGTCGGCCCCCGCAACGCCTTCTTCAGCCGTGGCACCAGGGTGAAGCGGCGGGTGTGATAGGCGGAGGTGACCGCGCCGGAGCGCGAGCGGCACGGTGAGCCCGGCTGGGCGTCGCACTTCGGGCAGGCGTGCCGTTCGACGTCGTAGGCGTCCGAGTGGTCGGCCCGGGAGGGGTGCTGAGGGTCCGTCACGGGCCCGGATTTTCGCACAACGCAAGTCTCAGAGGGCGGTATGAGGGCTGATGCCCGATTCCGCGAACGTACCGGCCACGCCAGCTCTTCGTCGGTGCTGATGATTGTCGCGTGACTCAGCTACGCAGGAGTGCAGCCACCTCGGGGAGAGAGGTGATCCCTTCGGCGGCGCGGAAGTGCCCAGCACCAGGCACGACGGTTTCCTCGGCGCGCAGCAGCTGGCCTAGCTCGGTGGTCAGCGAAGGCGTGACGAACGTGTCATTGTCGGAGCGGATGACGGCGCGACGTCGAATGTTCCCGGCGACGCGCGCGACATGAGGAACACTGCTGGTGAATGGGTCCAGCTCTGGAAGTGCGGGCGCAGGGCTGACAAAGCCGGAGACCGCGATCAGGGCATCGAGCTTCCAGGTTCCGTCGAGGCGGTCGAGGGCATGGAGCGCCGTGACACAGCCGAGGCTGTGTCCGACCACGGCGGTGCGGTCGTTGGGCTCGCCAAGTACCTTCGCCGCCGCCGTGATCCAAGCCTCGGGCTCGGGAGCAGTCGAGTTCGGCAGTGCCGGGATCTCGACCTCGACTCCCTCCGGCGTCAGTTCGTCATGGAGCCACTCGAACCAGTGGCTGGATGGGGATGCCATGTAGCCATGAAGGATGATGACTCGCTCAATGCTCACGACGCATGCCAACGCCTCGTCGAGCAGTCGATATTCCTGCCGTCGCTGTGATGCCCGATTCGTTGCTTCGTCCCGGGCGAGCGGGCAGGTCGCGGCGGCGCCGGGCGGCTTACGGCCGCGGCTGGGCGAACAAGCCCTGCTCGGGCTCGACCAGGATCCCGCGCTCGACAAGCCGCTTGAGCTTCAGGCGGGTGTTGTTGACGGTGTTGGGCGCGATCTCCAGGTCCATCGCCTCGCACACCGCCCGCGCCCGCAGCGGGGTGCCGGCCGCGGCGAAGACCCCCATGATCTGCTGATAGGCCGGGTGATCCGGCAGCTTCGCCGGCGGCGGCGCGGACGGGGCCGGCTCGGGCAGCTCCAGCAGCGTCCTGCGGGTGATCCGGACCTCCTCGACGGCCCGATCAAGCTCCTCCAACTGCGCGGCCAGCTCCGCGATCCCCTCCTTGGCCGCCTCGGCCTGCGCGGCAATCTCCCACTCCCGTTCCTCCAGCCGGGCCGGCACTGCCCCGAGCGTCAGCTGATCGCCGGTCATGCGGTGCGCCAGGCCGGCGCGGTCGCCCCGGTCAGCCGGCGCAGTATCACCGCGGTCATCGCCCAGTACACCCGCGACTCGGAGGTGCGGAGCAGGTGCTCGTAGTCGCGCACCAGCCTGTGGAACAGCACCAAGATCCCGTAGGTGCGCTCCACGATCCACCGCTTGGCCTGGGGAACGAACCCGGTCTGCGCCGGGTTGCGCTCGACGATCTCCACGTCGATGCCCACCTGTTCGCCGTGCGCGACGACGGCGTTCTTGAAACCCTGGTCAACCAGGGCCTTCTCCACGGTGTCGGTGTCGCCGGCAACCTGGTCCAGCAGCGCGATGCCGACGGCGTTGTCGTGCGCCGACGCGGCCACCACGACCACCGCGATCACCAGCCCCAGGACGTCAACGGCCAGGCCGCGCTTGCGGCCCGGTACTTATTTTGCCGCATCACGCCCCGTCGTCTGCGCGGGCACCCCGGCCGCGGCGTGCACGCTTTGGGTGTCGAGCACCACCAGGCTGGGGTCCGCCTTCCGGCGGGCCTTCTCCCGTACCTGCCAGCGAAGCAGGTCGTGGATGGTCTGGTCGGTGCCGTCGTCGCGCCAGGTGTAGAAGTGGTACTTCACCGCGCCGGGCGGCGGGAAGTCGTGCGGGAGCAGGTCCCACTGGCAGCCGGTCCGGCCCTGGTAGAGCAGCGCGTTGACGATCTCCCGCAGCGCGTACCGGCCCTGATGGCCGCTGACCGAGGGGTGCGCCGCCTTCCACGCGGTGATCACCGGCTCGACCAGCAGCCACTGCTCGTCGCTCACGTCGGTCTTGCAGGGCCTGCGCTCGCTCACGGCGACCAGCCCAGCACGCCGGAGGCCGCCGGTCGGCCGGGATGCCGCACTGCTACACGTTCAGGTGACGACAAATCGCCTATGCACTCACATACCGCCCTCGCAGAAGGGGTTCCATCCTACTTTTGGGCGAGAACGGGTTGTGAGAACTGATCGGGGTCCGGGTGGGGTCCGGCGGCCCATTCTTGATCTTGCTCGCGCAAAGGACCGTTTGTGAGAGCCGGGGTGACCACCACGGCGACGATGACGGATCAGCACCCCGACTGCCCTACCAATGGGACCGTGCCAACATGAAGTAGCCGGTCAGCCTGGTGGCGTGGCAGGGTTCGTGGGTGCTCGTGCTGGTCGGGTGCGTCGGTCTGCGTTCGTGATCGTCTGTCACCGGCCGGCTTCGAGGTCGGTGAGGACCAGCAGTGCTCGCAGCAGGTTCGTAGCCCGTGCCGGGTTGAGCCGGAGTCGGGTGAGGATGCGCCAGTTCTTCAGCGCGGCGAAGCCGTGCTCGACGGGGCCCGGGCGGCGGCGATGATCTGGTTGGCCTGCTTCTGTCCGGCGCATCAGGTGACGGATGCTCAGCGATGGCTGAGCCCGTCGGTCAGTCGATGCCTTCGATGATGCGGAAGTCGCGCTCGACGCTGTCGGAGAGGACCACCAGCGCCTTCTGGTATGCCTCGCTCTCGTATGCCGCGACGGCCTGGTCGAAGCTGTCGAACTCGATCAGAATGACGCGTTGCGTGTTTCCGGCCTCGTGGGCGACGACTCGACCGCCACGGGACAGGACGCGCCCGCCCCCAGCCCGGACAGCCGGACCGGCCAGCTTGTCGTAGGCAGTCAGCCTCTCAGGGTCGGAAATGGCGCGGTAGACACTGACCCAGTAGCCCTTAGCCATGGAAACCTCCTGTGTTCGGCCGGACATGTCCGACTTCGAATTGACGCTCTGATTGCTCGATCCCGGCGACAGAGCACCGGGCATTTGTGAGGACGTGCTGATCCGGCCTGGTTCGGCTCTGCCACCCGCGGTGCCGGTTCGCGTCCCGGCGAAGTCTTCCTCGGCGCCCGGCGCCTTCGGCGACGGGGGAACATGCCGGATACGGAAACGAAGGCCTCCCGGTCGACGGGGTCGGCCACACCCCGCCCGCCACGGCGATGTGGTTCTCCTTGAGCAGCACCTTCGCGGCCAGGTCGAGGCGGTGGTTGCTCGCCCCGGCGGTCGCGACCGCGTACTTGTCCAGGGCGCGAAGCCCGGGTGCCGTCTTGCGGGTGTCCAGGATTCGCACCGACAGTCCGGCCACCGCGTCCACGAACGCCGCGGCGTGGGTAGCGATGCCCGACATGCGCTGCAGGAAGTTCAATGCGGTGCGCTCCCCGGTGATGATGGCGCGCGACGGTCCGGTCAGTTCCGCCAGGCTCTGTCCTGCCTGAACGCGTTCTCCGTCCTTTACGTGCACACTCACCTCGACGTCGTGGCCGAGCTGTCGGTAGACCTCACCGAGAAGCGGGAGGCCGGCGACCACGCCGTCCTGTCGGGCCAGGATGCGCGCGTGCGCACGCGCGTCTGCGGGCGCCGCCCAGAGTGTGGTGACGTCGTCGCCGACGCAGTCCTCAGCCGGCGCGGTACGCACCGCCGAAAGATCGAGCAGCTGGAGCTCGTCGAAGGCCGACACGAGCCGTGCCCACAGCGCGTCATCGATGTCGGAACGCGCGTGCAGCGTGTCGACGGCGAGGATGAGCAGCCGTTCCCGCTCGGACGTCCAGCACGTGTCAGCGGGGTCGCCGTGCACCAGGGGTGCCGCCTGCTCGCGGGTGAGCCCGACCCGTTCGGCGAACATCATCATGTGCGCGCCCCACTCGTACTCGCAGCGGCACAGCACGCATGTCCGGTCGATGGCGATCTCGGGCTCCCTCATGGTCAGGGTCAGCTGTCGGCCCAGCTCATAGCGCCCCCATCCGTGCAGGGCGCCGGCCAGCGGGAGGTTTCTGGCGAACATCCGGAACAGCCCGATCGGCGGCACGTCCCCGGGCATCATGCGCGTGAGCAGCGTGCCGGCCTGGTCGGCGTACGGCGGTTCCAGCAGGGCTATTCGCGACATCGGCGCTCCCCTGAGGGGAGCGCTTGGCCGATCTGTGCGCAGTACGGCGGGCTGAGCGCGATCCGCGTCATGCGGCCTTCCCTTCGCACTGCTAGTGCTTCTGCTTTCGAATCACTATGCTGCTTCGAGAAGCGAAGCGCAAGGAGAAGAGGGGAACATGGGAGGCGGAACACCGCGGCCCGGCGTACCGGTGCGGGGGTCCGCATCGGGACGCCCGGTCATGGCCGCACTCGACCTGCTGGGACGGCGCTGGACGCTGCGCATCCTGTGGGAGCTGAGTCAAGCCCCGGGCGGTTTCCGGGAGTTGCAGCGCCGGTGCGAGCACATGTCCTCCAGTGTGCTCAGTACCCGGCTCGGCGAGATGACCGATACCCGCCTGCTCACTCTGCGCGAGGACGGATATCACCTCACCCAGCTCGGTGGGGAACTTGTCGACGCCCTCCAACCGCTGTTCGCGTGGAGCCGGCGGTGGGCGGAGGAAGCGGACGCCGGTCCGGCACAAGGATCCCGGCACTGCGATGAGTAGGCACGGTCTGCCCGTCACAATCGTCCGCGCGTGTCTGCGCGACGGCCACGGCGGTAGTCCGACCGCGGTGCTGGTCGAGGCGCCGTTGAGTGACGATGAGCGCCGTCGTGTGCCGGTTCTGATGGGAACGTCGCATGCCGTCTTCGTGTCGGTGCACGACAGCCGACGGGGCGGTCCGGTCGTGTCCCTCCGCTTCTTCACCGCCGAGGGAGAACTGCCTGCGTGCGGTCATGGGACGGTTGCCGCTCTGGCCTTCATGGCCGAGCGCGCCGGGGGCCGGGAGTATCGAGCCACCATCCATGCGGCAGGGCGTGTCTTCCCTGGTTGGTCCGTACGAGAGAAGACGCATGTCAATGCCGCCTTCGACGCCGGCCCTGTAGAACTCCGCAGGCCCACAGCGATCGAGTGCGACCTTGTCCTGCCCGCACTCGGTGTCACCTCAGGCACACTCGCTCCCGGTATCCGCGTCGCCTCAGTGGGGCGGTCGCGGTTGCTGGTTCCCCTTACTACGCGGTCCGCTCTCACCACCCTCAGCCCGGACTTCGAACGGCTCCGTGCCGCCTGCGACCGTCTCGGGTTCCTGGGCTGCTACGCCTACTCGGTGCCGACGCCCACCGGCCGCGTCGCGGCCCGCATGTTCGCCCCGTCGATCGGCGTCGCGGAAGACATCGCCAACGCCAACAGCACCGCCTGCCTCGCTGCGCACCTGGCCGGCCAGGGCATCAGCGACATCGCAGTCGACATGGGTGACTCCCTCGGCAGTCCCTCCACGATCACCGCCACCGCACAACTCGACGCCTCGGGGCTGCGGGTCCTCTTGGGCGGCGCCGCGGATGTCACACGCAGCATCCGCATGCCTTAGCCGGCCCGAAGCTCATCAGCGGCCGGCACGTCAGACGATCTCCACCGTGGACACCGGCAGACGACCAGCCCGAGCATCCCGCCCGCCACCACACCAACCCTCGTGGCCTGCGAGCTTCACGATGCACACGGCTCACTGGTCAACTGCCGCGGTGGCCCACGGACTGACCCGCTTCGGCACCGCAGCCGGGAACCCGCCTCACTCGGCGTCATCGTCCTCGTCCGGCTCGGTGGCGTCCGGATCACGCAGGGGGCGCAGCCCCCGGCCGGGGCCGCTGGCGGTGATGTCGAACAGGTAGCGGCGCAGGAAGTCGATGTGCCGGTTCTTGAGCGGGGAGAGGCGGGCGACGTCCTCGTCCTTGATGTCGTGGCCCTCGGCGCGGAGTTGGGCGACGGCGGCGTCGAGATAGCGGGTGTTCCACAGGACGACGGCGTCGAGGACCAGGCCGAGCGCGGCGAGCTGGTCCTCCTGGCCCTCGCGGTATGCCTGGCGGATCTGCCCGCGCCCGCCGTGGCAGATCGCGCGGGCGAGCCGGTGGCGGGACTCCTGCACGAGGTCGGCGAGGTGTGCTGCGGCGTCTTCGGCCAGGGACAGGCCCGCGAGCACGTCCGGGCGCATCGCCTCCCACCGCGCCCCGTTCCAGCAGCCTCGCGCGCGGATCGGCCCACCGGTTCGACGGGGCGGCGAACACGTCGCGCCGGTTCAGTGCGCGGTGCAGCTGCTCCAGGACGCACACCACGTACGCATCCCGGTCCACGGAGGCCTGGGGCAGCTTGGCGTTGGAGAACACCGCCCGCTTCCACATCGCGGGCACCAGTTCGGCGTCGACCTCGCGGGGCAGCAGCTTCAGCAGCGCGGTGCGCCGCGGCTCCGACGCCCGCTCGATCGTCTGCGCCTTGCTCAACTGCCCGTACCGGGCCAACGCCGAGAGCCGGTTCACCGGCACCCGGGACAGGTTCACCCGGCCCAGAACGAACGCGGAGATCTCCTCCACCCGCTCCATGGCCCGCACCATCGCGGTGCCCGTCGTCTTCGTCGGCGGCGTACGCAGCCGCTCCAGCTCCGAGACCCGCTTGCCCTCCGGAACGTCGAGCAGCCCGGCCAGCGCCGGCGCGAGCGCGGGATCGGCCCGATGGGTCGCCCGGGCCACCGCGTCGTACAGGCGCCGCTCGGCCGCCGTACGGGCCTCCGACACCTGCCGGGCCAGCACCGAGACGCCGGGCAGCAGCACCCGGTTCTTGCGCAGCCACGTCACCGCGTGGTTGAACAGCGCCACCGGCCCCTCGGCGTGCGTCCACGCGCGCCCGTACAGGAAGCTCCGGAACTCCCAGGGTCGCCCACAGCGAGCCCGTCACCTTCGCGGCCGTCGCCAAGACCGCCGGGGGTGTCCAACTGGCTGGTCTACGCTGAGGGCGTCCGTGAGCACATCGACGCCGCCCGCGCTCGGCAGGCCGTGCACCCGCCGAAGCCCAGCACAGGGGCTTCCGTCAGCTCGGCGGGCTTGAAGACCGATCTGGCGCTGGCTCGCCAGGAGATCACCGCACTGCGGGAGGAGCGGGACAAGCTCAAGGACGCCGTGCGACGACAACTGGGGCAGCAACTCGACCAGGTCGGCACGGGCGAGCTGGTGGCACGCATCGACGAGCTCAGCCGCCAGAACGCCGAGCTGACCGCCGAGAGAGACGCGCTGACTCGGGGCAAGGCCGAGTGGGAGGAGAAGCTTGCCGAGGCGGAGGAGGACCGGGACGCGGCTCGCGCGAGCCTGCGCAGGATGATGCGCAGGGAGAACGCCAACCCGGATGCCCCGGAAGCCGGATGAGCCCTGTCATCGGGCGGAGCCGGTTCCGGCCGCCGAGTGGGAACGCCCTCGCAGAGCACCTCGTCACAGTTTCTCTGAGCTGCGGTGATGTCCCACAAACCGGAGCCGGTGGCGGTCTACCGGCCTGGCTCGCGGCCCGAAATCGCGGTCGCTGACCAGATCACTCCGTTACGGGCAGGCACTCGGCGAGCAGGTCGATGACGTCGTGCCAGGCGCGCTGCGCGTGCTGTGGGTGGTAGCCGACGCCGGGGACCACGGGGTGGTCGACCGGCGGGTGGTGGAAGGCGTGCAAGGCGCCGCCGTAGACCGCGAGGCGCCAGTCGACGCCCGCGGCCTGCATCTCGGCGGTGAACGCGTCCCGTTGCGCGGGCGGCATGATCGGGTCTTCCGACCCGACACCGGCCCACACCGGGCAGCGAATGCGCGCCGCCTCGCCCGGTCGGCCCGTGGTAGTTGCGTTGACTGTCCCGATCGCGCGCAGGTTGACGCCGTCGCGCCCGAGTTCCAGCCCGACGGCGCCCCCGGTGCCGTAGCCGACGGCGGCGATCCGGTCGGGGTCGGTCCGCGGTTCGGCGCGCAACACATCGAGCGCCGCGTGGCCGATGTCCCGCATCCGCTCGGGGTCGGCGAGCAGCGGCATGCAACGGGCCAGCATCTCCTCGGGGTCACCCAAATAGCGCCCGCCGTGAAGGTCGAAGGCCAGGGCTACGTATCCCAGCTCGGCGAGAGCATCGGCCCGGCGGCGCTCGACGTCGCTGAGCCCCATGCCCTCTGGTCCGAGCAGCACCGCGGGCCGGCGGTCGACACCGGCCGGGAGCGCGAGGTGCCCGATCATCGTCAGACCGTCGGCCGGGTACGCGACCGTGCGCGTTGTAACCGTCGTCATGAGACTGGACTGTAGTGATCGTCGAGCCCGGTCGGGCCGGTGTTCACCGCTGGCAGAACAGCGCGGGTGTGCCTCTGAAATGCGGCGATGGCTCACAAGATCCGTGAGCCTTTTCCAACCTGAGCGTGGGGCCGTGGTGTTGGTCGGTGCGGGCTGTACGGAACGAGGAAGCTCCTGGTAGATGGGTTCTCGACCAAGATCACCCGTGTCCGCCGGGAGCTTCGCGTGCTTGTCTGCCCGTCGTCGATCGATCTGTCCAGCCGTACCCTGCGGTGCCTGACCGAGCAGCTCGCCGTCCGGCAGCGGGAGT
>NZ_JBVIHM010000008.1:0-11642 GCF_055570295.1 Streptomyces sp. NPDC031265
TGGAAGTCCTGGCCGGCGCGCCCTCCTGACCGGTCGGACGAGTCGAACGGCCGACGGACGCGGACTGCGAGTACGCCACGATGCTGTCGAAACTCATGAACATTCCGTCCCAGCTGCGGCGGCCGAGTGCCTCCCGAGCCGCTGTCGAAGTGCGGTCCGTTCTCGTGGACAAAGCCACCCGGGAAGCCGTTCGTCGGACGGTCACAGAGACGGTTGAGCGAACGGCTTCCTGGCGGGCAGTGCCGCCCGGAAATGCTGTGACCTGCGGGTTCGAGGTTCAGAAACAGGCTCTCAGCGCATGCGGATCGACGAACAGCACATCGCCGAACCCGTCTTGGTCGTCACCGCCGCCGACGAGGACACCACCCGCGAGGTGATGGGCGGCCTTCAACAGCAGTGGTCAATCTCCGGCATCACTCACGTGTGGCGCGTCCCCGGCGAACCCGGAGGCAGTTCGTGCACCGGTTCGCAGGACGGAACCGCGGGAGTCGGCGCTTACGCCGAGCAGAACGGCCGCACCACTGCCGTGACGTTGTGGCCCCCGATCCGGACAGTTCCTCGAAGGTCTGTGCCGAACCGCCCCGAACCCCGTGATCGGAGCGGTGAAAGGTAAATGCGTCGACAGCGCCCCTCGGCACCCGGCAAAGTGGCCGCCCGTGACGAGTAGTGAGCCATGGACCCGTGCGAGCGCCGACCGCTACGACGCGGAAGAGACCGAGATGTCCTCGGCCGCGATTCTCGGGCCGACTCTCGCTCTCCTCGCGGAGCTCGCCGGAGACGGCCGGGCTCTGGAGTTCGCCATCGGAACCGGACGGGTGGGCGTCCCGCTCCGGGAACTCGGCGTGCAGGTAGTGGGCATCGAAATGTCCGAGCACATGGCAGCGGTCCTGCGGCGCAAGGCCGACGAGGCCACGCTCCCGGTGGTCATCGGGGACATGGCCACCACCGTCGTCCCTGGCGAGTTCACCCTCGTCTATCTCGTCTACAACACCATCACGAATCTGCTCACGCAGGACGAGCAGGTCGAATGCTTCCGCAACGCCGCACGTCATCTGGCGCCCGGCGGCCGATTCGTCATCGAGCTGGGCGTGCCGCCGCTGCGGTTCCTGCCTCCCGGCCAGGTCGCGGTGCCGTTCGATGTCTCTGAACAGCATCTCGGCTTCGACACCTTCGACCTGGTCGAGCAGATTCTCGTCTCGCACCACTTCACCCGCGAGGGCGACGACGGCCGCTACCGCCGCGGCAACTCCCGGCATCGGTACGCCTGGCCGGCAGAGCTCGACCTGATGGCACGGATCGCCGGCCTCGAGCTGGAACGTCGCGTCGCGGACTGGGACGGGACGCCGTTCACCCAGGACTCCGCGAAGCACATCTCCGTATGGCGCAAGCCGACCTGAGGTCGGCCACCGGGGGTGGGAAAGGGCTTCGCGGATGTCGTCCCGTACCGCCCAGCGGACCCGCAGGCGGCGAAACCCCTGCCTGACAGGCCGGACGCTAGTCCGGTTCACCGCTCCGCCGCGAGGCCGCCGCCTGCAGGGTGCGCAGGGCCAGAAGCAGGACGCCTATGTCGTCCAGGTAGACGGGGTCGGGGAGCAGGTCGACCGGGCTGATCACGTACAGCAGCGCGCCCCAGTAGGCGGCCTTGTGGGTCAGGGGGATGCCGGCGTCCCGCAGGATCTTGCGGGCCCGGACCAACCGGACGGTCAGGACGGCCGCCACCAGCGCGGCCGCGAGAAGCGCGAGTGCGGCCAGGGCCAGGCCGACCGTCAGTCCCGTACTCATCGAACCGGCCAGAACGGCTTGCGGGAGGTTCACGACGTCGGCGGCGGCTATGGGAGACGGCTTTCGGGGGTCTCGGGCGCCACCCGGTCGGGCAGGTGGACGTCACCGACCGCGATGTTCACCTCGGCGACCTCCAGAGCCGTCATCCGCTCCACGACCCCGACAACGTTCAGCCGGACCTCGGCGGCCACCTCAGTGATGCTCATTCCGTACTCCACCGCGATCTCCAGGTCGATGGCCGTCTGCCGCTCATCGACCTCCGCGCGCACGCCCCGGGTCACGGTCGAGCGCCCCGCCCGCGCCGCACGCCTCGCGCTGAGCATACGGGCGAGGTCGCCGCTCGGGGCGTGGACACCGGGAGTTTCGCGGGCGGCCAAACCCGCGATCTTCGCCACTGCGCCGACGGCAATGCCCGTGCGGCCCCGGGGCTGCGCCGCCTGACCCGCATCACCGTTCGCGGTCTCCAGGGACGCGCTCCGCGGGGGCCTGCTCGGCAGGAGCTCGGCCGCCGGGGTCCCGGTCTCCGGGGGCGCGCTCTGCCGGGTCGCGCTCTGCGTCCCGGCGCGAAACTCGTTCTCCGCATCGGGCTTGTACAGCGTCTGGCCCACCGACTGTGCCATGGGTGGCCACCTCCTCGAAGTCTGGCGGGGCGGCGCCCCGTGCCTCGCGAGTACCGTGCACGGGGCGGTTGATGCCCGGGGCGCGGGATGCTGGTTGAGCGGCGGGGCACCCCCTTCTTCCGTCTGCCGCCCAGGCGCCCACCTCGTCCCGGAACGCTCGCATGGCCCCCATGCAGGCGAGTCTGCGCCATGACCGGCGGCACGGCCCGCGATGTTCGGGGCGTCCCCCCTCGGCGTGGAGACGCTCCGTGTGTCGGTGCGGCTGCGCACTCGATTTTCGGCGCCCTCGGCGAAGCCGTTGCAGATGTAGCGCTGGAGGAAGAGGAGGACCAGCAGGGTCGGAATGATGACCAGGATCCGGAAGTCGACCCGGTCGATCGTGTACGCGGTCATGGAGCCGATCATGACCGTGCCGGTGATGGAGAAGACCCGCATGAAGGCTGCGTTGCCGAACCCGTGAGCATCCCGCTGTCGTTCATGGCCGTGACGTAGTCGTCGAGATTCAACAAGCTGCGGGGCCGGGAGAACCGGGGCGCGACGCCCTTCCACAGAGGGATCGCGCCCCCGATGCCCTGCCCCGGTCCACCAGCCGGATGCCTCACTCACAAGGTCAACCGGTTCGGCCAGATAGCGTCTGCGACAACGGCTGCCGGCGACGTCTTCTTCGCCCCCCCCTCCGTCGGCTCTGCCCTGCGGGCCACGTGGCTGCCTCAGCGCCGTCAGAAGTGCCTGACCAACAAGGGCGGTTCGACGGCGAACGGCGCCTGGCTCAAGCTGCGGACCGTGCGGTCGACTTCGACAGAGCCAGGCGTGGGGCCTCGCCTGCCGGCGGGCCGGCCGACTCCCAGGGGTCGGCATCACGCCTGACGGACCGACCGCCCTGGGCGACCTCGCTCCTCCGGCGGCCGGTCCGGTCTTTCCCGGCACGCCTGCCGAACGCTGACCTCGGCCGGAGTCACCGGGGTCTGCTGATGCACCACGGCTCACACCAGTTCGGGTTGCGGCTGCGGTTCCGGCTGCCGCACTGGTGCGGCCTTCGCGTCCCACAGCTTGGTCGTCCGTACGCAGCCGTAGACCACTGAGGTCATCGCCAGAATGAGAAGCGGTCCGAACACCCACGGATGTTCGGCCATCTCCACGGACAGATAGCGATACGCCAGCAAGAGTGCGGCAAAGATCACCGCTCCATAAGTGACCAGTCGGATTCCCGAGCGATCCCAGCCACGGTCGAGCGAGCGCAGCGCTGCGTCGATCGTGAATGCGAACACCACGCCCGCAATGATATCCGCGCCGTAGTGGTAGCCGAATCCCAGCGTTGCGCCGAGCGTGGCGATCAGCCAGAACGCGCCGCCGAATTGCAAAATCTTCGGGCCCTTGCGGGAATGAATGAAGATCGCGGTGGCCCATGCCGTGTGCAGGCTGGGCATGCAGTTTCGCGGGGTGATCCCGTCGAACGGCATCGAGTGCGGGGCGTTGACCGGCGACGCCGTGTCCGGCCACAGGTTGGCCACCGCCCAGTGACCGCCGTCGGCGCCGTAAGCGAAGATCGGTCCGACCACCGGGAAGATCATGTAGATGGCCGGCCCGAGCAGGCCGATCACCAGAAAGGTGCGCACCAGATGGTGGCCCGGGAAACGGCGCTCCACTGCCACGTTACGCAGCTGGTACAGCGCGACGGCGACCGCGCCCACCGCGAGCTGGATGTAGACCCAGTCGAGAACATGGGCGCCGACCGGGCCGGTGGCCTCGACGATCCGGCCTGCGACCCACGACGGGTTACCCAGCGCGTGATCGGCGGTCGCCACGTACTGGTCGAGAACCGTCGGGCGGGTCTTCCACGTGATGAGCAGCCAGGCATCACCGGTCTTGCGGCCGGCGACCAGCAGCAGGCCCAGCCCGACGCCCTTGAGCAGCAGGACACGTTCCCGGCCGGTGCGGCGCGTGACCGCGATGACCGCACACCCCAGGATCACCCAGAGCGCACCGTTGCCGAACATCATCTTGGCGTCAACAGCCCACCGCACGAGAAAGAAGATGATGTCGATGCCGATGGCGGCACCCACCGCGATAAGTCGTTGCCGCCAGGTGAGCACCACCGTCATCAGAGCCATGCTGGCGTAAAGAAGCGGCCCCGATTTGGGTGCGAATATCACCTCGCGCGCCTGGTTGGTGAGCGGCCCCGGTATGCCGTAGTGACGCGTTGCGATCTCCAACGCGACGAGGAATCCGAGAGCCACCACACCCGCCGAAGTCCACAGCATCACCCGTGGCTGACGCCACGCGGCGGACTCCGATCGGTCGTCTATTCGTGAAAGCACCCGCAATGTTATCGGTCTCAATCGGTTAGTCGATTTTTGGGATTTCATCACTCTTCGCGCCGAAAGCATGCTTTCCGGTGAAGGACAGGATGAGGGCGATCACCGCGAGCTCGAACATGTTAGCGGAGTGGTACGGGTGGGTTCACTGAGCCGACCGGGTCCGGGATCGGTGCCGATGGTCAAGTCGGGGTACGACTCGGCGGTCGTGTGCGGGTGGACGACGTCGGCCGGCGTCGTCTCGATCAGCAGGATCAGGTGCCTCCCGTACAGGCGGGGGTTCTCCCGGCCGGGGTTCATGAGGCCCGCGACTTCGCCTCGCCCGGTTCGCCCGGGCAGTTGCGCCTGGAACGGTCCGGCGTTGGCTGCGCTCATCGGGAACCCTGGCTTGCGCCGTGCCCCCAGCGGGCCCTACGCGCTGCAGGCCAGGTGGACGGGCGCCACGAAGAGGCACTTAGCATGTACACGACGCGCGCGCAGCGCGGCCACGGGGGGATTCGGCATGCTCAGGCTCCTGTTCCTCCCCGCATCCGGAATTTGTGGCAGAAGGAAGAGTGCATGCACCGCCGCTCCAAGGCCCTGTACGGGGTTCTCGTCACCGTCCTCGGACTCACGCTCACCGCCTGCGGCGGTGACGGAGGGGGCGGGAAGTCCGGTGTTTCCGAGGGCCGGGCGGCGAAGGGTGAGACCGGCCAGGAGAGCCCGTCCGCGAGTCCGTCCGCGAAGTGGGAGTGGGGCCCCGCGCTGACGATGGGCCAGCCGGCGCCGAAGCTGTACGAACCCGCGAACACCGCAGGCGGGAAGTTCGAGGTGACGGCCAAGAAGATCGTCAAAGGAACGCCTGAGCAGGCGAAGTCCCTGCACTGGGACACGGTCAGCCCGGGCGAACTCAAGGGCGATACGCCGTACTTCGTGTACATCACGTACACGCTGAAGGCAGGTAAGCCGCAGGTCGCCAACCCCGACCTTGGAGCTCATGCCGCGGCCCTCGACATGAACGGCGTGAAAGTCGCGGAGCGGCCGACCGTCCACACGGGATATGTCGACGGTGGTTGCGAGGTCCCACCCATCTACATGGGTTGGGACATTGGCGAGACCCGCACCCTCTGCACGGTCTTCGCCGGGGACGAGTCGAACCCCCCTGCCCGACTCGCCTGGGCTACGAACGTGACAACCGACGAGGACTACATGAAGGCCGCATCCTGGGAGTGGACCGTCCAGTGACCACAGGGGTTGCGAGCTCGGCTTGGTGCGAACGGTGTCAGCCTCACGCCTCCAGGGGCTGAACCAGACCGCACTTGCCGGTGGGTGACGCGTCAGCTCCCGACTCCGCGCCGACTTTCCGAGCATCGTGAGACGGGTCGGCGGTACCGGATCGCCAGAAGCCTTCGGCAGGGACCATCGGCTACTCGTCCGGCCCGGGTCGTTTGGTGGGCGTGGCCGGGGTACTGGGGCCCCGCCGAACGCCGAGTAGGCGGATGCCGTAGCCCACAGCAGCGGAGGCTCATATGGCCGGCACGAACGACACCAGCGGTCTTACCGGGACTCCGGGCAAGGACTACAACCTCGTCTGGTACGTCGAAGCGTGTCTGAGCAACGCACTGCGCCTGGAGACATACATTCAGGATGCGGAGCGCGACAAGGACACCGAAGTCGCGGATCTGTTCCGTCGCGCACAGGCGGACAGCCGCAAAGGGGCCGAACTGGGCAAGCAACTCCTTCGTAACCGTCTGAACGGCTGAGAGCTGAGAAGCCGCCGATCCTGAAGGGAACGACCCGATGGGCGCTCGCCCGAACCGAAGTGGCACGGACCTGCTCGGTATCTATCTCAACGATCACCTTGCCGGTGCCACGCTGGGCGTGCGCCGGGCGCGTTCTCTGGCCGAGGCCGACTCCGAGCGCGCTCCGGGGCTCGCCGACGCCGTACGCCCCGTCGCCGTCGAGATCGCCGAGGACCGGGTGGCCCTGCTGGAGATCATGCGTCGGCTCGACATCCCCGTACGCCGCTACAAGGTCGCCGCGGGGGCCCTGGCCGAGACGGTGGGCCGCTTGAAGCCCAACGGACGGCTCGTACATCGTTCTCCGCTCACTTCCATGGTGGAGCTGGAACTGTTGCGCCTGGGCGTGGAGGGGAAGGCCGCAGGCTGGCGTACCTTGCGGCAAGTGGCCGACACCGACGAACGCCTGGATGCCACGCGGCTCGACGACCTCCTCAACCGCGCCCAGCGACAGTTGGACACGCTGGAGCCATTGCGCCTGCGGCAGGCGGCCGACACCTTCCAGCGCGGGTGACACCCGGTTGGAATGAAGAGCGTGAGTGAACTGGTTCGCTCACTCCAGATCGACTCGGCGCTGGAAACCACGCTGACTTCCGTAGCGCCTGCCGGTCGTCGCCCCGCACTCGACCAGGCAGCGCGCCGCGAAGCCTGGCAGCCACCCCTCCGTCGGCCAGGCGTCCCAACGCCCCCTGTAGACCGCTCCCTTGCTCAGGATGTCGCCGAGTGCTGGTCGGGAGGGTGCCGGCCCGCGTGATCCGCGGAGGCGCCGCCCACCCACCACCGCTCCGCCTCTCGTTCCGCTGCGGTGCGGTGAAGCCTGTCCTCGGCGCCGTAGCCGTTGGCCGTCCTCGTGCAGCAGGTGGCGCTGACACGTACGCCGCCCGCACACCTGCCCCGCGCCTCCGCCCCTCTCCTGCTCGGTCATACCGCCCCGGAAACCGACCGCCTTGCCCCGATCGCCCCACCCAGCGGCCCGGATCCCGCCGCGGGCCTTCACCATGGCCGTGAGACGGGTGATATCGGTGCTGTGGTGGTCCGCACGGAGTTGCGGTGAGACCACCGGCGTCGGATGAACTCCGCACTCCACGACCCACGGCGGGGATTTCGCCGCACCTTCGTCTCCGGATCTGTTGTGGGCCGGTCGTGACCCGTCCGGCGCAGCTCAGCGCACCGCTCCGGCCGGATGTGGTTGCCCGTTCCGAGCGGATACAACCCGCCCGGCCGAAGCCCCGGCGCCCACACGTCGGCCTCGTTCTCAGGGAGCCGACCTGTACGACGAGGAGCGACATCGGCTGTTCTCGGCTGGTGGCGTCTTCCTCCGGTCGGGCCCGGGCCGGGCCGAACGCGCAACCGCTGCACGCGCCGCTGACAACCGTTGCGTGTTTCTTCGACGAGCACGGCAACCTTTCGAGCCCCGGCGGCAACCCGACACCGATCGCCCCTCTTCACGGAACGGAAACTTTATATGCGTTCGACCCACCGCACGGCCCGTCATCGCAGACCCCAACGGGCCCTGGCCATCGGCGTGCCGCTGGTGCTGGCCGCTTCCGGAGTTCTGGCGTACGGGTCCGTGTTCGGACTGGGAGTGGGCGACGAGGAGAAGGCCGCGGCGGCGGAGGCTCCGGCTTGGGCGACCGCCGCCGCCGACGGGTTCGCCTCGGTCAACGCTCTCGGGCAGAACGGTACGTACGGCGGTCGGGGTGGCAGGACTGTCACCATCAGGACGCTCGCCGACCTTGAGAAGTACGCCACTGCCCCGGAACCGTACGTCATCGTCGTCTCGGGCACGATCAACATGGCTCCCGTCGGCAAGGAGATCAAGGTCGCTTCGAACAAGACGATCATCGGCTCCGGGAACCTTGGGCACATCGTCGGCGGCGGCTTCTTCCTCGGCCAGGGCGTTCACAACGTGATCATCCGAAACCTGACGATCAGGGACTCCTACCAGGGCGTGTGGAACGACAAGGAGCACGACTTCGACGCCATCCAGATGGACGGCGCCCACCATGTGTGGATCGACCACAACGACCTGCGGCACAGCGCCGACGGACTGATCGACGTCCGCAAGGACAGCACGTACGTGACGGTGTCCTGGAACAGGCTCAGCAACGCCAACAAGGCCTTCGGTATCGGATGGACCCAGAATGTCGTCACCGACATCACGATCCACCACAACTGGATCCGCGAGACCGAGCAGCGCAACCCGTCCACGGACAACGCCGCCCACGCGCACCTCTACAACAACTTCCTGGAAGACGCCCCGGGCACGTCCATCAAGTCCTCCTATGGCAACTACGCACGCGGCAAGACGCGGATGCTGCTGGAGAACTCCTACTTCCAGGGCATGAACAACCCCGTGATCAGGGACGCCACCGCCGCTCTCGTCCAGCGCGGCAACATCTTCTCCGGCACGAGCGGACGCAACGAGAGCGGCGGCGGTGCGGCTTTCGACCCGAAGAAGTACTACGGCTACACACCGGACGCCGCCGGCAACGTGCCCGCGCTGGTGAAGTCCGGAGCCGGCCCGAGGAGTTCCCTGGGTCAGGCGGCCGCGACCAACACTGCCGCCACCAGGACCCTCACCGTCGCCAAGGACGGCACCGGCCAGTACAAGACGGTCCAGGCGGCGGTGGACGCCGTACCCGTCGGCAATCCCTCCCGCGTGGTCATCTCGGTCAAGCCGGGTACGTACCGCGAGATGGTGAACGTTCCGGCGAGCAAGCCGCACATCACCATCCAGGGCTCGGGCGCGAGCCGCAAGGACACGGTGATCGTGTACGGCAACGCGGCCGACATGCAGAAGCCGGACGGTTCGGGCCCTTACGGCACTCCGGGCAGCGCCACGGTCGCCATCCGGTCGGACGACTCCCAGCTGCGCAACCTCACCGTCTCCAACGACTTCGACGAGGCCGCGCACCAGTCCCTGAAAGACCACCAGGCGGTCGCCCTGCTCACGACCGCGGACAAGATCGTGCTGGACGGCCTCATCGTCACCGGCGACCAGGACACCCTGGAGCTGGAAACCGCGGCGAAGGACAAGCCCGGTCGCGTGTACGTCACCAACTCCTACATCGTCGGCAACGTCGACTTCGTCTTCGGCCGTGCCACCGCTGTGATCGACCAGTCGGTCATCACACTCAAGAAGCGCTGGAACGGTACGTCGGCCGGTTACATCACCGCCCCGAGCACCCAGGCGGGCCGCAAGGGCATCCTCATCAACCGCTCCACGGTCAACGGTGACGTGACCGCGTCCTCCTTCTATCTGGGCCGGAACTGGCATCCCG
Organism: Streptomyces sp. NPDC031265; assembly: GCF_055570295.1. Lineage (NCBI taxonomy): Bacteria > Bacillati > Actinomycetota > Actinomycetes > Kitasatosporales > Streptomycetaceae > Streptomyces > Streptomyces sp. NPDC031265. Next base: position 9,780 of record NZ_JBVIHM010000008.1, read on the forward strand.
GCGGCGACAAGACTGCCGACCCTCAGACCACCGTCCGCAACTCCACCCTCAGCGCCGCGATCAAGCGCACTCCCTGGAGCGACATGGGCGGCTTCTCCTGGAAGGACGACCGCTTCGCCGAGTACATGAACACCGGTCCGGGCGCCGGTCCGAAGAGCACCGACCGGCCCCACCTGACCGACCCCCAGGCCGCGTCCCAGGAGGTCTCGGACTGGATGGGCGACTGGACCCCGTAAATCGTCCATCGTGAATCGATGGGAGAAGGGGGCCCGGGAGCACGGGAGATACGTCGTCGTGCAGCTCCCGGGCCCTCGGATCCACTTTCTGGCGCGGGGGGCGAGCCTGGGGAGGGCCCGCCCGACGTGGCCCACGGCGTGCCCGGCCCCGTCAGCCCGCTGCGCCCGCCGCCGCGCGGAACGTTCCGGTGACGGTGTACCGCTGCCCCTTCGTCGTGGTGGCCGTCGCGACGTAGGCATCGGCGGTCGCGACTCGCGAGCCGGGGGCGTGGTTGTACTGCACGGCGAAGATGTGCTGTCCCGGGGGGACGGTCCGGCCTGGCTTGAGGGTCCACCGGTAAGTGAGGGTGCCACCCCCGTCGGTGGTGGTCAGCGTGAAGTCGCCCGCGGGCAGGGTCCGCCAGGCGCCGGTGGAGGCCACACCACCCGTCTGGACGATGCGGACCTCCAGCGTGAGCGTGCCCAGGGACGCGCCCGTCCGGAGGGTGATGTTGCTCTGCGCCCAATAGGTGTTGGCGTGGGGATCGACAGAGCCGTCGGACCGGAGCGGCCCGTCCTGTGTTCGGGAAGGAGTGAGGGCGCCGTCCGCCGTGGACGGGGGTGACGGCGCTGCCGGGACCGTGGCGACCTCCCGGCCGGGGCCGCTCGTACCGACGGTGGTGGCGATCACGTATCCGCCCGCCACGAGCGCTGCCGTCGAGGCAAGGGTGGCGAGGGTGACGCGGGGCCAGGACAGGGGCCCGGTCGCACGGCGGTGGGGACGGGGGCTGTGGGACATACCGTGCCGGACGCGCGCCAGCATGGCGTCCCGGTCGGGCTCGTGAGCCGCCGCCGCATCCCGGAGCAGGCGCTTCAGGTCCTCCATCAGTTCCTCGTTCCGCTCAGTTCCTCGGCGGCCTGCGCCCCGAGGAGGCGCTGCAGCTCGGCCATGCCCTTGGAGGTCTGGCTCTTCACCGTACCGACGGATGTCCCGAGGGCGAGGGCGGTGTCCTTCTCCGACAGGTCCAGTGCGTGGCGAAGCACGACGCACGCACGTTTACGGAACGGTAGTCGCGCCAGCGCGCGGCGCACGTCCATGACGGCATCCACGTCGGGGTGCTGCGCGTGGCTCGGGAGGGCTGCCCAGAAGAGGTGGACGCGGCGCCGTTCGCGGGTGAGGGAACGAATGCGGGCACGGGCCATGTTGGTGACCACGCCGCGGGCGTAGGCCACCGGGTGGTCGGCGCCCCGGACACGGTCCCAGCGGTGCCAGAGGGCGACGAAGGCGTCAGCGGCCAGGTCGTCGGCGGTGTGCGCCTCGCCGGTCAGCAGGTGGGCGAGGCGCGCCAGTTCGGCGTGGTGGCGCTCGAAGAAGTCCTGGAACTCCGCGGACGCGTCGTCAAGGGCCATGCCGCAGCCTCCGTGGGGTGTGCCCGTGCTCAGCCCGAGCCAGCGCCGGTGTTCGTGCCCGCCTTCGGGGACGGGGGCGGTGAGCATACCAAGCATTCGGTCAGCTCCTTCCATGTCGTGCAGAGGTCGCTCCGTCTCCGGTGGCCCGGCGCGGGAGGGGAGGGGAGGGGGGGGGGGGCACCCCGGGGACAAGGGGGGGGGGGGTGCTCCAGGCACGGTAATCCCGACCGTGCGTGGG
>NZ_JBVIHM010000008.1:11652-102641 GCF_055570295.1 Streptomyces sp. NPDC031265
CTCCCACCACCCCCCTCCCCCCTTCCGCCCACCCCCCCCCTCCCCCCCACGCACCCCCCCCCCCCCCCCCCCCCCCCGGGGCGGTGGGATCACCTCAGGACGCCCGCGCCCGCACGGCGGGCGAGGGACGTGGGAAGGCCCGCCGCAGAGGACTCCAGTCCACCGGCGAGGACGGGCTTCCACTTCGTCTCGGGCTTGATCTTCTTGCTGTTCGCGGCGTTGTGGGCGGCGACGAGGTCGGAGACCGAGCCGTTGACCATGTTCCCGCTGCCGGCGAAAGCGCCCGTACCGTCGCCCGACAGGAGTTGGGACGCCTTCCGGTCGGAGGAGAGCGTCCAGTAGTTGTTCTGCGCCACGATCTGCACGTTGGCACGCGCGTTCACGCTGTAGCTGTGGGTGTAGCCGTTGCGCGGGGTGGTGTCGAAGTGGTTGTTGTACAGGTGGACCTGTCCGACCCGGGCCAGCGGCGCGCGCTGCACGATGCCCTGGAAGACGTTGTGGTGCAGGGTGACACGGAGTTTTGAATCCTTGTCACTGCTGCCGATGAGCATGGTCTTGTCGTGGTCGGTGAAGCGGTTGTACGAGACGGTGACCAGGTCCGAGGCGTTGGTGATGTCGAGGGCTCCGTCGTGGACCTGGTACTCGCGGCCGAAGTAACGCGGGTTCGAAGCGTCGAAGTGCGGGCTGTCGGTGAACGTGTTGTGGTCGGCCCACACGTGCGTCGCCCCTCGCAGGGTGACGGCGTCGTACGCGGAGTTCCAGTTGCCCTCGGAGCCGTCCTTGGGGTCCCACTGGGGGAAGCAGTCACGGGTGTCGGCGAAGGTCAGGTTGCGGACGATGACGTTTTCCGCCTTCTGGACCAGCAGACTGCCTCCGTTGATGCCCGCGTCGGTGCCGGGCACGCCGATGACCGTGGTGTTCGACGGCACGGTGATGCCCACCCGCTCGGCCTGCCTCGCCTGCGCCGCCGCCCGAGCGGACTCCTGCGCGCCGGACGGCAGCTTGGACCGTCCCCATACCGAGGGGTCGTAGGCCTTGAGGTACGCGGCGAGCGTGTAGCCCGTGCCCTTGGCGTAATCGGCGCAGGTCAACGGGCGGCCCTGGTCGTCGGTGTTGGCGTCGATGCGGCCCTTCACCCGGATGATCCTCGGGGCGCCGGACGGACCCGCGCGGAGGGCCTTGACCAGTTCGGCCCGTGTGGTGACGGTGACGTCGTGCGCCGCGTCGGCGGCCTGTCCGCCGGTGGTGCCGGAGCCGCTTGACGCCCAGCCGTCCTTGGCGGCCAGGACGGCGTGTGCGAGATCGACGGCGCCCGCGTCGGCGCGCATGGCTAACGGCAGGGCGCCGAGACCCGCCGCAGCGACAAGTCCCGTACTGAGCAGGGCCATACGGCGTCGGGCGGGGAGGCGGCGGTGAGAGGAAGGGGGCATGGGGTGGCGTTCCTTGTGCGGAGGTGGAGCGGAGTACTGCTCTGTCGGCCCTCAGTTGCCGCCGCACACGGCGGAGTTGCCGGGGAGGGGAGGAAAGTCGTGCGATCTGCGTCACATCGCATCGACCGGAGCCCGGGTGGCCAGGTCCCGTCGGCGGATCCGGGCCGAGGTGGTCCGCCCACTCCCGGCCGCCGTCCGGCCCCGCCTGACACCCGCCGGGCGGCCCAGAAGGCGCGCCGGTTCCGTCGAGGCAGGCGGCCGAACCGGCCGAGTGTGCTGCCTCGACGCACTTCATGAGGCGCGGTGCGGCGGCCACCTCCTGGCCGGTCGGGGTGAAAGCTGCGTTGGCGCCCGGGACTTGGGTGAGGTGTACCACCGAGCGACCGAAGAAGCCCTGCTCGCGACCGCGGTCGCAGACTGTCGCCAGACCGTCGAGGTCACGTACGGCGGGGAAGACGCTCGTAGGCCGGCGGGCCGCGGCCGCGGCGCGCAGGACGCGATGGACGGTGGCGTCCGGCATGTCCCGGTGCCCTGTGCCGAGTTCGGCCGCCAGGTCAGCCGCGCCGAAGGCTAGGCCCGTGCTGAACGACAGGACGCACCCGCGAGGTGAGGCACAGGCGCCCGGCGCGTGCGCCGTGCGCGCCGTTCTCGACACCGTCCGCCCCTGGCCGTGAGGTCACGTTTACGTGAATCCGGACGAAGTCGCCCCGTCCGCCGGCATCATCCCCGGCCGTGAGACATCCGGCCTCGTCACGCCCCGCCCCGCAGCGCGCGCACCACGTCCGCCGGCGCGCGGAACACGGTGGACAACGCGCGCAGCAGACACGCGCGTTCGGCGGGTGCGCTGCCCCGGAGCGCCAGATGGGCGAGCTCACGCCGTACGAGGCCGAAGACATGCGCCGCCGCAGCCGCCGCGACACCAAGGCCATTCTGGAGGCGGTCACGCGCGACCCCACCCTCGACGAGGCCGTGCGCCGGGAAGCCGCCCAAGTGCGGGCTGCCTTCGGCACGGCCATCGGCGAGACCCCCGCCACGCGGGTCACGCGGGCCAGATCCCGGCCGGACGGCACGCCGTGGTGGCACCGACGCGGCCGACGGACGCCTTGCCCACGGGAGTCCCCACGCTCAACGGAGCCGCCAAAAACCGCCCCCTGCTCCCCTGCCTGAGTTCGCGGAGGCAAGCTCCCCCGCACGGCATCCAGGGTCACCTCGCCAACGAGCCGCCGTCCCCCAGCACTCCATCCGTCAGCCCCACGACGAACCCTGACAGACAGACCGGCTGCAAGGGTGAGGCTCGGGCCGCCGGCGCACGACATGTGCCGTCTTCGCTAAGGTGCCTGGTCGACGAAGTCAGTCGGGCCGGACGCGGCTGAATGTCGCCGGGGCCGGCCGAAGCAAGGAGAGGCGGCATGGACACCATCGCGATGGTGCTGGAGAAAGCGTTGGCGATCGGCGGTGCCACGGGGGTGGCCGTGGTCGATTTCCGGCAGCGCCGGGTGTTGGGCTCCCTGGATCGCGGCAGTGGGCTCGACATGGACAAGGTCGCCTACGGAGACAGCGATGTGATGCGCGCCAAGCTGTACACCCTGGAGCTCCTTGGCTACGCCCCGGACAGCGTCGAGGACATCCTGATCACGCTCGGCACCGAGCTGCACATGATCCGGCCTGTGCTGCGGCTGCGGGAGGGCGGACTCTTCATCTACCTCGTCCTGGACCGCGAACGGGCGCTGCCCCTGGACGAGATCCGCCATGAGCTGCGCGCCCTGGAGCCCCTTCTGGAACTGTAGCCACCATGGCCTCTGGAGCGTGACTGCCAGGACCTCTGTCCCGACGACGTGGTGTGTGAGCACGCGGCGGGCGGGCATCCGGGCAGCGAACGACTTCGAGGAAGGGACAGCATGGAGATCTCCGGCATCATCACCGCCATCGTCATCGGCGCCGTCATCGGCGTGCTGGGCCGACTCGCCCTGCCTGGCCGCCAGCACACCGGCATCCTGTGGACCATCGCCGTCGGTATCGTCGCCGCCCTGGTCGGCACCGCCATCGCCGCCGCCGCAGGCGTCGCGGACACCAAGGGCATCGACTGGATCGAACTCGCCATCCAGATCGCACTCGCCGCAGTCGGCGTCGCCGCAGTCGAACGCCTGAAGGGCCGCTGACCAGCAGGTTGGTCTCCGACGTCGGCCGCCCGGAAGTTTCCCCCGGGCGGCCGACGCGTACCCACCACCCCCATCGTGACGGCCACTCGCCGGCTGCCCTGGCGGCTGCCCGGGAACGAGGGGGTGTGCTGGTCAGCGTGAATAGTCCGCGAGGGTGAGCAGCAGGTGGGCCGACTCGGCACGCACATGGTCGGAGTGGGCTCCCGCCGGATTGGGCGACGACTCCGCACGTACATGTCGGAGGCATCGATGTCGACGAAGCGGTGGCCGAGTGCGGCGAGCGGATACCGCTCGTTGAGCGGCGGTAGACGCGTGTTGAATCCTCCCCTCCCTGAAGGGAGGGGATTCCTCACCCTCCAGGGCTGATGCGGGATTTCCAGCTCACGCTGCCAGACGGGGGCAGCGCCCCGTCTGGGCTTCCACGATCAGTACCAGCCGGGTTGAGACCAGCCCGGAGCAGCATCACGCGAGCGGAGTTCTTGTCCCTGGGGGATACGGCTCCGCACGCGGTGCAGGCATACGTTCGTTCTGACAGAGGTAGTGCGTGCTTGGTTCTCGCTCCGCGCCGCACGCAGTCCATCGTGGTGTGCGCGGGGTGCACCAGGCGGACATCCCGCCCGTGCTTGCGGCCCATCGCAGAGATCATGGAAGAGCCGCTCCACCCACATGTCGGGGTCCGGGCCGCCCGCGCCGTACCCCGGCGTGTGCGCGTAACTCAGAGAGAAGTAGGGCCGATGTTGGTCGACCGGACGCGGCTGCGCTGATGCGTGCACACGACCCCCGAGGCTCCTTCTGTGTTTCCCACTGTCAGCCCAGCATAGGCTGAGCTGTAGGCCAGGGTGAAGGCGGCGGTTTCGTAGGAGGCCGGGCCGGGGGGTCGGCGTTCACGCCGCTCCGGCGAGCGGGTGAGGGCCCGGCGGGCCGAGGGGCTGGCGGGCGTCCGGGCCCGTGCGGCAGGATGCGGCGGCAGTGATCGTGAGCGACGGGGGCATGGGATGACGACGGACGGCAATGAGATCACCGAGGCGATCGAGCAGTTGCGTACGCAGTTGGCCCAGGCGCAGGAGTACGGCGAGGGCGCGCGGCTTCAATTCCGTATCACCGAGGTGGAGATGGAGTTCCTCGTCGAGGTGCGCAAGGACGCCGGCGGATCGGGTGGCGTCCGCCTCGGCGTGGTCAAGCTCGGCGCCGACGCGAAGGTGTCGCAGGGTACGACGCACCGGCTGCGCCTCAAGCTCGATGTGCGCGACACCCTGACCGGGGACCCCGCCACGGTCTCCGGCCGACGGTGACGGCTTCGCGGGCCGAAGGCGCGTACGACGGGGCCACGGGCGTACACGAGGGGGCCGCACCGCTGCACCCGGGCCTCGTGGCGGTCACCGCGGGCCCGGTGGACGCCGAGGGGCGCAGGGAGTTCTCGTCCGGGCGGCTGCTGGCGCCCTCGCTGGTACTCACCTCCCGCCACGGGGTGACGTTCGCGGACGGCCGGCACCGGCCGGACATCACGGTCAGGGCCGTCGTCGGCGGGCGGGGGGCGGTGCGTCTCACCGACCCCGTGCCGGGCACCGTCCTCTGGCAGGGGGACGCCGGGCTCGACGCGGCGCTACTGCGGCTCGGCGTCGACGAACACAGCGTTTCCCGTGCACACGGCGTACCCGGCGCGCACGGCGTACCCGAGCCGCGCTGGGCCGAGGTGACGGGGACCGAACCGGTCACCGTCGCCGTGACCGGCATGTCGGCCGCCGCGGCGCGCAGCACGGGCGACGGCACGGAGACCGAGACGGTACGCGGTGTCCTGGACCCGCTGACATACACGCGCAGCGACCGTTACGCCGTCGACGTGTCGACCGCCTGGCCGTCCGGCTGGGACCAGTGGTCGGGCATGTCCGGCAGCGCGGTCGTGCACAAGAGCGGCGCCCTGCTGGGCGTCGTCGACTGGAGCGACCGGCCCTACGAAGGACGGCGGCTGACGGCCGTTCCCGTGCGGGCCCTGCTCGCGGACCCCGGATTCCGGGACGTGCTGCGGGAACTGACCGGCCACGACCCGCTGTTGCGGGCGCTCGATCCCGAACGCCCGGCCGACTCCGCCCGGTTGCCGGCCGCGCCGGGTCCGGCCGAGGCGCTGCGCACCACCCTCAAGGCGCCGCCCCGCCAGATCGTGGACCGGGTCGCGGAACGCCACCGGCTGCCCGAGCTGGTCGCCGGGAACCTCACCGGGCGCCCCGAGTTGGTGCATGCCATCGTCGGGATGCCGGGCGTCGGCAAGTCCGCCCTGGCCCGCCACCTCGCCCACCAGCTCGCCGCCGACTTCCCCGACGCGCAGTTCGAACTCGACCTGTACGGCCACACCCCCGACCGGGCGCCGCTGGACGCGCACGCCGCGATGGACGCGCTGCTCACCTGGGCGGGCATCCGCGGCGACGACGCGCCCACCCTGGACGCGAAGGCCGCGCTGTGGCGAAACTGGCTGCACGGCAGACGCGGCCTGCTGCTGCTCGACAACGCGGCATCGCTCGACCAGGTGTCCTGCCTGCTCCCCGGGGACGACAGCAGCCTGGTCCTGATCACCAGCCGTATCGCGCTGCACGACCCCGACCGCATCACACTCACCGCACTCGACGTGCTGCCCGCCGACGAGGCGGTACGGCTCCTGGTGGCGGGCGCCGGACTGTCCGTGGAGGAAGCGTCCGACCCCGCCCTGGAGGAGATCTGCCGGGCCTGCGGGTTCCTGCCGCTGGCCGTGCAGGCGGTCGCCGCCCGGCTGCGCTTCGAGGAACCGGCGGAGCTGCTGCTCGCCATGCGGGAGACGGACTCGCCGCTGCTGGAGATCCCCGACGCCGACCGGCGGGTCGGCGCGGCGTTCGCGGTGTCCTGGCAGGCGCTGGAGGCGGAGGACCCGGTGCAGGCGGGCCTGTTGCGGGTACTGGCCATGCATCCGGGCTCCGAGCTGGAGGTGGAGGCGTGCGCGGCGATGACCGGGATGACGGTGCGCGAGTGCCGCCGTCGCATGGCCGATCTGGCCGAGAGGCACATGTTGCAACGCCACGGCCGGGGACGCTTCGGCTTCCACGACCTGTTCCTCGCGTACGCCCGGAGCCTGGCGGTGGGACACGAGCCGCAGGAGCACTGGGACGAGGCCCTCGACCGGCTCTTCACCCACCAGCTGAACCGGGGCGAGGCGGCTCGCGAGGCGCTGGCAACCGGAGGGGGCGAGCCGGGCGCCGCACGGGCCTGGGTCGAGGCGGAGCGCACCAATCTGATCGCCGTGACGGTGGCCGCCGTCGAACGCCGCTCCCCGCATGCCAGACGCCTCGCCGCACTGGCGCACGCCGTCCTGGGCGGGCTCGGCGCCACCACTGAACTCGCCAGGATCTGGACCGCCATGAGGGATGCCGCCATGGCTGATCACGACCGGCCCAGCCGGGCCGACGCCTTGCGGGGCCTGGCCGATACGGAGCGGACGCGCGGCGATCTGGCGGCCGCGCGGGACAACTACCGGGCCGCCCACGAGCTGTACGAGGCCCTCGCTGACCGGCGCGGCCAGGCGGACGCCCTGTGGGGGCTCGCCGAGACCGAACGCTCCCGCAGCCGCTACGACGATGCGCGTGAGCTCTTCACCTGCGCCTTGCGCGTCTACGAGGAGCTCGACGACCGGGCGGGCCGCGCCGACGCGCTCTGGGGCCTGGCCAACGTCAGCCTCTCGCAGGGCCGTTACGAGACGGGCACCGGGGAGTTCCGGCAGGCGCGCGAGCTGTATGCCGGGCTCACCGACCGCCGTGGCGAGGCGCAGGCGCTGCGGGGCATGGCCGACATCGCGCGCAACCGGGGCCGGGGCATCGAGGCGCACGAGGGCTACCGGGCCGCCCTCGTGACGTACGAGGAGATCGGTGACGTGCGCGGGCAGGCGCAGGCGCTGAGGGGCCTCGGCCATGTGGCCCGGTTGGACGGCCGCCACGACGAGGCCGCCGACCTCTTCGTCCGGGCCCGCGACCTGTCCCGCCGCATCGGCGACCGGCGCGGGGAGGCCGACATGCTGCGCGGGCTCGGCGACGTACAGCGCCTGCGGGGCCACTACGCGCAGGCCCGCGAGACGCTGGCCCGCTCCGCCGCCGTCCACCGTGAGCTGGGCAACGCGGGCGGCCTGGGCTTCACGCTGCGCGTGCTCGGCGACACCGAACGCGCCGACGGCCGGCCGGACCAGGCGCGCGCCGCCTACGACGAGGCCCGCGCCGCCTTCGAACGCGTCGGCTCCCGCCGGGGCCTCGCCGACATCCTGTGCGCCCTGGGAGGCGTAATGCCGCATCAGGCCGAGGCGCGGGCCGCGTACGCCGAGGCGCTCGGCATCTACGGGGAACTCGGCGCGGACATCGCGGCAGCCGGGTGCCGCGACCGGCTGGCGGCGCTCGATGGAGGGTCGCGGACGGAGCAGTGACGGTTCGGTTTCAGCCAGGCGGTGGGGTCACAGCACCCGCTCGTCCGCGAGCCGCCCCTCCAGCCGGGCCGGGTCTTCGCGGTCGGCACGACGCTGATCTTCAGCTCGCCCCATCCGTACGCGCGGGCGCGGACGGAGGCGAAACGGTGAGGGGGCCTCTCCCCGAGTGGAGACAGGCCCCCTCATGTGTCATGCGGTCGGCGGCGTGTAGACGGACGTGTAGTGGGAGGCGTCGCCCGCGATCGAATAGCTCTCCTTGCCCTCGATGCCGACCGGCACGTCACCGGCGACGGTCACGCGGTGCAGGCGGCGCGGCAGGCCGTCGTAGTTGTCGATGGCGTAGTGCTGGGTGATCCGGTTGTCGAACAGGACGAGCTGGTTCGGGGACCAGCGCCAGCGCAGGATGTTCTCCGGCCGGGTGACGTAGCTCTGGAGCAGTTCGAGGATCTTGCGGGACTCCGCCGCTGACAGGCCGACGATCCGCTGGGCGAATCCGCCGATGAACAGCCCGCGTTCGCCGGTCAGCGGGTGGACCCGTACGACCGGATGGGCGGTTCGGTAGGTGACGGACGTGAACTGGGCGCGCTGCTCGGCCTTCTCCTCGTCGACCTCCTCGTCCGGCACCGCGTAGTCGTAGTCGTTGGTGTGCTCGGCCCACAGGGTGTCGGCGAGCAGCCGCAGTGGTTCGGGCAGGCTGCGATACGCGGCCGCCGCGTTGGCGATCAGTGTCTCGCCTCCGTAGGGCGGGACGGTGATGCTGCGCAGGGTGCTGGCTTGCGGCGGGTTGAGGACGAAGGTGACGTCGGTGTGCCAGTGGTTGGCGCGGCCGCGCTCGCTGTCGACGGGGAGCACGTTGGGGGCGCCGGCCACGGCGGGCACGGTGGGGTGTGCGGTGGTCAGCTCCCCGAAGTGGCGGGCGAAGGCCTGCTGGCCCTCGTCGTCCAGGTCGACGTCGTCGAAGACCAGGGCCTTGTGCTCGCTGAGGGCCGTACGCAGGGCGGTGACGGTCTCGGCGTCCAGGGGCTTGGCGATGTCGACGCCGGACACCTGGGCGCCGATGTGCGCGGTGACCTTGCGGAACTCGATGTCGGACATGTGTGGGGTCCTGCCTTTCTAGACGTGGGTCAGGGTCGGGGAGCTGTGCTGGTTGGCGGGGCGCGGCAGGCCGTAGCGCTCGCGCAGGGTCTGCCTGGGGCCGTACTCGCTGCGGAACAGGCCGCGCCGGCGCAGGATGGGCACGACGTGGTCGACGAACCGGTCGAGGCCGGACGGCAGGACCGCGGGCATGATGTTGAAACCGTCGGCGGCGCCGAGGCGGAACCAGTCCTCGATGGCGTCGGCCACCTGCTCGGGCGTGCCCGCGAAGGTCAGATGGCCGCGTCCGCCGCCCAGGCGGCCGATGAGCTGCCGTACGGTGAGCCGCTCGCGCCGGGCGAGTTCCACGACGAGGGTGTAGCGGCTCTTGGCGCCCTCGATGGCACTCTCCGGAGGCAGTTCGGCGGGCAGCTGGGAGTCCAGTTCCAGCACGCCCGCCTCCAGGTGCAGCAGGTGTTCGAGGCGGTGGAGGCCGTGTTCGGGGACGATGTGGTCGTCCAGCAGCCGCTCGTGTGCGCGTGCCTCGGCCTCGGTGGAGCCGATGACCGGGACGATGCCGGGCAGCACCTTTACGCGGTCGGGGTCCCGGCCGGCCGCACGCGTTCGGGCCTTGAGGTCGGCGTAGAAGTCCTGTGCGTCGTTGAGCGTCTGCTGGGCGGTGAAGACGGCTTCCGCGTGGCGCGCCGCAAACCGCTTGCCGTCCCGCGACGAGCCCGCCTGGACGAGGAGCGGGTACCCCTGGGGGCTGCGCGGTACGTTGAGGGCGCCCTCGACGCTGAAGTACGTCCCCTGGTGACGCGGCGGGTGGAGCTTGTACTCGTCGCCCCAGACCCCTGCCGCCTTGTCCGCGACGATCAGGTCGTCCTCCCAGCTGTCCCAGAGCTTGAGCGCCACGTCCAGGAACTCGTCGGCTCGCTCGTAGCGGGTGGCATGGGCGGGTTCGTCGTCCAGCCCGAAGTTGCGGGCGGCCTCGCCACCGGCGGTGGTCACGATGTTCCAGCCCGCCCGTCCGCCGCTGACGTGGTCGAGGGAGGCGAATCTGCGGGCCAGGTTGTAGGGCGAGTTGTACGACGTGGAGGCGGTGGCGATCAGACCGATGTGCTCGGTGGCCACGGCCAGGGCGGTGAGCAGGGTGAGGGGTTCCAGAACACCGGACGGACGCTGGCCGACGTTGTTGAAGAGGACCGGACCGTCGGCGAGGAAGAGCGAGTCGAAGGTGCCGCGTTCGGCGATGCGGGCGAGGTCGCGGTAGTGGTCGAGGTCGACGCTCGCGTACGGATCGCTCTCGGGCAGGCGCCACGATGCCTCGTGATGTCCGGTGCTCATGAGGAACGCGTTGAGGTGGAGTTGACGCCGGGTCACTGGTGGTCCTCCTGGTGTGGTGGGTTCGGCTCGTCGTCCTGGTCGCTGTCCTGGTCGTTGTCGTTCTCGTGTTCCTCGTGTTCCTGGTGTTCCCGGTGTTCCGTCACGCCGAGGGCGGCGAGGAGCCGCTCGCGGTAGTTGCCGAGCAGGGGGTCGCGGTACTGGCGCGGGTGCGGCCGCTCGATGGTGAGGTCGAGGCCGATACGGCCCCGGTCGAGCACGAGCACCCGGTCGGCCAGCACGATCGCCTCGTCCACGTCGTGCGTGACGAGGAGGACGGAGGGCCGGTGGCGCTCCCACAACTCGCGCAGGAGTGTGTGCATACGGATGCGGGTGAGCGCGTCCAGGGCGCCGAACGGCTCGTCGGCGAGGAGCAGTTCGGGTTCTCTGACGAGGGAGCGGGCCAGTGCGGCACGCTGGGCCTCGCCGCCCGACAGCTCGTTGGGCCAGGCCCTCTCGCGCCCCGCGAGACCCACCTCGGCGAGGGCCGCGCGACCGCGCCCCACGGCTTCCTTGCCGTCCGTGCCCAGCAGGACGTTGTCCAGCACCCGGCACCAGGGCAGCAGCCGGGAGTCCTGGAAGACCACCGACACCCTGGCCGGGGCGGTCAGGTCGCCGCTGCCCGCGACCCGGTGGTCGAGCCGGGCGACGGCCCGCAGCAGCGTGCTCTTGCCGGAGCCGCTGTGTCCGAGCAGGGCCGTGAACTGCCCGGCCGGGATGGCGAGGTCGATGCCCTCGAGGACCGTGCGGCCCTCGAAGGAGCGGGTGAGCCCGGTGAGACGGACCGCCGGGGCCGTGACGTCGGTGGTCAGTTGCTCAGCGTGCGTCGCCATGACAGCACCCTTCGTTCGAAGAGGCGGACCGCGCTGTCGGAGAGCAGGCCGAGGACTCCGTAGATCAGCAGGCCGACAAGGATGATGTCCGTGCGGCCGTAGTTCTGGGCCTGGAACATCATGTAGCCGAGACCGCTGGTGGCGTTGATCTGCTCCAGGACGACCAGCGAGAGCCAGGAACCGGTCACCCCGAGCCGTAGCCCGACGAAGAAGCCGGGCAGGGCGCCGGGGATGACGATCTGCCGGATGAAACGGATCCTGGACAGGCCCTGCGCTTCCGCGAGTTCGACATAGCGGTGGTCGATGCCCGACAGCGCGGCATGCAGGTTCAGATAGATCGGGATGTAGACGACGATCGCGATGATCGCGATCTTGAAGGTCTCACCGATGCCGAGCCAGAGTATGAAGAGCGGAATCAGGCCCAGGGTGGGAATCGCGCGGTTGAGCTGGACGGTTCCGTCGATCAGCGCCTCGCCGATCCGGCTGAGTCCGGCGGTGAGTGCGAGTACGACACCGGCCGCCAGCCCGAGCGCGAACCCGTATCCGGCGCGTTCCAGTGAGGTGAGCACATCGGTGGGCAGCGTGCCACCGCTCCACAGGTCGCCCGTGGTGCGCAGGACCGTCCAGGGCGCCGGGATCGCTGCGGGGTCCAGCTGTCCGGCCGCGGACGCCGCGGCCCACAGGGCGAGGACCAGGGACGGACCTATGAGGCGGGAGGCGGGTAGCCGTTTGCCCGGGGCGAGGCTGCGCCGCCTGGCCGGGCGTACCGCCTGGGGTGTTTCGGTGGGCGCGGACACAAGGAGGGGCGGCGTCGTGGTGGTGGTCATGGCCGTCACCTCTGATATCCGGCGGGGACGGCCTTGGCCGCGATGCCCTCGAAGCGCCGGTCGAAGAGCGAGTCGACCGTGAACCTCTTCACGAAGCCGCCCTCCGCCAGCAGGTCGGCGGTCTCCTGCTCCCACTTCACGGCTTCGTCCCAACTCGGGGGAAAGAGTGGTTTGTTGGCGAGCGCGGTGATCGACTGGGCCTGTGCGGTGGTGAGGTTCTGGGTCTTGACGTAGAACTCTTCGTTCCAGGTGTCCGGGTGCTCGTACGCCCACACCTGTCCCTTGGCCCAGCGAGGGATGTACGCGGCGATCGCGGCGGCTTTCGCGGGGTCGGCGAGGACGGTGGCGGGCGCCCACAGGAGGTTGAGCAGGTCCACGACATCGGTCGTGAGGGTGTGCGCCCCCTTGGGGCCGTACCGCTTGAGGTAGGCCGGGACCTGCTGGTTGGCCAGCGGGGCGATGTCGACCTGTCCCGCCTGGAGCGCGGTGAGGAACTGATTGCTGGTCAGCGGCACCAGCTTCACGTCGTCGTGGGTCAGCCCGGCCTTCTTCAGGGCGCGCAGCAGAACCACTCCCTGTGCCTGGCCCTGCGAGAAGGCCAGCTTCTTCCCCTTGAAGCCGTGGACGTCCTCGATGCCGCTGCCGGGTTTCGTGGCGAAGAGGTAGTTGGGCTTACGGGTGATGCCGATCGCCACGATCTTCGCCGCGTAGCCCTGGTAGTGCGCCTGGATGAGCGGGATACCCGCGTTGTTGGCCAGGTCCAGGGACTTGGCACGGAAGGCGTTGATGACGTCGGGTCCGGCACCGATGTTCAGCCAGCTGGACACGGCGAAGGGCAGGTCATTCAGGCCCGCCAACTTGAACTGGAGCTGCTGCACGCCCTGGTACGAGGCGACCTTGAGGCTCGTACCGGCGGGCACCTCGGCCGCCGGCGGGGCGAGCACGCCCCCCGTGGCCTCGGCTTCGTTGCCGGCGGCGCCGGCCCCCGCGCAGCCGCTCAGACCGACGGCAGCGATTCCGAGCAGGGAGGACAGGAACAGTCGCCGGTCGACACCGGCCGCGAGCGGGGACACTGGTGGCATGGGAGGACTCCGTGAGCTGGGAGGGAGGAATACCACGTGAAATTCCGGCCAGGGCCAAGCCCGGAAGGAGAAATACACGGGAGGAAATACGCACGCCAAAGGAGCGAGGGAGAAAGGGAGTTCGCGACGCCGGTGCGTCACCACCTCAGCGCATGGCAACGCACGCAACAATGCGTCGATTCAACCGCGCGTCAGCGTGGGGACGCGTGGGGAAAAGGACACGCGGACACCTGGGCGTGACGCGTCAGCAACAAAGGGTGCGGCCTACCCGCATCAGGTCGATGACACGGCACCTGGTCAGCGGAGTGCGCCGCAGCGCCAGCAGCGACGACGCCTTCGACGGCGCGACACCGACGCTCCGCTCGCGGACCTGCCGCGACCGGGCCATCGGGGAGAATTCCTGCGCGCTGCTCATGCCCAGAATGTTCGCGGCCCCGCACTGCCCCTGTCAACATTCGGAGTTTCTGAATTAATTGGCGTCCGTCGGCATGCCCAGCGGATCCCGGTAGAGCACGTCGAGGGCGACCGAACCGCCCGCCACCGCGAGCACCGATTCCGCGAAACTGGTGGGCACGACCAGCGCCCCCCGCTCCCGCCCCACCTCCTCGCGCAACGCGCCGAGGCAGTCCTCCCGGTACATCACACCGACCTCGGTGATGACGACCGTCTCCGGGTTGAGCACGTCCAGCAGCAGCCGAGTCGCCCGCCCGACCATCCGGGCCCGCTCCACCAGGAGGCGTACGGCGACCGGATCGCCATCGGCCGCGGCGCCCACCACGTGCATCGGGTTCGCCGTCCGGATGACGCCGCTCTCCCGCGCCCGGCGGGACAGTGTCTGCTCGCTGAGCTCTGCCTGAAGGCACCCGCTCCGGCCGCAGTCGCACGGCTCCGTCCCGCCCTCCAACGGCAGATGGGCGATCGCGCCGGCCTGTGAACGGGGCCCGTGATGGACCTCGTCGTGGGTGGCGAAGGCGGCGTCCACCCCATTGCCGACGAAGAGGTGCAGCACGCTGCGACCACCTCGGGCCCGGCCGAACAACCGCTCCGCGTCGACCAACGCCCGTGCGTGCCCGTCCACATGGACCGGCAGGCCGGTACGGGCGCCGATCACCTCTCGGACGGCCACGTCGCGCCAGCCGAGGAGCCCGTGCTCCACGATGGTGCCGGAGTCCCGGTCCACCCATCCCCCGGCCGCCACACCGACGCCCAGTGGGGTGCGCCCGCCGGCCTGCGCGAACAGCGCGTCGAGCCCGTCGGCGGCGTTGGCGAGGATCCGGCCTGGCTCGATGCCGTCGCCGTGGTCCAGCCGCCGCTCGGCGACCACCCGCCCGCGCAGGTCGAGCAGCGCGACGGTGGTGTACGGCACAGCCACGTGCACCCCGCCGACCACGAACCGCGAAGTGTCCAGGTCGACGGGTATGTACGGGCGCCCGGCCCCCTTGGACTGCCTGGGCACCGCGCCCTCCCGTATCAGGCCCACCGCGCCCAGCTGTGCGCAGTAGTCGGTCACCGACGCCGGGGAGAGGCCGGTCAGACGGGCGATGCCGCTGCGCGCGACGGGACCGTACTCAAGGACGGACCGCAGGACGACGCTGGCGCTGGTCCTGCGCCGCGCGCTGTCCGACACCCGGCGGACCGCCGGGGCCGCACGGTACGGCGGGGAGGCAAGCGGGGGTACGGGTGCTGCGGAGCGGTACATGGGGAACTTCCTCGGGGAGCTGGTCCGACACTGCGCCGTCTGCTTCTCGGCGATCGGGACGGGACCCGCTCCGGCCGCCTCAGCGGGAGAGACAGGTGGCGGTGGCCTGGCGCCGCAGGTCGACATAGCGACGCGACGCGAAGTTCTCAGCCTGGGCGACCATGGCTCGAAGCTAGCAAACCCGGCCGCCCCTGCCCAGATACCGCCCACGGTACGGACCGAAGGCGACACCGCCGCTGCCCCGTGCCCGGCCGCCACACCGCACGGCCGCCCGGCAACCGGGCGGGCGGCGGAAGGTGCGCCCGAAAACTTCAGTGGCCAACGGGGGCCCGGCGGGCCCGGGCCCGGTCGCGGAACCACGCAGTGCCCCCCACCAGCACCGCCGCCCCCACCCCGTACACCGGCAGCCACAGAGTCGTCGTGGCCGCCAGGCACTCGGCAACGGCCTTGCGGGCCTGGACATCCTGCGCGAACGCCAGGGCGGCACCGTCGTTGCCGGCCAGGTTCCCCAGCGCGGCCTTCACCTGAAGGGCCTCGTACCTGCCCATCAGTTCGCACTCGCCGCGCGTGCCCGGCATCGGGAACAGCCAGGCCCCGCGCTGCAGCAGGGGTGCCAGCGCGACCGCCACACAGAGGCCGACGACCAGCGCGTACGCGACCAGGCCGCGCATGTACGCCGAGCGAATGTCCGGCGTCCACTGCGCCCGGCGCTGGAAGGCCAGCATCACCGCAAGAAGCGTCGCCCCGATGAACGTGGCGAACCACTGCCACGAGCCCTGGGCGAGGGCGAACGTCAGCACCGCGGCGAGTCCGATGCCGATGACACCCGGAGCCGGAACGTCATCGCTTGCCGCGACGGATGCCGGCCTCGGGGTCACGCGGGGGCTGGGATCGCTCACGGGCTCTCCTGCGGGGGGAGACATCAGCATCCTTCACGGGGCACCGCGGCCCCGGGCACCATGCCGTACGAGCCCGGCGCCTCGCCCGGATGGCCCGCACCTGGTCGGCCATGCGGGCCGCCGGCCGGGTGCGTCTCCTGCCCGTGGGCCACCGGATCGGCTCCTGGATCGTCGGCGAACCGATCGGCGCCGGCGGCTGGGCCAACGTCCACGCCGGGGCGGCCGGCGGACCGGGCCACGGACCGGTCCGAGGACCGCCTCGCCGACGGGCCCGCGGACCGGATTTCGGGCGAACCCGCAGAAGGCCTCGCGGACGGCCTCCCCGACCGGCCGGACGAGGACGAGCCGGACGAGCACGAGGTCGCCCTCAAGGTCATGCCGACCGCCGGACTCGCGCCCCGCCAGGCACGCACCGTGGCCGAGACCGCCCGCCGCGAACTCGAACCGGGCCGCGGGGCGGGCCACCCGAGGCTCGTCCGGCTCCTCGACTCCCTGGTCCTCAGCGCGCCGGGCCGGCCGTCGCTGGACGGCGCGATCGTCCTCGTCATGGAGCGGGCCGCGGCGGAGGGCGCCGCACTCTGGGCATACGCGCGAGGCGACGGTTCCGTCGAGAACGGATGAGGGCTCCAGCGGTCTCGCGGAGCCGGACGATCCCTTTGTGCTGGCCGGCGAGCCGGGCCAGGGCCAAGACCTGTCCGTCCTCCTCATGGGCGAAGGCGCAGGGTCGTCGACGCCGCCCCTTGCCGACGGGCCGCACGTCAGCATGGCTGTGCCTGAGCGGGTGTCTCACGTACGCAGGTACGAGGCCCCGTTGAGGTCCAGGACCGTCCCCGAGGCCCATTCGGCCGCCGGTGAGGCCAGCCACAGCACGGCCGCCGCGATCTCGTCCGCCGACGCCACCCGTCCGAACGGGCTCTGGGCGCGGATCGCCTCGCCCTCCGCCCCGCTCAACCGGTGCGCAACCCGCTCGGTTTCGAAGAACCCGGGTGCCACGGAGGCGACGCCGATCCCGTACGTGGCGAGGTGCACGGCGAGGGACTGGCCCAGCGCGTGCACCGCCGCCTTCGTCGCCCCGTACGCCGGGTGGTCCGGTTCACCGCGGAAGGCCCCGCGCGAGCCGACGTTGACGATCCGGCCACCACCGCCCTGCTCGATCATCCGGCGAGCCGCGAGGTGGCTGAGGTTGGCCGTCGCGAG
Organism: Streptomyces sp. NPDC031265; assembly: GCF_055570295.1. Classification (NCBI taxonomy): domain Bacteria; kingdom Bacillati; phylum Actinomycetota; class Actinomycetes; order Kitasatosporales; family Streptomycetaceae; genus Streptomyces; species Streptomyces sp. NPDC031265. Next base: position 28,668 of record NZ_JBVIHM010000008.1, read on the forward strand.
GAGGTTGACGGATACGTGACTCTGCCAGGCGGCCGCCCAGTCTTCGTACGCGGTGGTGGCGAGCGGATGTGGGAGGTTCACGGCGGCGTTGTTGACGAGCACGTCCAGCCCACCGAGTCCTGCGGCCGCCGTCTCGGCGACGGCGTGCGCACCGTCCGGGGCGGACAGGTCGCCTCCGGCGAGCACGTGCCCCGTACCGACGAGGGAGGCGAGGGTCGTTTCGGCCTCCTCGCGCCGCGAGCCGAAGTGGACGGCTACCCGGTCGCCATTGGCGGCGAACGCCTGAGCGAGCGCACGGCCGAGCCCGCGCGAGGCACCGCTGACGAGCACGCGACGGCCGGTGGGCGGGAAGGCTCGTGCTGAGGGGGAGGTGCCGGTGGAAGTGGCGGTTTCGCTGGAAGGGAAGGACGCTGCGGAAGTCATGTGGATCATGATCCCCCTCGGCCCGCGCGGCCGGGCCGGCGCCCCGCCCCACGGAGGAGCAGGAATCGCTCCCCCGAATCCGAGGTGGGCGCGTATCTGACGGGCGGGTGTGCCCAGCGGCCAAACTCCGCTGGAGCACCTCCATGCTTGGCCCACCCAGAGTCGCTCCCTCCCCCGTACCCGATGCGCGCAGGGACGTCGGACCGGTCGTCCTGCGCGCATCGGTTGCCCCCCGAGGCCCTGCGCGGCTGAGGCCCACCAGTAGCCCTCGCAGGAGTAGGAGTTGGAGTAAAGCAGGTCGCCGACGCAGACCCGCGCCTGGTAGGTGCCGCCGTCGTAGTACCAGTAAGTGGTGTCGCTGGCGGTGTGGATGTCGGAGATCCGCTGCCAGGGCGCGTCGGAGGAGGTCCGGCGCTCCAGCCAACCCTTGCAGGTGGTGCCCCGGTTGCTGGGGCCGAGCTTGAATGCGCCGCGGACGTGTGCCTCGCCGGTACCGACCTCGTGCCCGCTGTCGAGCCAGCCCTCGCAGCCTGCAGAACGGACGGACCTCGGCGATCTGCCCGTCCTTGACCGTGATCGTGATCGTGATCGTGATCGTGATCGTGATCGTGATCGTGATCGTGATCGTGATCGTGATCGTGATCGTGATCGTGATCGTCTGCAGGATGGGGAAGCTGAGTTCACGGCCGGTCGCACGAGCGCGAGCACGGACCTGAGTGAGCACGACCGCAGTCTCACCGGTGGCAAGAAACTGAACGCCGCACGCAACATCCCGGCCGCCGGACAGGCGGACAGGCGGACAGGTTAAACGCCTCGTGGAGCGCCGGTCAGACCAGGACGAAAGTCCCGGCACAGCGCGGTGAAACAGGAAGACACCGGAAGGGCCAAACGCCCCAGCCCGGAACCCCCGCCCTTTGGAGCGGGAGTACGTCAATCCCATTCCCAGCGCATGGCCTGGAAGCCCGGGCCGGGGTCTTCGACGGTGAAGGCGGCGCGGCCGGAGGCGCTGATCCAGACCTGTTCGGCGGGGTCCATGGGACCGCCGGCGGTGGTGCCGTAGTAACGGTGGCACCGGATGGGGACGGCGTCGGGATGGAACTGGACTTCGAGGGTGTAGAGCCGGGCGGGGGCGCGGAAGCCGGTGCCGACCTCGCTGGTGCGGGCACCGGTGGTCGAAAAGGCGTAGGTGTACTCGATTACGTCGGTCTCGCCCTTGGTGAGCACCCGGTCCAGGAGCAGTTCCGCGACGGACAGCGGCACCGAGACATCAGAACGTACCCGTCCTTTGCGGGCATTGCGGATGCCCGTGAGCTCGGGCAGTGTGCGCTGCGGGTCGTCGCCACGGCTGATGAGCACCAGCCGGTCCACCCGCTCGTGCTCGGCGCGCAGCACCATGGTGACGGTCAGCCGCCGCTCGGCGCCGTTCTCGTCGATCTCGTACCGGTCGTGCACAGCAAGCCGGGTCAGCCCGTCGTCGGTGGAGCCCATCGCGTCGAGCAGGCCGGGCAGGCTCTTGTACTGCTGCCACAGGTCCTCGGTCTCCAGCACCCGAGGCGGGCGGTTGACCCAGCGCCCGCGCGGGCGCTGGGGACCCAGCAGGGAGACCAAGGAGTCGGTGGGAAGGCCCAGCAGTTCCTCCAGCAGCCGGACGGCCTGCCGGGACTGGGGGCGTTCGGGGCGGCTGCGGCCACGCCGCCAGTAGCTGAGAGTGGTCACACTGACGGCAACTCCGCGGGCCGCCAGCCGGTGCTGGATGCGTTCCAGGCTGAGGCCGCTGGCGCGCACGGCGCAGTCGAGCGCGACCTCGAACGGGCCGTGGCGCAAGGCGTCGGCCAGGTCGGGCGGCGGGAGTTGAGGGGGCACAGGTGATCCGTCCTGCATGCCGTGCGGGGGACCACATGCTAGCGACTTCCAGCCAAACGGCAGGTGACACACGTCACGATGTGAACAGTCTTGACCAGGGCCCTGCTTGCGCAGGGGCGAGCACCGACCGTTCGTTCCGCTCCGTACACACGCGCCCATCAGGGCGGGAAACAACGGGGACACACACCCGTTACTTGTCATGATCGTTTCACAGGGATGCTTATTAAACAGAATTGGCATCTCATTGCCCCGGAGACGTAGATCCCGCCATTCTCCGTGCCCATGAAACGATCTCTACTCGTCGGTACGCTGTCCCTCGCGGTCAGCGGCCTTCTGATAGCCGGTGCGGGCACCCCCGCCTCCGCCGCCAAGGGTCCCCGGGCCGTCTCGCCGAAGCCGAGCAAGGCCCAGGCCCTGCGGGATGCCACCGCCGAGGTGGCCGCAAGCCCCAACACCGTCCGGGCAGGCGTCCACGACACCTTCCTGTCACACGATGTGACGGTCGACAAGGACGGCAGCCGCCACGTCCACCTGGACCGCCGCTACCAGGGCCTGCCGGTCCTGGGCGGCGACTTCATCGTGCACTCGGCCCCCAACGGTGAGCTGCGCTCGACCTCCATGACCCTCAAGGCTCCGCTGTCGCTTTCGGTGACGCCGAAGGTCAGCAAGCAGCGTGCCGTGGCCGTGGCCGTCGCGAAGTTCAAGGGCGTCAGGAAGGGCAGCAAGGCCGAGCTCGTCGTCGACGCGACGTCGGCCACGCCGACGCTCGCCTGGCAGGTCGTCGTCGACGGCACCGCCCCCGACGGCTCGCCCAGCCACTTCCACACGCTGGTCGATGCGACGACCGGACAGGCCGGGAAGTCCTGGAACACCTTCCACAGCACGGTGGTCCCGGGCCACACCACCACCTCGCAGACCACTGCCGGGTCTGCTCCTCCCGCCTCGGGCACCGCCCACGGCTACCAGGTCGGCGACGTGACGCTGGGCACGAACAGCGTCTCCGGCGGATACGAGCTCAAGGACCCGACCCGCGGTAACGGGGAGACGCGGGACGCCCAGAACAAGACCGTCACCAACGACTCGCCGCCGGCCGGCTGGGGCGCCGCCTTCACCGACACGGACAACGTGTGGGGCAACGGCACCCTCAGCGACCGCGCCACGGTCGCCGTGGACGCCCACTACGGCATCCAGGCCACCTGGGACTACTACAAGAACGTCCACGGCCGTAACGGCATCAAGAACGACGGCGTCGGCGCCCGTTCCTTCGTCCACTACGGCGTCAACTACGCCAACGCGGGCTGGGACGACGACAGCTTCAGCATGATCTACGGCGACGGCGCCTCCGGCCAGAAGCCGTTCACCGAACTGGACGTGGCCGGCCACGAGATGAGCCACGGCGTCACCGCGGCCACCGCGGGCCTCAACTACTTCGGTGACGCCGGCGGCATGAACGAGTCCACCTCGGACATCTTCGGCACCCTGGTCGAGTTCAACGCCAAGAGCCCCGCGGACACGCCCGACTACCTCATCGGCGAGAAGATCAGCACCTCACCGCTGCGGTACATGGACGACCCGAAGAAGGACGGCGCCTCCCAGAGCTGCTGGACCACCAACACCAAGAACCTGGACCCGCACTACTCGTCCGGCGTCGGCAACCACTGGTTCTACCTGATGGCGGTCGGTTCCGGCTCGTCCAGCTACGGCAACAGCCCGACCTGCGACGGCGGTACGGTCACCGGCCTCGGCAACGACGCCACCGGCAAGATCTGGTACCGCGCGCTCACCACGTACCTGACGGCCGCCTCCACGTATGCGGATGCCCGTACCGCGACCATCAAGGCCGCGACCGACCTGTACGGTGCCAGCAGCACCCAGTGCACCACCGTCGAGAAGGCCTGGAGCGGCGTCGCCGTCGCGCCGACGGCGACCACGTGCGGCGGCAGCGGCACCACTCAGCCGCCGAGCGGCTCCAACCTGCTGTCGAACCCCGGCTTCGAGTCGGGCGCGACCACCTGGTCCGCGTCCTCCGGTGCCATCACCAATGACACCGGCGCCACCGCCCACGCCGGCTCGTACTACGCCTGGCTGGACGGATACGGCTCCTCCCACACCGACACCCTGTCCCAGTCGGTGACCATCCCGGCGACGGCCACGGCTCCGAAGCTGTCCTTCTGGCTCGCGATCGACACCAAGGAGACCGGCACCACCGCGTACGACACCCTCAAGGCGCAGGTCGTCTCCGGCACCACGACGACCACCCTGGCGACGTACTCCAACGCCACACCGAGCGGCTACGTCCAGCGCACCCTCGACCTGTCCGCCTTCAAGGGCAAGACGGTCACCATCAAGTTCACGGGCGCCGAGGACTCCTCACTGGCGACCAGCTTCCTGATCGACGACACCTCGGTCACCACCGGCTGATCCAGCGCGCGGAGCTGCACCGGCCTTGATCAACGGCCCGGACGGGATGGCGACAACGCCCCGTCCGGGCCGTTCCAAAATATGCCGGGCATCGCACCTCCGACACCCTCCCGCGACTGCTGAACGGGGCACCCGGGATGCCGACGACTCGGCGCAACCGCCCTCTCCCCCAGACAGAGCCGGCCGCCCGACCGCCCCGGTACGCAGCCGTCGGTGGGTTTCACCCGCAGTGGCTGTTCCAGCGGCTGACCTCCCGGTCGTGGATCACACCGCCCCAGTCGACGCAGGTTCCGCGGCCGTCCACCTGGACCGGACCGGCGTACAGGGTATAGCGGCCGGAATCCACGTCCTGGACGCCATTGTCGCGCCCGATCCATGCGGTCATCGCCACCGCCGCTCCCGACCCGTGGCGCACGACGACCACGCAGTTCTCCCCGGAACCGGCGTTCCATGTCAGGTATACGGTTCCCAGGTCACCGACCGGCGCGGAATCCACCAGCTCGTGCCCTTTTCCGCACAGTCCGTATCCTGCGGCTCGGGCGGCCGGCGCGGCGGCGAGGAGCAGCCCCGCCGCGACCGTCGCGGCGGTGACCGCAGCAACGGTGTGCCCGATCATGGGCGGAAACCTGACCGCGGGGTGGGGGTATGTGATGGCCGCGCCATCAGTCGCAGTGTCCGGTCGCGGAGGTCGATCCGTACATGAAGGCGCCTCCCCAGCTCACGCAACTCCCTTTCGCGTAGACGTAGACGGGGCCGGCGTATGCCGAGTAGTCGCCCCAGTCCTCGTCACGTAAGGAGGGGTCATCGGCACGTTCGATCCATGCCCTTGTCGACTGCGCGGCGCCGCCCTGCTGGTAACGCACTGTGACAACACAGTTGTATCCCGAAGCGGAGTAGGTGAGATACACCATCGCGCCGGATTCCAGTCTTTGCTTGTCGATCACTTCATAGTCGCTGCCACAGGCGCCGTTGTACTCCCATCCGGCCGGCTGGGCCGCCACCGCGGGCCGACTGCCCTGAGCGGCGACAGCGCCCGCTTCGGGCGCGGCCAGCAGCACGCCCGCCGCAACCGAGGACAGGGTCAGGGCCGCGGCCGTGAGCTTCTTCCCGTGTTTCATGACGGCATCCTTGCGTGAGTCTTTGCCGTTGCCGGATCGTGCGTGAAGGCGTTCACTTCCAGACCCGCGCGTTTTCAGGAATGCGCGCCCCGGCTGCGCTACCCGCAGTGCTTGTTGAACTGATAGGAACCGGTGCCCGCGGGATCCACGTAGCCTCCCCAGTTGAGACAGGTGGCCTGCCCGTTCACGTAGACCGGGCCCGCGTAGTGGCGGTAGAGGTCCTTGTCTTCCTCTTCGTAACCATCGGCGGTGCGCTGGATCCACGCGGTCATGAAGTAGAGGTCGTTGCCCTCGTTCGCCCCGTACTTCTGGGTGACGACACAGTTGTGACCGTTGGAGTCGTTCCAGGTCAGAAAGGTGCGTCCATAGCCACTGATGTCGAGTGAATCGACCACGCGATATCCGGAGCCGCACGCGCCGTTGTACTGCCCGTCCGCCGGTACCGCCTCGGCCGTCGCCGGAACCGCGATCAGACCGGCCACCGAAACGAGCGCCGTGAATCCCACCCTGATACTGATCTGTCCGGCCTTCATTCCGAAAATCTCCTCGTCTGCCGTGCGCCATCTGTACGTGGGCGGTGACGGCGGACAGAATCGGCCGCCATCCTTACGGGAAAGAGCGGGGAAGGCGTAACGGTTTGTTGTCCGGCGCCCCGTCGAACGGCCGGTGAACCGTTCCCCGCAGGGCTTCGTGCTCACTGCATTCGCGGTGAGTTCTTGTCGGCCAAGCGAGTTGGGGCAGAGGAATGGACCGGCTGGAGCCGCCGACCAGTGGGGTGGGTCAGTCGCAGTGATACGGCCCCTTGTGGAAGCGGGCGGCCCACGATGACGTGTCGTTGCGACGACCGCGGTCGAGACCGCCAGGGTTGCCATACGGCGGCGTATCCGTCGGGTGCGGATACCGGTTTCCGCCTTTCCGCGGTGAAGCGGGGTCCGCACGCGCCACCGGGGTGCGATCTTCACTGGCCCTCCCGAATGAGGTTGAGACTACGAAAGCCCCAACGTCACCCGCCCCCGGTTTGTCCGTCAATTGATCCGCTCAAAAGCCCAGGTCGGCGGCGGACATTGGGAATTGTCCGCGGACGACGGAACGGAGCGCCTGCTCATTCTGCGCATCCGATGAGGCCACTGCCGGGCGGCCGCTCCCCCAACCGAGCGCCGTCGAGCTGCGGTTGGGGGCGGTGACCAGCCCCCTGTTTGAGCTGCCGACGGTCGCCACCCGCGCGACCCTCGCCCGCCGGCGTAAGGCGTCCGGGGCAGCAGACGCCTTATCCGGCGAGCGAAGCCGCCGACCGCCAACGCCGGTCATCTCTCCCCTAGTTCACGGTCAGCTCCGCGACGCCCGGGTGCTTCTTGGCCTCCGCATCGCCTTGCACCGTCACCCGTACATACCGTGCGAGCCGCGCATCGTCCGCCACCGCGCGCTGCCAGTGCCGCCCGTCAAGGGAGAGCTCGATGCTGTAGGCAGTGGGCTTGGTGTCGTTCCAGGTGGGGGTGACCTTCGTGACGCGGACCGGCTTGGCGAGGTCCGCCGTCAGCTCGCCCCGTGCACCGTCCGGGACCCAGGCCGTGGCCGTGTTGCCGTCGAGCGCGGCGCCCGCGTACATGCCGGGCTGTTCGGATGAGGCCGTGGCCGTGGTGCAGCGGGCCGCGTTGGTGGTGCGGTCGAGGTCGGGGCGGCGGGTCTTGAGGACGGCCGGGACGTCCTTGCTGACGATCTGCTCGCCCTGGGGAGTGTCGAGCGTCATCGGCGCGCCGTCGGTGAGGCGCACGGTGGTGCGGTGGGCGCCGAGTTCGATGTCGTAGGTGCGCCCCTGCCAGGTCAGGCCGTGCAGGGTGACGCCGCGGTCGAGCTGCGGCGGCAGCATCGGGTCGAGGTGCAGGCGGTTCTCGCGCATCCGCATCCCGGTCAGGCCGTTGGTGAAGACCTGCAGGAAGCCGCCCTTGCCGGTGAGGAAGTCATGCGCGGGCGAGCCCGCCAAGGGGTCATCGGCGCCCGCCTTGGCACCACGGGCCTCCGAGAACTGCGCGAAGGGGCCGCGGACGAACGGCTTGATGGAACGCTCCAGATACGTGTACGTGGAGCAGCCCGGCTCCCCGATTCCAGCGGCGTCGATGGCGTGCACCGAGTCCGTCATGGCCGGGCCGTCCGGGTCGGTGCGCTGCGCGTAGTAGTCGAGGGTGGCGGCGTCGGCGCCCTTGGGCATCGGCCACTCCAGCGGGTACATCAGCAGGACCGTGTCGGCCTGCTTGATGGTGCTGCCGTGGTAGCCGTCGTACTGCTGGAAGACCTTGCTCTGTGCGTCGTACGGGATCCGGATGCGGTCGGCGATCGCCTTCCACGCGGTGGGAGCCTGCTTGCCGAGCACTTCGGCGGCGCGGGTGGCGTGGCGCAGCGCCGTGGCGGCGCCGGCGTTGGTGAAGACCGCGTCGTCGACACCGTTGCTGTACTCGTCGGGCCCGGCCGTGTCCTTGATCGAGTAGCTGCCGTCCGTGTTGCGGCTGACACGTCCCGCCCAGAACTCCGCGATGCCCTGCAGCACCGGCCAGCCGCGCTCGCGCAGCCACTGGGTGTCCTTGGTGGCCAGGTAGTACTGCCAGGTGGCCAGGGAGATGTCGGACTGGAGGTGGATCTGGGTGCGGCAGTGCGGCGGGTCGACGCTGTGGCACTCCTGGGCCAGGTTGCCCGAACTTCCGCTGTTCCAGGGGTAGAAGAGCCCTTGATAGCCGAGCTTGCGGGCGTTCTCGCGCGCCCCCGCGCGAGTCCGGTAGCGGTAGTCGACCACGGTCTTCGCGAGTTCGGGCCGGGTGGCCAGCAGGCCCGGGTACATCCACGTCTCGGCGTCCCAGAAGACGAGACCCGCATAGTTGTCGCTGGTCAGGCCCGCCGGAGCGATGCTGTTGGCCGCGCCCTCGCGGGTGTTGGAGAGCAGCCCGTACTGCGCGGACCGCACCCACGACTGCATCTCGCGCTGCCCGGGGACCTCGATGTCGCTGCGCCACAGCCTCGACCAGGCGGCGGTGTGGGACCGCAGCAGGGCGTCCCAGCCACGGTCGGCGGCACGCTGCGACGCGGCGGTGGCGTCGCGGCGCGGCGCGTGCGAGGTCAGAGCCGTGTCGACGCCGACGTACTTGGTGAAGTCGTAGGACTGCCCGCGCCGGACCGGGAGGGCGAGGGCCTGGCGAGCGGTCATGTTCTGGGCGTGGCCGGCCTGCTGGGTCGTGGCGCCGTGGGCCCCGCGTCCGGCACGCAGGGTGGAGGCGACGGCGCCGTCGACGCCGGTGCCGTCCGTGCGGAAAGCCACGTCCATGGTCGGTGCGGTCCGGCCGTCGCCGCGCTGCCCCCTGGTCCGGTCACCGCCGCCGGTCTGCTGGATGCGCCGCGCGCCGCGACCGTCCAGCATGTCGGTGACGGTCGCCTCCCCGCTCCAGTGCGGGATCATGCTCATGTGTACGGCGCCCACATGCGGGTTGACTCGGTCGGCGAGCACCTCGTACACGAGGTCGGTGCGGCGGCCGTCGGCGGCGGTCCAGGTCAGCGATGTACGCACCACTCCGCAGTGAAGGAGGAGCGACTGACGGTAGTGGGAGATCCGGCCCGGCGATGTCGAAGAGTTGAAGGTATCGCTCTGCGCCCCGCCGGTACTGACGCTGAGTGCGGTCCAGGTGGGCAGCGCGGCGACGGCCTGCCGGTCCGAGGCGGTCTGCTTGTTGTGCGCGTACAGACCGGAGACGAGGGAGCCGTCGTAGCGCGGGGTGAACAGCGGCCAGCCGGTCTTGGCCGTGCTGTCGGCGTATCCCGCACCGTTGGGGGGCACGCGCTGGCCCAGGTAGCCGTTGCCGACGAAGGCATGGTGGGTGTCTGCCGCGTCCGCACGGGTGGTGCCGAGCGTCCAGCCGTCGCTGTCGCGGCAGGTCGCGGTCGTGGCGGCGGTGTTCATCGCCGGCTGCGAGGCCGCAGAGGGCACGGAGGCGACGAGCGCTCCGGCCAGTAGCACCGCGGTCAGTCGGGCGGCACGCGGCCGCACACCGAGGGAGTACGTCATTGTTCTCCGTCACTCTGGTTCGCCTGCGAGGGTCCTGGGACCATAAATTTCCTGAACGATCCACGTCAATAGCTGTGCGTTCTTCATCAAGTTCCGAATTCATGGGGACGGCTGTCGGCGGGCGGGCAGACGTGATTCAGCCAGTGCGGGGTGGCAGGGAGTGCGGCTGGGCCACATGGATGGCGAGGCCCCCTGTGCCGACCCGGCACGACCCGCTCACCGTGGGGCCCCTCCTCCTCCGGCCCGAGCGGGCCAGTCACCGTGGGGATGTGGGGGGGGTCGGGCACTGGCGAGTGGCCCCTGTGCCACGTGCACGAGCAGCACGAGCAGCACGGCAATGAAGTCATGGGAGTCAGGGCACTGCACGCGTACCGTCCGGCGCAAGGGTCGTCCCGGCCGGGAGCGCTGTCCGGACGGCCGGTCACGCCGTGGCGCGCAGGGCGCGGCGGACGCTTCCGCGTTGCCCTCCGCGTCACGGGCGTCCAGCGAGCACCCGGCGTCTTCGAGCTCACCTGGGACAGCGACGGCCGCGTGACACGGAGTACGGGCTGGAGCAGGTACCGGGCGTGCCACATCGTGTGGCGGCGAGTCGGCAACCGCGACAGCACCCACGGGGCCATGGGCACGTCCACGGCTACGGAGGGCCTGACCCGACGGCCGTCAGCCGCCGGTTCCCGAACGGCTGCCGACCGTGTCAGGTCATCCGGCCCGGCCCCGTGCCCCGCGAACCGCGGGGCGGGACCTCGGCCAGGACCAGGCGGGCGGCGGCCGCCCAGGTGACTGAGGCGGAGAGGCGGCTGCGCACGGTGTGCATCCGTTCGAACTCCTCCTCGCGGCCGCTCAGGCACTTCTCGATCCGTGCGGCCCATTCCCTGGTGTCGTCCGCGAAGTCGCCCGTAACGGGAACGATCAAGTGGTCGGCGTCGGAGCGGAGTTCCTCGCGCAGCAACTGCGCCAGTCCGCTCTGGTCGCTGACGAGTACGGGCACACCGCGCAGGATGGCCTCCTGTCCGACCAGGCCGAAGGCCTCCGAGCGGGACGGCATCACCACCAGCCCGGCGCGCAGCATGTCGGACTCCAGTTTGCGCGGGTCGGAGGAGTAGGGGCGTACCACCACGCGCAGGCCGGGACAGCCTGACCAGTCCTGGATGAGCTGCTGCTGTTCGTCGGCCTTCTCCGGCGGTGCGCCGCGGACGAACAGCTCGATCGGCTCTCCCGCCGCTCTGTTCCGCAGCTCGTGCACCATTCCGCAGGCCCGGGCGGCGAGGTCGACTCCCTTGAGCCGGACGTCCTCGGTGCGGCCGACGAACAGCACCTTGTGCAGCCCGTCCGGTGGAGGCCTGCGGCGCGCGAAGACGTTCGGCAGACCCCCCGCGTCGGCCGGCCCGGTGGACATGGGCGAATCGAAGCCCGGATCCAGGCGCAGCGGTTCGGGGACTCCGAGGCCCCAGAGCTCGTTGCTGAAACGGCGTTTCAGCGCCGGGCCGACCGCGACCACCCGGTGGGCCGTCAGGCCCAGCTCGCGCTCGATCTCGGTGCGTTCCTCGGCCTGCCGGGCACGGTCGACGCCGTCACCCAGCTTGTGCCATTCGATCTCGTCCGGCGCCATGTGGACGAAGTGCAGCCGACGGGCGTGCGGGAAGAAGTCCTCCTTGAGGTGGGCGGCCGCCGGTCCGGTGATGCGGGCGTGTCCGATGACCAGGTCGGGCTGCGTACCGTGCGGGAGGGGCGGCCGACGGGTGAGCCGGCCGTAGTCCGGGGCTCCCGGCGCGCCGGGGTGGGTGAGCAGGGTGACGCCCTTCTCCTTGGCGTCGGTCACCTCGGAGGCGTCGGCGTCCAGCACGATGCAGAAGACCTGGGCGCCCGCGGCCGCCATCGCCACACACAGGTGCCGGTTGAAGGTGCTCAGGCCGCCGCGGCCCGAGGACCATTCGGTGGCGACGACCAGGACGCAGGGCCGCTCCGACAGGACGTGGACGGCGGCCAGTTCGGTGGCGGTCACCCGGTCGAGGTCGAAGTCAAGTCCGTCGTCGAAGCTGGCGTCCTCGGCCTCGTCGGCGTCCGTGACCAGGTCCTCGTCCGTGGTCATACCGGTGTCGGTGTCGGGGTCAGCGCCCACGTCCTCGTCGGCGGGAGCATCGGGCTCCTCGGCCTCGACCGCGGGGGCCGCGGTGGGCGGGCCGATGGCGCCGCTGTCGGCCAGCGCCCGCAGCAGTGGCTCCGGCGTCGCATGGCTCAGGTAGGCGCTGTCCCGCACAACTTCGCCGAGGATCCGGCCGGCTGCGGCGTGGGTGGCGAGGTGTTCGAGGATGTACGGGTCCGCCGCGGCCCAGTCGCTTCGTCCGTCGGCCGTGCGCGGTACCAGGCGGGCCAGTCCCCGGGCCATGTGCCTCTGCTGCTCCCGCTCGTCGGCGGACGCCCGCAAGAACTCAGCGAGTGCGACGTGAAAGAGCCGGTGGACCTTGGTGCCGTCGGGCCGGGTGCTGTCGACCACGAGCGTGCCCGCCCGGTCGCGGAACCTCCGAAGCTCCTCGGGCGTACACACATCGCCGGTGAGGGCCTCGACCAGTGGCGCCCACAGTCCGTGAGGCAGGCCCGCTCCCTGAGCGTAGGCGAGCGGCGACAGCAGGCGCTGCGAGCGTGCCTCGTCGGGGCCGAGGCGTTGGATCAGGCCCTGGAACAGCGAGGGGAGGTCCCCTGCGTTCAACGGTATGCCGTCAGCCGCCAGCGCACGCGCCGCCAACAGGTGCACCATCAGGAAGGAGTGGCCCACCTCGCGGGTGAAGTCGCGTTCGAGCTCAGCCAATATCGCGGCGGCCTGGCCGGGATCCTGGGCCAGCCGGTAGGCGAGCTGGCGCGGCGCGTCCTCGTCCCGGTACTCGGGCGAGTCGAGGTCGAGAACCTCGACGTCCGGGCCCAGTGACTCCAGTTGGGTCGGGCGGGTCACGACGAGGAGCCGCACCGCGGGAATGCGACCGAGCGAGCGGACGAAGCCGGCGAGCCCGTCGTCGTACGCGGACGGGGCGATCTCGTCGAGGCCGTCGAGGACGATGACGACGGGGTCGGTCCGTGCGCGAAGCGCGGCGAGCACGTGTCCCGGGGCCGAGCCCGGGGCCCGGCCGAGCGCGGCGGCCAGGTCGGCGGCCAGCGACTGCAGCCCGTTGACGCCTCGGCCACTGAGCGGAATGACGGCCAGCCCCGGCGGCGGCAGCGTCTGGGGCGCGGTGTTCATCCTCGCCGGGCTGTCCGGGTCGGTCAGTGCCAGGAAGCGGCCCAGGAGGGCGGTCTTGCCGGAGCCCGGCGCGCCGGTGACCGCCAGCGGTGGCACCGCGGCGCCGGGCGCCGCCCGCACCCAGGAGGCGATCCGGGCCAGGGCGTTCGTCCGCCCCACGAAGAAGTCACCCGGCTCGGCGGCGTGCGCGACGCCACGGCTGCGCGGCTCGAAGTGGTCGCGGTGCTCGTGCCGCAGCCGGGCCACACCCACGGGGTCGAAGGTGTCGCGCGGCAGGTCCGGCACGTATCGCTGGTTCGGGAAGAAGCCCTCCGTCTCCGCCGTCCGGTGTCCGGCGTAGAAGGGTCCGCCAGTTGTCCCGTAGTCCGTGAGGTGGCGGTGCATGGCCTTGAACACGTCGGCGACGGGGAGGTAGCGCTGCCGCGGCCCGGCGTACGGGTGGGTGAGCGCGTACGTCCAGGCGTCCACCAGGGACACGGCGCCGTCGGTGTTCCGGGTGTACGTGACCAGGTGGTACGCGCCGTCCTGGGGCTGCGTGTGAACGTGGGGAACAGCCCATCCGGCCGCCGCGTGGTCACCGGCTTCCGCCGCGCACACGTCGAGAACGGTCAGGATGCTTCCCACACCGCTGTCGGCGATCATGGCAGTGAGGTCGTCGGCGGCCAGTGACGTGTACGCGCGCCCCGGTTCGCTGTCCGAAGCGAGCAGATGGAGACGCGGCCCGTCGCCGGAGCCGTGGCCGGCGAAGTACACGACCAGCACGTCGTCCGGCCCGAGCCGGGCTTCCCTGGTCCAGCGCACCACACCGGACCGCAGCTGTTCGACGGTGGGAGAGGTCCCGAGTTCGGAAAGGACGCGCTCGTACCCGAAGTTCGCGAGCAGGCCGGCCACACGTTCCGCGTCCGACCCGGCGCCGGGAAGGTCCGGCAGGCCCGGTGAGCGGTACTGGGAGACACCGATGGACACCAGGTAGCGGCGCCCCGCGTCCGTGCTCCGACGGCCCGCTTCGCCTCCGTTCACGCCAGTCCCCTCGCTCCGGCACGCGAGCGGAGGCCGCTTGCCACCGCCCCCTGCCGCCCCTGACGTCCGCGCCCCGCTCCCCTTGGGCGGACAGCCGCCGCTGTAGGTCCGACCCTAGGGCAAACAGCCTGGCTGCTGCGGCACTTCGCCGGGAACTCACCCTGCGAGCCAGGGCCTAGACCGTGCACGTGCCACTCGCCCGGCCGGGTACCGGTCCGCCCCCGGCGACGAAGACGGCGCCGAGCTCCCGCTCCCTTGTTCGCCCTGGTGTCGGCAGAAGAGTTCGGGCTGACAGCTTCTGGCGTGTTCGGCGGGTGACCGGGCCGGTGCTCCAGCTCGGCGCCCCAGGACGTCTCGGGGCCTTGCTCACCCCTGTCTCCCGGCGCGGGTTGCAGCGGCCGCCGTACCCGCCGTACCCAAGCCCGCCGCCTCACCCCGACAGGTCTTCCGCGGCGAGCGAGCCGCCCCCTCCGGGCGCGGCCGGCCGCGGCGAGCGCTCACCCGGGGGTGCCCGCTCCCCGCAGCGGTTCCAGGCCGAGCGGTGTGCAACAGTGCCCAACGGCCTTGCCGTCGCGCTGGGTGGCGATGAGGCGGGCATCCCGGAGGGCCATGGCGTGCTCGAAGGCGGAGGACTCGCTGATGCCCAGCCCCTTGGCGATGCCCGACGTACTGCGCGGGGAGTTCAGCGGCCCCCGTCACGGTCGCGTTCGGCTTCCGGCGCATGTTCAAGACCGACGCCATCCGCTCCGGCCCTGCGCCCTGCCGCGGGCAGTGCGCCCTGAGCGTGAGCCGCCGCCTGGAGCCGCCTCCCCGTCCAGCAGGTCAGATGCGGTCATGCGTTCGCTCAGACAGCCCTGCCTAGGCTTTACGGGCGAGCAGTTGAACCTCCTGGAACTGCCGCCGGTCAGTGGGCTGAGGCTCGCGAACCATCCGGGCCACCTCGGCCAACCCGGACTTGCGCAGCATCGCGGCGAGGTGATCAGGCCACCACCGATAGGCCGGCGCGACGGTGTGATCGAAGACCTGCGTCGGGTGAGAGGGGTCATCGCTTGCCGAAAAGCCGACCAGAAGGTGGCCGCCAGGTGCCAGCACACGATGGAACTCCCCCAGGATGACGGGGAGTTCCTGCGGCGGCGTATGGATGATGGACCAGCGTGAGAGTACGCCGCCCAGCACGCCGTCAGCGATGTTCAACGCGGCCATCGAGCCCACGTCGAAGGGCAGGCCCGGATAGGCCTGTCGAGCCAACTTGATCATCGCAGGAGAGGCATCAACACCAGACGCCACCAACCCCAACTCGCCCAGATATGCGGTGATATGGCCAGGCCCACAACCCAAGTCCGCGACCCGACCGTCCCCCTTCGCACGTACGACCTCGGCGAAGGCGCCCAAGATCGCACGGTCCAGGGGGCTGTCACGCAGTGTGTCGCGGAACAGCTGCGCATAGGTGGCGGCAGCAGCGTCGTAGGCCTCGCGAGTAACGCCGAGGGCATCATGTTCGACCATGCTCACGACAGTAGTTCCTGACGCTGAGCGGAGCTGCGAATTCCCGAGCCTTGCACGTCACGCCCCAGGCAGCCTGGACGACAGGTCGCGGGCCTGCGCGCCGAGCCGGCCGCATTCAAGGCGGTCTGGGCCTTGGGTCCGGTCCCCGTCAGGCCGGAAAGAGCAACAAGGCGAGCAGAAGCTCGGCGATTCACCACGCCATACGCCCCCCACCCCTGACCTTGCCCGGGCATTCCACTCCGTACGGGCGAGATGACAGAAAGCCATCACATCTTCCGGATAACGGACAGAGCGGATGGAAGATCGCTTGGGCGTCTCATAATCAGGCGTACTTGCATCTCATTAATTGGACACACCCGCACATGAGCCAGACACTGACACCCACTCCCCGTCAACAACAGGACACGCCCGGGCCGGGCACCCCGCTCTCGAACGGGCTCAAGCAACGGCACCTTTCGATGATCGCGCTCGGCGGGGTCATCGGGGCCGGTCTCTTCGTCGGGTCCGGCGCCGGTATCGCTGCCGCCGGGCCGTCTATCGTCCTGGCCTACGCCGCGTCCGGCATCCTGGTGATGTTCGTGATGCGCATGCTCGGCGAGATGTCCGCCGCCAACCCCGACTCGGGCTCGTTCTCCGTGCACGCCGAGCGCGCGATCGGCCCCTGGGCGGGATTCACCGCCGGATGGATGTTCTGGACGCTGCTCGTCGTGGGGGTCGGGATCGAGGCGATCGGCGCCGCGCACATCATGCAGGGTTGGTTCCCGGGCACCCCGTCCTGGCTGTGGGTGCTGGCCCTCATGGCGCTGTTCTGCGGCGCGAACCTGACTGCCGTCTCCAACTTCGGCGAGTTCGAGTTCTGGTTCGCCGCATTGAAGATCGGTGCCATCGCGCTCTTCCTGACGCTGTGCACCCTGGCGGTCGTCGGCCTGCTGCCCGGCACCGACTCCCCCGGCACGGCACACCTCGTCCACGACGGCGGGTTCCTGCCGACCGGCATGGGCGGACTGCTCGTCGGGCTGCTCGCCTCGGTCGTCGCGTACGGCGGCCTGGAGACGGTGACCATCGCGGCGGCCGAGTCCGAGGACCCGGCGCGGGGCGTGGCCAAGGCCGTGAAGACGACGATGTGGCGGATCGGCATCGTCTACGTGGGCTCGATGCTGGCGATCGTCACGCTCATCCCGTGGAACGACAAGGCCGTCACCGACTGCGGCCCGTACGCCGCCGTGCTCGACCGGCTCGGTGTCCCCGGCGGCGCGCAGATCATGAACGCGGTCATCCTGATCGCGCTGCTCTCCGCGATGAACGCCAACATCTACGGCTCCTCGCGCATGGCGTACTCACTGGTCGCGCGCGGGCAGGGCCCCGCCTTCCTCGGCAAGGTCTCCGGCCGGGTCCCGCGCCGCGCGGTCCTCGCGTCGTGCGCGTTCGGGTTCGTCGCCGTGCTCCTGTCGTACTGGTGGCCCACGACCGTCTTCGCCTGGCTGCTCAACATGGTCGGCGGGGTCGTGCTGATCGTGTGGGGCTTCATCGCGGTGTCCCAGCTGGTGCTGCGCCGCCGCCTGGAGCGCACGGCATCCGCCCAACCGGCCGTCCGGATGTGGGGTTTCCCGTATCTGACATGGGCGACCCTGGCCGCTGTGACCGGCGTGCTGGTGCTCATGGCCCTGGACTCCGGGACGCGGGTGGAGCTCTACTTCACCGGCGGACTGGCGCTGACGCTCGCCGCGATCGGTTACGCACGACAGCGGAAAGCGCAGACGCGCTGAGCGCACGGCGGGGCGGGACACCACACCTTCGCCCCGCCGATGAACGAACTCCGTCGGCTCTTGCCCTCCTGGGACATGGGGCTGACAAGTACCACCGATCTGGTGGTGGTCGTGCTCGGCACGGCGTTGATGCTGCCGTCACCGTCCCGCCCCGGCAGCCGTCTTTCAGGCTGCTGCGTCGACGGCGCTCACCCGACGGCATTCGCACATGGCAGTAAACGTCGGCGACCTCAAGCGGTCGGTGCGCCACCGCTGTTCGGGAGGTCAGCGCAGACGTCCGCCGGCGGTCGTCGCCTTCTCAAGGTTGTGGCTCATGCGTTCCAGGACTTGGACGGCTGTGCGGTACTCGTCCAGGGAGATGCCGGTCGTGGACAGCTCGCGGAACGCGTCGACGCGTACAGCCACGTCGGCGAGGTGCTGGCGACCACGAGGCGTAAGGGCGAGCCGACCTGGCGCGGGACGGTGGGCCCAGCCACCGGAGAGAACGGTGTCGATGGCTGCGGTCAGCGTGGAGATGTCGGCGTTGGCGGCGAGGGCCGACAGAACCTCGGTGTCGGTGGCCTCGGGGGTGTCCTGGATGACGTTGAGAACCTGCCAGGCGATCCGTGTGAGGCCGAACTCCTCCAGCATGCCGTTCATATAGCAGGTGAGGGCCTTGTCGGTGCGGTTGAGCCAGTAGCCGATCGGTTTCATGAGTGTGTTCTTTCAGTGGTGGCCGTGTTGACCTGCCCTCGTCCGGGCAGGGGTGGTGGGTTGCGTCCCCCGGCACGGCGGTGCGGGCGGAGGATGTCACCGAGGCGTGGGGGTGTGGGACAGGAGGGCGGCCCAGTCCTGGGCGACGGCCCAGTCGGTGAAGCTGTGCCAGCTCACTTCGGGGTAGTCGCGGCGTAGCCCGGTGACGTCGACGTCGAGGCCGACACTGGTGAAGTACTCGAACATGGCTGCCAGGTCAGCCGATCGGGTCCGGACGTAGGCCAGGGGTACTTCCTGGTGGGCGACCGGGCAACCGATCGCGGTGGCGAGGATCTCCGCCATCTGCGCGGGAGTGCGCTCGTCGGAGGCGATGTCGATGCGGTGGCCGGCGAAGTCGTCACGGCGCTGGAGGACCAGCGCAGCGAAGGCGCCGATGTCGGCGGCGGGGATGAGCGTGAGGGGCTGGTGGGCAGGCATGGGCCAGGCGAAGGTGCCCTCGCGCAGCCCGTCGAGGGTCCAGCCGTCGGCGTAGTTGTCCATGAACGCGGCCGGGGCGATCACGGTCCAGGGCACTTGGGCCGCGCGCAGGTGCTGCTCGACCAGGTGCTTGCTCTGGTAATGCGGGACGCCGGTGCTCCGGTCGGCGTGGGCGGCGGAGGTGAACACGATGTGTCCCAGATGGGCCAGCGCCGCCGCGTCGATGAGGGCTTTGCCCTGTCGGACTTCGGTGGCGGTGTCCGTGCCGAACGGGGTGGTGACCGCGAAGAGGGAGTCCGCTCCGGTGAGGGCGGCCCCCAACGAGGGAGCGTTGTCGAAGTCGGCGTGGCGTACCTCGGCACCGAGGCTGCGCAGGGCGTCGGCGGCGGGTGAGTCGGGCTGGCGGGTGAGCGCGCGTACCTGGTGGCCGGCTGCCAGCAGGGCGCGGGTGGTGGCCCCGCCCTGGGCTCCGGTGGCTCCGGTGACGGCGATGGTGAGCATGGTTCCCCCCATAGGGCATATCACTGCGTGAAGCATTAATTGCGTTACGCAGACGATAGCCCAAATCACTGCGTCGCGCAGCAAATTGGGAGTGTGACCCAGACGACAGAGTCGCCCCGGGGTGCGCACCTTGTCGTCCGCACCGCGCTTGCGGGCCTGGCCGTTGGCGAAGTCGACCCGGCCCGGTGGATGGACACACCGTCCGCTTCCCGCACCCGGTCCCGGCGGGTGCCACACCCCGGTGATCCGGGTCAGGGGACGCTCCCGGAGCCGGGGCTCGGTGGCTGCCCTGTGCCGGCACACCCAAGGTCCCGTCCACCCTCGAAGCGCGAACACCTCAGCCGCCTCTCGGTTGCTGACCTGCGCCACCGTGCGGGAGTGACGATGATCGGGTTCCGCGGGCAAGATCGGGGCATGTGCCTTTCATCCCTGATACGCACCGATTTCCCCGGCGCACCCGGAGGTTGGACCATGCAGTACTCACGCGCACGACGTACCGCCCTGGGCGGGCTCGCCCTGCTCGCCACTCTTCCTCTGGTGGCCTGCACGCAGGCCGGCGGCCAGGCGTCGTCACCGGCGCCGCCCACCGGGACGACTCGGCCGCAGACGAACGCGAAACCGCCCGTGGCCGATTTCAAGGAGCTGGAGCGCAAGTACGGTTCACGGCTCGGGGTGTACGCGGTGAACACCGGCGACGGGCGTGAGGTGGCCTACCGCGACGGCGAACGGTTCGCCTACGCCTCCACGTTCAAGGCGCTCGCCGCCGGGGCCGTCCTGCGGAAGTACTCCCTGGGCGGAATGACCAAGGTGATCCATTACTCCAAGGACGACCTGGTGGCCAACTCGCCCGTCACCGAAAAGCACGTCGACACCGGAATGACGTTGGGCGAGCTGTGCGACGCCGCCGTGCGCTACAGCGACAACACGGCCGGGAACCTGCTGTTCGACGCGCTCGGCGGACCGAAAGGGCTGGAGAACGCCCTCAGGGAGACGGGCGATGCGGTGACTCGCGTCGAGCGCCGCGAGCCGGAGCTGAACCAGTGGGCCCCCGGCACTGTACGGGACACCACCACGCCCCGCGCACTGGCCCAGGACCTGCGCGCGTTCGTCCTCGGCAACCGCCTCGGCACAGCCGAACGCGCCCAGCTGACGCGCTGGCTGCGGACCAACACCACCGGAGACGAGCTCATCCGGGCCGGAGTCCCCAAGGGCTGGACGGTCGGCGACAAGACCGGCGCGGGCGGCGTCTACGGCATCCGCAACGACATCGCCGTGGTGTGGCCCCCCGACGCGGCGCCCATCGTCATGGCGATCCTGTCGAACCGCGGGACTCAGGACGCCGACTACGACAACAAACTGATCGCGGACGCGGCGGCCGTGGTTACCCGAGCGGTGTCGTAGGCGGAAGCCGGCCGGGGCTCCGGGTGCCTGTCGCCGAGTTGACGCCGATGTGGTTGAACACCGGCAACACAGGCGGATGCGGCATTCGAAGACCTCGATGAACAGAAGCGGACCGCCGTCCTGCGGCGGAGGCGTCAGAACGTGTCGAAGAGTCACCGCATGGGTGGGGGCCGGTTGTTGGGGCCGGCCCACACGTTCCACTTCGGGGTGCTCTGTCAGCAGCTGGTGTCCCAGCCGCCGCCCTGGTTGCTTCCGTCGCTGTAGGCGTGCCAGTCGGAGTCGAAGAACACGCTGCAGCCGGCCTGGTTCCGGAACCAGGCGCGAGCCTGGTACTCCTTGGCGCCGCCCGTGTGGTTCAGCGTGAGGTCAAGGGTCTGGGCGTGGTCTTCGTGGCCGTACCCACGGGTGTCTCCGTGGTAGTAGGCAACTCCGTTCTGGTCGACCAGGTCGACCGCGAGCCACCACGCTGATGTGCCGCCCAGCCCAGACGCGCTGATCACTGCGTACGTCGAGTACTTGCAAGGGTCGTACACCAGGTGGACCCACGCGGCATGCGACCTGTCGACTTGGACCTTGTGCTCCCCCGGCATGGGATAGGGGGCGCCGCATGCCCGCGTGTGGACGGCGGCGGTACTCGTGCTGATCGACATGGTGCCCAGGCCGAGTACGGATATGGCCATGACCAGGGGCCGTACCAGGTTGCGTCCGAGCAGCGACAGATCGTTGATGCGCATGCGGCTTCTCTCTGGGAGCAGAGGGAGTCCGAGAAGGCGGTGGACCGGCCACGACGGCATCGGCGTGACAGCCCGCACGGCAACGAAGGCTGCTTGGACGATCCCGGATGACCTTGGACAGTCCCAGCCCTTCGGAGAGGCCGGTGCGGCGGACTGCAGCCCTCGGTCCACCGGCTCACGGCCCCGGTGCGGCACCGGCCGGGTGCTGGATCCGCTGGAGCATCTGTTCCATGACGGGGAGCGGCAACGCCGGGTGCTGGGCCGCCGTCTGTGCGGTGTCGGTGTCCCGCAGCAGCCGGGTCAGCACCCGTGCGGGCAGTCCGGGGTGCCGGGCAGCCGCGTGACGCACGCTTCCGTGCGGGTCGTCGAGCAGCCGTACGGCCGACGCGGGTGTCAGCCGGGGGTCGGTCGCGGCCCGGTACCGTACTTCCTCGGCACTGTCCCGGCTGAACCGCTCGACCAGGTCGGCCGTCGACTCCGGGTCGTCCAAGGCGAGCCGCCGCATCCGCGGGTTCGGGTCGGCGGCGTGGCGGAGCAGGTCGCGGCGGGGGAAGTTCGGGTGGCTGTGGGGGCGACCGGGGGTGCTGAGGCTGCCGGTCCACCACTGCCACACCCTCAGCAGCATGTCCGCGGGCGCGTCGTCGCAGGACTCGGCGAGGAAGAGCTGCACGACACGGTCCTCGTCGCGGGCCAGGCGTTCCACGACGTCCGGCGGTAGGTGCCTGGCCCGGGCGACGCTTCTGCGTACGAGGGGGTGGGAGGAGGCGGCGAGGCGGCGCATGGCGCCGGGATCCTCGTGCAGCGCCATGACCCAGTTGAGCGGGGAGTGGTGGATGTGCGGATCGAAGGCGATGTCGATGGCCGCCCGCTGTTCCTCGGTGAGATCGGGGCGTTTGGAGACCTCGAAGCGGACGGATTCGTCGGGGTCCTGGGCGAGGAGCACGACCAGGTCCGGGTCCAGACGCCGGTTGCCCGCGAGGGAACGGCGTTGGGCGGGATCGCCGTGCTGGGCCAGGTGTTCGGCGAGGCCGCGCTCCAGGAGACAGACCTGCACCACATGGTCTGCGAGTTCCTCGGAGTCGAAGACCGATCGAGGCATCGGGTGATCGAGGTGGTGCTGGATCAACGCCACGACGCGGACCTTGCCGTCCGGGTCGTCGCGGAGCGCCTTCCGGGCCCGGCCGTCCAGATGAGGCCAAGCCTCCGGGCCGGCCGCAGTCCGTACGGACGGATCGGCGTCGGAGGCGAGGGTGGTGAGTACGCGTACGGGCAGTCCGGGGAGGCGAGCAGTCACTCTACGGACCCGTGTGGAGGGGTCCGCGGCGAGCTGCTCGTAGGCGGTTCCGGTGAGTTCGGCGCCCCGGTCGCCCGCGAGCATGGTGAGGATCCGCCGGCACCGGGCGTCCTGTTCGCCCAGGATCAGGCGAGCCCACTGCTGGGGCGTGATGTGCGGCTGGAACTCGGCCAGCAGCTGGCGTACGTTCCGGTCCGGGTGGACCATGGCCGCCTCGACCACCGCTGTCGGCACCTGGCGCGCCAGGACGAAATGCGACAAGCCCAGGAGGCCGACGCGCAGGTCATCGGGGGTGGCCGGGTTGAGGGCCAGCCCATGTGCCCACATCTCGCGCAGTCTCTTTGAAGGCCCCGGTCCCTGAAACAGCGCCGCCCAGGCAGCGTCCCGCTCCCGAGAGGTTTCCCGGACCGCCGCCTGCGCGGCTGCCTCCTGCCGCTCTTCGATGCGGTCCAGCGTGACGAGCCAGACCTCGTACTCCTCGGTGGTCACCCCGATCAGGGTGTTGCCGTCCGCCGAGAGGGTGACGAACTCCGGCTGCCCGGGCCGCTCGCCGAGGACTCCGGCGAGGTCCCACCGACCCGTGAGCCTCACCCGTGTCCAGAAGTGGGGCGCACAGTCCGTCCAGTCGCCGGCGACGTGGATGAGGAATACACCGTCCTCGCCGATGAGCCCGTTGTCGGCCGCGAGCCGGTGCCACAGTGCGTTGAGCTCGGCGACCAGGTCGGGCACGTCCAACCGTACGGCCGCGGTCGGCTCGGCACTGCCCGAGACGACCGCTCGCCAGGCGACTTGGGGCGGCAGTACGTCCTCGGTCCGCCGGTCCCCCACGACTTCCAGCCCCGCGCGTTGCAGCAGCTCTGACAGCTTGCCTCTCCCACCCGCCATGGGACCCATCCTGCCCGAGGCAGCTCACTGCCCACCACCGACTGGTGGATGTGAAATCAGCCCGCCCGCAGGCACGCCCGCCCGCGACGACGATGCGGGCCCTGGTGTGAACGGTCAGCCGAGCCACTGGTCCTGGTATTCGTTGTGGCAGTCGGACTGGATGCCCACCGTCTCGTTGTCGAACCCCTGGACGGCCAGGCACTTCTTGCTGTTGCGGTTGTACAGCAAGAAGTGACTGTTTCCGTTCGGGTCGAAGAGGAACGCCCAGTGCTGGTCTTCCCAGCGTGTGCCGCGGTTGTGGTCGCAGTCGGCCTGCGCGGCTGTGCCGGTCCCGCGGGCCACCGGGAACAGCCCGCTGTTGGAGTTCACCAGCTGTACGTCGTTCCACCCGCCGCCGGTGTACCGCAGCATTCAGTGCTGGTCCGCCCAGGGTGAGAGTTGAGGCCCCGCCGGACCAGGATGCGGTGCACGGTGGTCGGCGCGACCGTGACACCCTGCAGCCGCTGGAGATCGGCAGCGAGCCGGGCGGGCCCATGCTTGGTCTGCCGCCGCCACAGCCTCCACGAGGTCGGCGATGTGCTCCGCAGTGCGGGCCGGGCTCGTAACCGGGAGCGAGGAGCGGTCCAGCAAGCCGTCCTGGCCGTGCGCTCGCCATCGGGCGTACCACTTGGCCGGGCAGCGTCGGGAGATCGGGGCTTCCGTCGCGACGTCCGGGATCGGCCGTCCGGCATGGATCCGCAGGCACGACCACAGACGCCCCTCGGGGGTCAGCGGTACGTTGCGGCGCCCCCCTTTTGTTGGCCCCGGGGGCTCGGCGCAGCTCCCCCCGGGGCCAACAGATGCCTGGGCTCCCGCGCGTGCGGCTGCGCCTGCGTCAACGAGCGAACTTCGCGATGGCCGCCGGGGTGACCGGGGTGAAGAAGTTGACGAGGGTGCCGTCGGGGTCGCGGAACAGCAGTGATCGGTTGCCCCAGGGCATCGTGGTGGGCTCGTTGACGACGTCGGCGACGAAGCCGGTCAGGTTCCCGTACACGCGGTCCACGTCGTCGACGAGGAACTCGATGATCACGCTGTGGTTGTCGGCCGGGCGAGCGGCGCCCGGCGCGAACAGCGGCACAGTGCGGGTGCTGCCGATGGCGAGGGTGGCGCTGGGGGTCTTGAGTTCGGCGAAGTCCTCGGTGGACCAGGCCGCCTGCACCCCGGTCGCCTTCTCGTAGAAGTCGACGAGGCGCGAGATGTCACCGGTGATGATCCGGATCGAGACGAAGTCCATGGTGTTCTCCCTCGGTTCGTGGAGCCGTTGCACTTCGCACGCTAGAACAAATACCGGACAGAATCGGTCCAGTATTGACGCTAGGCTCCGGGTATGTCCCGACCTGCTGGCCGCGTACTCACCCTCCTGGAGCTGTTGCAGTCGGGGGGCATCCGGACGGTTGCCGAACTGGCCGACCGGCTCGGTGTCGACGGCCGCACCGTGCGGCGGTATGTGGACCACTTGATCGACCTCGACGTGCCTGTCGAGGCGGTGCGCGGCCGCTACGGCGGCTACCGACTCGGCGCCGGCTACCGCTTGCCTCCGCTCATGTTCAGCGACGACGAGGCGCTCGCCGTGCTGCTCGGCTTGGTCGCCGGCCGCCGAGCGGGGTTGACGACGACGTCGGACACGGCGGGCGAGACTGCTACGGCCAAGATCCGCAGGGTGCTGCCCGAGCGCGTCGCCCGCCGACTCGAAACGGTCCTGGAAACCCTCGCCTTCACGGCTTCGCCCGGCGAGTTCGCCACCCCGGACGCCGGGGTCCTGCTCACCATGGCCGATGCGGTACGCCACCGCCGGCCGGTCTCGATCAGGTACACCGACCGCGACGGCCGGCTCAGCGAACGCAGGCTGCACGCGTACGGGATCGTCGCCCATTCGGGCCGGTGGTACGTCACGGGCACGGACCCCGAGATCGGCGAGGACCGGACCTTCCGGCTCGATCGCATCGCAGACGCGAGGACCCTGCCCGGCTCATTCGAGGCGCCCGTGGGCCCCGATCCGGCACAGCGCGTCCTGTCCGGGTTCGCCACGGCTGAGTACCGGCATCAGGTGACCTTGCGGATCCACGGGACGGTCGAGCAGATCCGCACCCGACTTCCCGTCAGCGTCGCGAGCGTGGAAGAGCCCGAGCCCGCGGCAGGCGCGGATCCTGAGACCGAGCGCTGGCTGCGTGTCGAGCTACGGGCGGAGCAGCTCGACTGGTTGCCTCCCGTACTCGCCTCACTCGACCGGCCGTTTGTCGTCGAACGCCCAGATGAACTGCGCGGCCTCGTCATCGCGTTCGCCGACCGCCTCGCGTCCTACGCGCGCCAAGCCTGACAGCGGGGAACCAATGTCATGAGATGGCACAGCTCAGCCACGTTCAGGGTGACCTTCCACGGGACGACGTCCTTGGGGCGGCGCGGCCCGGCGTGGTGGCCAGCAGCGGCGCCCCGCCTGCACCACGACGTTCCCGGCCGCGATGAGCTCGAACGAGCCAGATGCCCCGCCGTGAGGTGCTTCTGCCCCGCCCGATTGCGCAGCGATGGTGGCATCGGAGCTGGCCGGTTTGGCGAACACCCACTTCAGGCCGTCTGCGACCACTGGGTTGACGCAGCGAAGGCCGTGTTCGCCTTCCTCGGTGTCTCGCTTCCGCGGGGAACTCAACACTCGCTGTCTGTCCGGGGTTCCGCTCCTGTGTCCCGGTTGGCGGCGTCGATGCTGCGGCGCGAAGTGCCTTCGTGCGGGTGACGGGGCGGCGGCAGACGTCGGCCCGTGGTGAGGCGCCGCGTGCTCGTCCTATCCCCGACGCAGCTGACGCCGACAGGCCGTCTTCCGAGTGACGACCGCCCAGCCACGACGCCGGAAGAGCAGCCTTGGCAAGCCTGGCTCTCCCCTGCGTCGATGCAGAGTGTTGGAGCGGAGGTCCCTGACCCAGTCGATGCCGTCGGCGTCTTGGAACTCCAAAAAGCCGCTGGCCATGACTTTTCACCTCCAAAGTGCCGAGGAGACCGAGCGGGGCGTTCAGCTCAGCCGCGAGAGCACCTCGTCCACGGGAAGGCGATGTCGCCGAGTTTTGAGAGCATCCAGATGCTTGCTTCGAGACCATGGTTGTGCTCTACACAGAGAGGGGGTCGCGTCCCGCCACGTGGTGTGGCCCGTGAGCATCTTTGCGGAGCGTCCGGTACAGCACGCACTGGCGAAGCGGCCCTTCGGGCACGCTCGGATCCTCGAAGTCGTCGGCCGGGTCCCGGGTCATGCCGATCCGGCGCATCACTGCCTGGGAACGAAGGTTGTTGACGGTCGTCGAGGCAACGACCTCCGGCAGCCCGAGGCTCTCGAAGCCGAAGGCCAGGCAGGCCAGAGCGGCCTCGGTGGCGTAACCGTGACCCCACACCGAACGCGCCAACCGCCACCCGATGTCCACCCCCGCGAACGGCATGTCTTCGCCCACCTCGTCCAAGCCGGCACGGCCGATGAACTCACCGGTCTCCCGCGCTTCCAGCGCCCACCACCCAAAACCTCGCCCGTCGAACTCGGCCTGCATGAGCGCCACCGCGGCATCGCTCTGCTCCCGCGTCAGCAGCTCGCCCAGGTGTTCCCGGACTTCGGGATCGGCGTTCATCGCCGCCCACGGTTCGAGGTCGGACTCCCGCCACCGGCGGAGCAGGAGACGTTCGGTACGCAGTTCTGGCATGGCAGCCAGCCAACGCCATCACGATCAAGGTGTCGAGCGGATATTTCGAACCCTGCCGTGCTCGCCAATGCCGGGTCGCCGCGCAGTTCTTCACGCCCTAACCACTTGGCGGGGACGCCGTCCTGACCTGACTCACCACTCTCAGGTGCTGCTTCTCACCGACATTCTGGGGCTCTCGACGGCGAATCGATGCCAGGAACCGCCGACATTCGCTCTCCGCTCCCACCTACGCAGCCAGCTGGCGCCAGCTGCTTTTGGGTCTCGGCCTTGCTGATCACGCTGGTGTGTGACATCAGCGGCGGGGTAGGGGAACGATGCTGCCCTGCTCTCGTTCCGGGACCGGGCTCCAGCCCCCAGCCGCCGGGTCTTGGCCCTCCTCGGCGAGCGCGAGCATCGCCCGGTGCGCCGACAACGGGGCTGCCCCCGCACCGGTCACGGCCCCGCCGACCACGCCGTTGCCGGCCAGGACCGTCACACAACAGCCGGCCAAGCCGACGACCCCCGCGGCGAGCCAGCCGGCCAAACCGGCGTCTCCCGCGACGAGTCAGCCGCCGACCGCAACGACGGCTCCCGTGGGAAGCATGCCGAGCGCACCGGCCGCACCGGCGACCCCCGCAACGGGCCTGCCGACCGCGCAGTCGCCGGCCGGTACGGGCACGCAGCTGCCGGCATCGGAGCTGCCCAGCGGGGCGCCGCACTCCTGACGAGACACATGTGTTGAGCCGGGCGTCTACGTGCCCGAGGCGGGCCCGGGGCTGTCATGACGACCGTCAAGCCCGCAGCGTGACCCAGCCCCAGTCGGACCTGTTGGGTCCAACAGGTCCGACTGGGGGCTGATCTGCATGGTGTCAGGCGCGGCCGGCGGGGGGCGGCGCTGTCGTCCCATCCGTCGCCCACGGGGGCACAGCCGACTGCTGGGCCCACCTCTCGCAGGCAGAGGGAACGGCTGTGTCGCCGTACCAGCAGGGCTACCAGGTGACTGGCAGGTCGACGGGGCCCCTGATGAGAACGTCGGTCTGCCAGTTCATCTCGTCCGGCGGGACCGCGAGACGCATCGCGGGGAATCGGCTGATCAGAGTGGACAGCAGGACCTCGGCTTCCATCCGGGCCAGCAAGGGGGCAACGCACACATGTGGGCCGTGACCGAACGCCATGTGCGGCGGACCATTGCGCTCGAAGTCGATCCTGCCGGGATCGGAGTAGACCCGCTCGTCCCAGTTGGCAGCCACGTAGGAGACGTAGGCAAGCTCCCCCTCGCGGATGAGCACGCCGCCTACTTCCACGTCCTCGGTGGCGATCCGTGGCTGCCCCACGCCGTGCTTGTGGGGTACCCAGCGGAAGAGTTCCTCCACCGCTGGCAGGATCAGACCGGGCTGGTGTTGCAGCCGTTCCATCAGGTGCCGTTGGGTGAGCAGGGCGTACATCATGTTGGCCGTGTTGTTGCACACCGCGTGCCAGCCGTTGAGGCCCATGAGGGTAGCCAGGGCCAGAAGCTCTTCCTCATCGATCCGTCCCGCACTGACGGCGGCCACCATCGTGCTCATCACGTCCTGCCGCGGCTCAGCACGACGCTGTGCCGCCAGTTGACGGAAGTAGTCACGGGCGGCTTGCTTGGCTTCCTCGGCCCGTAGCGCCTGAGCCTCGTCCGAGGCCCTTGTCAGGACTGTCTGCGCCCAGTCCCGGACACGAGGCCGGTCCGCGGCGGGGACGCCGATCACCTCGCCGATCATGGCCAGGGCGAAGGGCGAGATGACGTGGTGCACGAGGTCGGCGGACGGGCCTGCGGATTCCAGCTCCAGGCACAGCTCGTCCATGAGAAGGCCGGCGCGCGACCGCAGACGGTCAACACTGCGCTGGGTGAAGGACGATGAGACCACCGACCGCACCCGGGCGTGTTCGGGCGGGTCCACGAAACTGACCGCACGGTCCAGGGGGATGAAGTGCTTGGTCATCTTGGGCACCGACCGCCCCAGGACGTCCCTGCTGAACCGTGGGTCCGAGGTGACGAACTTGACGTCCTTATGCCGGGTGACCAGCCAGCAGACTCCCTTGCCGTGGGGAAGCCGGATCCGGGAGACCGGCGCGTCCGACAGGGACTCCCACAGGAAGGGGTCAAAGTCCAGGCCGGGGAGGTCGAGGACCTCATACATACGGGCATCGTCAGTCTGGGACACAGTGGCCTCCACCCGGCAACAGCGCTAATCGCCACGACATGCTCATCGGCAATGAGTTTATTGCCACCCAAATGCCGACGCCTTCCTCATCTGGAGCGCGAGTTCGGGGCCGACCTGTTCGACCGAACCGGCCGCCGCGTGGCGATCACCGAGGCTGGGAGGGGCCCGGCCGCCACAGGCCAGGGCACTGCTCGCGGGGGTTGACGCGGCGCAGGACGCCGTCGCGAGACTCGCCACCGGGCGCGGGTCCATCGGGGCAGCAACCCTCCCGGACGCTGCGTCCGGCCGCTTGGGCGCGGGCAGGTTTCGGGTTCGCGGCGCCGGGAAGCGTGGACTGGGATACGTGTCCAACATGGGTGATCTGCGCAGCACTTCTGCGAGCAGAGGAGATCCTGGGATGTCACGCTCAGCCGGCTCCGCGAACGACCCGTACCCCACCCGCTATGTGACCGAGTCCGTGCCGGTGGACCGGACTCACGCTGTGGTGTGGGGCGGCGACGAAGGGGGGCCGCTGAGCGGGGACGGGCTCGCGCGGTATCAGCAGGACGGCTTTCTGTCCTTCGACGCGCTGCTGACTGCGGAGGAGGTGGCCGCCTGCCGGCAGGAGGTTCTGCGGATCGGCGCGGACAGCTCGCTGCGCGGGACCGGGCGGGTCGTGATGGAGCCGGACTCGGCGGACGTCCGGTCCGTCTTCGAGGTCCACGCGTTGTCCAACGTCTTCGCCCGCATCGTCCGTTCCGAGCGCCTCGCGGGGCCGGCGCGGCAAATCCTGGGCTCGGACGTGTACCTCCACCAGAGCCGGGTGAACTACAAGGCGGCGTTCGAGGGTTCGCGGTTCGGCTGGCACTCCGACTTCGAGACCTGGCACGCGGAGGACGGGATGCCCGCGCCCCGTGCGCTGAGCTTCTCCGTGGCCCTCACCGAGAACCTGCCCTTCAACGGCCCGCTGATGATCATCCCCGGATCGCACCGGACCTTCGTGCCGTCGATCGGCGAGACCCCCGCCGACTACCACAAGCTGTCACTCCAGGGGAAGAACCTGCCCGCCGGGTCCGCCGACCGGGCGGGGGTGACCGCACTGGCCGAGCGGCACGGGATCCGGCAGTTCACGGGCGCGCCGGGCTCTGCCGTCATGTTCGACTGCAACTGTCTGCACGCCTCCAGCGGGAACACCTCACCGTTCCCGCGCACCAATCTCTTCGTGGTCTACAACAGCGTCGCAAACCCCCTCGGTGTCCCCTACGCGGCGCCCGAACCCCGCCCCGCATATCTCGCCAACCGCACCGTCACCCCGCTTCCCCGGCGATGAGCCGGGCCAACTCGCGCGTGGTGTAACCGCGCTCGAAGTGCCGCGGCTCGGACAGCATGAGGGAGCCGAGCCCCAGGAGGGTGCGCGCGTACTCCTCCACCGTGCCCTCCCAGGCCGTGGCGTCGAGCATCCACGGCTCGGTCTCCGCCGACAGATCGGCTGTCCCCTCGCGCAGGAGTGTCTTGGACAGCTTCGCCCCGGAGTCGGAGAGCACCACCGGGGTGAAGACGCGCGGCGGCGGTACGGCGCCGGAGCAGCACAGGAACGCCTCGTCAAGGAGCCGACAGCCCGGCGCCCAGTCCGCCCCCTTGACGATCAGCGGGAGGGCGTCGGCGTCGCGGGCCGCGACGCGCTCCTTGACCAGATTGCGGTGCAGCGTCGTCAGTCCGATGTAGGTGTCCATGCCCGGAGTGACCTCCACGAGATACTTTCCGTGGTCGAGGCAGACCGCCGCGAACCGCGCCTCCCGGGTACTGGCCGACAGCAGTTCCGTATCCTCGCCATGCTTCTGCGCCCAGCCGCACCGCGGGCAGGGAAAGCTCACCGGCACCGTGCCGGTGGACGGCGCGAGCACCCAGCGCAAGGTGTCCATCAGACCGAGGGAGTCCAGGAACTCCTGCCTGAACTCGGGCCTCGACTGCTGGGCCGTATAGGTCTCGACGTCGTAGGGGATGCCAGTGGCGTCGGACAGCGCGTCGAACAGGCCGCCGTAGTAGCGGCGGACCAGTTCTCCGACCCGGGGCTCCCCCAGCACATGCCGGAAGGAACGCTCGTAGTGTGTGCCGGTCTCGGGGCAGGAGCGGCTCTCGTACGGGGCGTTGTCCAGGGCCCCGAAACGTATGCTCACTTCGGCTCCGAATCGGTCCCGTACCGCTGCGGCGAGCAGGAACGTGGCTGTCTGCATGACGTTGGTGCCCACATGGGGAGCGCCGTTGATCTGCACTCCGGCGTGCAGGACGACGCGTCCGAGGCCGCTCGCCCGCAAGCGCGGCCGGATGAAGTCGGCGCTGTGCAGCACCGCGTGGGCGGTGACGCTGACTGGTGAGACGGGCACCGGGCCGGGCGTCTGCGCGGGCTTCACGATGTATGTGGCGTTCATGAGCGGTTCTCCTCACCAGTGATGGCGCACGGTCGCGGCCGGCAGGTCCAGCACCCGCAGCCGTCCCGTCCAGCCGTTCGGGGCCGGCTCGTCCAGGGCTTCCAGCCGGGAGGTGCGCGAGCGTGCGGCGGTCCGCAGGAGGTGGAGCAGCCCCTCCCCGGTGAGGTCGCCACGGGCCCGGTCGGCGTCCGGGCCCGCCCACCGGCAGGCCAGGCCGACGATGAAGTAGGCGGGCGGCTCGTGGCCCGTCCGCCACAGGACGGCCTCGCCACACCGTTCCAGGGCCAGCACCTGTTCCCGGTGGCTCAGGGTGAACTCGCCCAGGGGCAGCGGGCACAGGGTGACGGAGTCGACGCGGTATCCGGCCGACCGCAGCAGTCGCACCGCTGTGCGGGGGGTGGAGTAGCTGCCGATGGTGAGCCCCATGTCGCACCGCAGGGCCCGTGCGTGTCCGATGACGGCCGGTGCCCACGTCAGCCCGTCGGCGCCCCCGCTGATGGAGCGGCGCCGTGCGGCCGCCTGCGGGGTGAGGGGGACGTAGGGCGGGTTGCTGGTGATGACCAGCGGCCGGGTCAGCGGGGCGGCCGCGGTGGACAGCAGTTGGGCGGTGGACAGCAGGGCGAAGTCGCCCTGGGCGATGGTGACTTGGAGGTCGCCGTCACGGGAGGCGTAATGCTCGGTCGCCCAGGCGACCGACTCCGTGCCCGCGTCGACGCCGTGCACCCGCGCCGCGCCTGCCCGGGCCATCGCGGCCGCCGCGGCACCGCTCCCCGATCCCAGGTCCAGAACGGAGCAGCCCTCGGTGATGAGGTCGCGGGCCACCCATACGCCGGTCTCGGTGTCGGCCGGCTCGAAGAAGACCCGGGGGGAGGCGGGCGGCACGAAGTCGTCGTCGGCCAGGTGCTGGTAGCCGAGGACACGCGAGACATTCGGCATGGGTACCTCTTCCGGAGTCGTATGCCCTCGTATACGTGGAAAGGACGGAACGCCTCCCGCCAGGACGGATGCCTCTCCGCGGGGTCAGGTCCGCCGTGCCCGGGTTGCTCACACCAACTCGGCTGCCTCGAAGGCGTCCCGGCCACCTGGCACCTCCAGGACACCCGATTCCTCGAAGAGCCGTACCCCGTGCCGGGCGGCGGTCCTGATCCCGGTGTTCACCCGGTCCTGGGGGTAGGCGTCACGGAGGACCTCCGCCACCACCGCCGGCGCGAGCCCGGCGGCGGCCAGCGAGGCCCGCACCGGCCGGAGGTCGGGCAGCAGGCTGGAGCGGATCAGAGCGGGCAGACAGCGCGCCACCCGCCCGCGCCGCGCAGTGGGCTGCTGGGCCCACAGCTCGCGGAAGAAGCGGGCGAAGAAGGCGTGGTGCCAGCCCTCGTCCCTCGCGTGGTCGCCCACGATGTCCCGGACGACCGTCAGCACCCGGGGATCTTTGGGCACGTCGTTGAGGATCGCCGTGATCAGCATTTCGAACACCACGACCTGGAGCAAGGGGGCGAGCCCCGGCTCGCCGGGCAGGGCCTGCTCCCCCACCTGGTCCAGCCGGTTCAGGAAGGGCTCGAAGTCATAGGGGGTCGGTGATATCCCCGAGGCGGTGGAGATCTGGTCGATGACGTCCAGGCTGTAGAGGGAGTGGTACCCCTCGTCGCAGTAGATCCGGTAGGCGTCCAGCCGGACCGGGATCCCGACGTCTATTCCGCTGCGCCCGCCGGCTATGCGCTCCGTCGCGCGGTTGACCACCCGCGTCTCGAACTGCGCGGTGAAACCCAGATACTGAAAGAGATGACGGGCGAAGACTTCCGCGCGGCGCGGCTCGGGCAGGGCCCGGACCAGCGGGTGGTCCCCGTACGGGATGAGCAGCGGCGGGAAGAACAGCTGCCCGGCCGCCAGTTCGTCGCCCAGCCGGCGACGTGGTCCGCCGCGCACCCCGGCCCTGTCGTACCAATCCCGTGACCGCTGTGCCGGCGTCACCGCGCCCTCCCCTCCCGGACGCCCTCCACGACCGGCTGGCCGTGCGGCGGCCGGTGCTCCACCGCCGTCACCTCGACCGCGGGCGCGATCTGCACCGGCGCCAGCCCCTGCCGCTCACGCCACTCCGCCGCGTACACGGTGTCGAGGTAGCGGTCGGCGCCGTCCGGGCACAGACAGGCAACCTCCCGGCGCGGGGGCACCGTACGGAACAGCCGCAGTGCCGCGGCGATCAACGCGCCCGAACTCCCGCCCACTCCCAGGCCGGTGGCCGCGGACAGCCACAGGCAGGCACTGACCGCCTCCCGGGGGCTGACCGGCACGGTGGGCCGGTGTCCCCCGGGCAGGAACGCGGAGGGCCGGCTCGCCCCGATACCGGAGAGCACTCGTGGGCCGGCCGCGCCCCCGAGGGCCGCCGAGCCGGCCACGTCCACGCCCACCAGTTCCCAGGCCGGCCGGATCGCGGCCGCATAGTCGCGGAAGCCCGCCAGCGTGCCACCCGTGGAGACCGCCACCAGGACGCTCATCGGCCGCCCCATGGTCTGAGCCCACAGCTCGGGGGCCGTCCCCCGGGCGTGGACCCGGGGGCTGGCCGGGTTGGCGTACTGATCGGGCCAGACCAGCCGGGGCTCGGTCCGCAACCGCTCCCGGATGTAAGCGATCCGGCTGAGCAGATACCCGCCGGAGCCGTCCGGCCGGTCTATGGTGACCACCCTGCCGCCGAGGGCGCGTACGGCCGCCACGACCGACGCACTGCTCCGGGGATCCACCACCGCGGTGAACGGGACCCCGTGCGAGGCGGTGACCGCCGCGAGCGCGAGGCCCAGGTTGCCCGACGTGGACTCGATGATGCCGACCCCCGGGTCCACCCGGCCCGCGATGTCCTCCCACAGGGCGAGCGCGGTGCGGCCTTTCACGGAACCGTGCGGACCGTGCGACTCCAATTTGAGCCACAGGTTCCTGGGAAGCCCGTCGACGGAAACCGTCACTTTCACCACCGGAGTGGGCAGCAACGCCCGGCTTCCGCCGTCGCTCGGCGACGAATGCGCGGAAGTGTCCACGAGGTCCGCCAAGACGCCTCCTCGATGGCTGGGCGGTGTGCGGCTAAGAGCCGTCCCCCGCCTGCTCCTTCACATATACGGCGATGTCCGCGTGCGTGGCGTACCAGACGTCCGGGTGGCTCGCGATGTGGTCCAGCAGCTCTTCCAGAACCACCATCCGGGAGCGGTGGCCGATCACATGCGGGTGCATGGTCATCTGGAACATACCGCCCTCGGCATACGCGGCGTCGAACTCGTCCCGCCAGATGCCGAGCACGTGCCGCGGCGACGCGTAGGGGCGCAGGTCCGTGTAACGGTCCATCGGAAAGTAGACGGCGTCGTCGCGGATCCACTCCGGGGGCAGCTCCACCATGCCGGTGGGCTCTCCGTCCGCGAGGATCTCGTACGGGTCGTCGTCGGCCATCAGTGAGGAGTCGTACAGCAACTCCAGTTCGCGGCTGATCGCGAGCGTGTGATCGCTGAAGTCCCACGAAGGTGTGCGGATGCCGACCGGCCGCCGGCCACTGAGCCGTTCCAGGGTGTCGGCGCAGCGGAACATCAGGTCGCGCTCGTTCTTGGGATCCAGTTCCATATTTCGCTCATGGATCCACCCGTGAATACCGACCTCATGTCCCCGGTCGGTGTAGCCTCGCGCCTCCTCCGGGCGCAGCAGGGCACACACCGCCGGCATGAAGAAGGTGGCCGGTACGGAGCGCCGCTCCAGCGCCGCCAGGATCCTGGGGACTCCTACGCGGGCGCCGTACTGACCCTGGGAGAGCTTGCCCGGCTGGGTCTGCCCGTCGCGCAGCGGGATCGACTCGTGATCGGGATCGAAGGACAGGGCGACGGCTACCCTGGCCCCCCGGGGCCACCCCGCCGGTTTGAGACTGCGCCCCGCCCGCACCCGCCCGACGTGCCGCCGCCACTCGTGTTCCTCCCACTCCCAGGGATGTCTGATCGGCCTCGGAGCACCTCCTCCGCCGGACAACCACCTCACCACCCTCCTCGTCTCCGTGAGGTGATGGTGGCAGAACCCCCAGCAGTGGGTGTCGGAGCGAACAGGCCATATTCGCGACGGCGCGCGCGGCCCCTGCGACCTCGGTCCGCCGGGCCGGAGCCGCTCTTCTCGTTCCTGAGCGCCTTGTCGGTCACGCTCGTCGATGACGGGCACGATGCGACTGGTGCGGGGGTTGAGGTGCAACTGGTCGACGGTGGTCCATTCCACGGCGACGGGATCA
The DNA here is from genome assembly GCF_055570295.1 of Streptomyces sp. NPDC031265. NCBI lineage: Bacteria > Bacillati > Actinomycetota > Actinomycetes > Kitasatosporales > Streptomycetaceae > Streptomyces > Streptomyces sp. NPDC031265. The sequence goes on from NZ_JBVIHM010000008.1 coordinate 64,585, forward strand.
GGCCTCTGGTGATGTGGTCGCGGTAAGGGACGTGGCTGGTCTGCAGGTGCTCGTGCAAGGCCGGTGGCTCCGGCGGGGCGGCGATGCGTCGGCCGAGGGTGCGAAGGCCAGGCCCATGCCGAGGGCGGCAACCGCTCCGGTCAGTGAGAGGTGCTTGTTGACCGATCCCATGGATTCCCCCTTGGGTTGCGGAAGCGGACCACGTCCTGGTCCCGGACGGTACGCAGCCGCCCGCCGCAACGCGTCGACCCAGGAGCGCACTCGGCCCTCAACTCCTTTGGGACCGCCGCCGACCGCCTCCCCCTCTCGTTCTACCGACCCACTTTGAAATTTGCCATTCAAGATCTTGATGTTTGTTCATCTCCATGCCAGATTCGGCGCAGCACCACCTGGGTCAACGGCGTAGTTCATCCCGATACGCCGGAACAGCTGCGGGGAGAGGTCACCAACATGCCGGTACAACACGCCCCAGGGGAACGCCTCGCGATGGAACGGCGGACCATCGAGGCCGTCCCGGACACCGAGCGGCACGGCACGCCACGCAGCCAGTTCACCCTGTGGTTCGGCGCCAACATGCAGATCACCGCGATCGTCGACGGCGCACTGTCGGTCGTCTTCGGTGCCGACGCGCTCTGGGCGATACCCGCGCTGCTGATCGGCAACGTGCTCGGCGGCATCGTGATGGCGCTGCACTCCGCGCAAGGGCCGCGGCTCGGCGTACCGCAGATGATCTCCAGTCGCGCGCAGTTCGGCGTCTACGGCGCGGTCCTGCCGCTGCTGTTGGTGATCCTCATGTATCTCGGCTTCGCTGCGACCGGCAGCGTACTGGCCGGGCAGGCAGTCTCCGAGATGCTGCACATCAACACGGACGCCGGCATCCTCGTCTTCGGGGCACTGACCGCCGTGGTCGCCGTCACCGGCTACCGCCTCATCCACGTCGCGGGCCGCATCGCGACCGTGGTCGGCGCGCTCGGCCTCGGCTATCTGCTGGTGCGGCTGTTCACGCAGTACGACGTCAGCGCGCACGTCGGCAACAAGGGGTTCGAGGCGGCGACCTTCCTGCTCGCCGTGGGACTCGGGGCCGGATGGCAGCTGACCTTCGGCCCGTACGTCGCCGACTACTCGCGCTACCTGCCCCGCGACACCAGCACGCGCGCGACATTCTGGTCCACCTTCGCGGGCTCCGTCATCGGATCCCAGTGGGCCATGACGCTGGGCGCGCTCACCGCGGCCGTCGCGGGCAAGGCCTTCCTGCCCGACCAGGTCGGCTTCCTCGGCGATCTGGCAGGCCCGGCGTTCCTCGCGTTCCTCATCTACCTGGTGATCGTGGTCGGCAAACTGACCGTCAACTGCCTGAACGCCTACGGCGGCTTCATGTCGATCCTGACCACGGTGACCGCGTTCGACCGCCGCTCGCGCATCTCGGCCGCCGTACGCGCTGCCTACATCGTCGGCTTCATCGCGGTGTCCATGGCCATAGCGCTCGCCGCCAGCGACGACTTCCTGACCAACTTCAAGAACTTCGTACTGCTGCTCCTGACCGTGTTCACCCCGTGGAGCGCGATCAACCTGGTCGACTACTACCTGATCTCCCGCGAACGCGTCGACATCCCGGCCCTGTACGACCCGGACGGCCGCTACGGGCGCTGGAACGTCACCGCGCTGGCCTGCTACGTCGTCGGCGTCGCCGTGCAGATCCCGTTCCTGGCCACCAAGCTGTACACCGGCGCGATCACCAAGAAGCTCGACGGCGCCGACATCTCGTGGATCGTCGCGCTGGTGGTCACCTCGGCCCTGTACTGGCTCTGGGCGCGGCGCACCGCCAACCCGCCCTCCGACACCATCCACCCGACCTCGACCGGAAGCGGCGGCCGGGCGGCGGCGCCAGTCGGCTGACCCGGCGTCACCCCGTCGGAGCTACATCCGCCCACAGGGCGGCGGCGTCGGGCGAGAGCGGTGCGACCGCTCCGTCCGACGCCCCGTCGTCTCCGTCCCACCACACGCCCTGACCGGACGCCAGGACACGCCCGTGTGCGCCGGCCTGCCAGCGGCCATGCAGCACATAAAGCACCCCGGCGTGGCCCGCGCGTGGTGCGACCGGGCCTGCGACCCGGTCCACCCCGGCCGTCCAACGGCCGCGCCGCACCATGAGGTTGAGCACCCGGCAGGGGCCTCCCGGCAGTTCGGCGGCCAGCACGAGGTCGCCGGAGAATCCGAACGGCTCCCCCTCACGCGCCAGCAGCCGGTCGAACACCCCGGAGCAGGTCAGCCGTACACCGTCTCCTGTCAGCAGGGTGAGCGTCCGGTCCACGCCCGGGAACGCCGAGAACGACCCGTCCCGCTTGATGTCGGCGACGCTCGCGCGCCACCCGAACTCGTCGGTGCCCGCCGGCCGTGAGGCGATCTCCCTGGTCGCGCCGCCGCCGTTGCGCCACGGGCCCGCAGACAGTGTCTCTACATCGAAGTGGTGCATGGGTGGCTCCTGAGCTGCGTGACGTTCGGGTACGGATCACACCTGCGACGACCTTGGCCGCGGAGCGATCACCGGAGGCAACGGCCGCGTTCGGGGGCGCGTCGTCGATTTCGGTGCGCGGTCGGCGCTGTACATGGGCCGCTCCTGACCCCCTCGCAGCAGGCGATCGACGTGTCTTACCCGACCCTGACCTTGTAGCGATGAGCAATGCTACGCGTCGAAGGGCCACGGGCCGCGCGAGCACCCACACCTGCCGGCCCGGCTGGCAGGGCCGCGCTCGCGGGCTTGAGGAGAGAGCACACCTGAGTGACGTCGTCGCGCGCGGCGATGACGGCCACGCGTCAGAGGCGAAATCAACCACACGGTCGCCTCAGTGCCGCTGTGCACCACGTCCGGTACGCCGGGTGCTGATCCGCACGGAGAGCCGGACACCCATCACCCGCCAAGGCGCCGATGGCGGGCAGGAGCGGTACAGCTCGGTGCGGAAGCGGGCCACGGTCTCGGGGTGTGCCGTGACACCCGCGCGGAAAATAGTAGCCATGGACATAGTAGCCATGTAGTCTATTCGTTATGAGCAACGGTTCGCCGGGCCCCACACCCGGTTTCCTCGTATGGCGACTCGCCAACAAGTGGCGCGTCGCGGTCGATCGCGCGGTGGCTCCGCTGGGCCTCACCCACGCGCAGTACTCGCTGGTCGCGTCGCTGCACGGCATGCAGCGCGCCGGCGAGCGGCCCAGTCAGCGCCAACTCGCCGACCACACCGGCCTGGAGGCGCTGTACGTCTCGAAGCTGGCGCGCGCCCTGGAGTCAGCCGGCCTGATCGAGCGCACCCGCGATCCCCGCGACCCGCGCGCCGTACAGCTGGCCCTCACCGAGCAGGGCGCGACCGTCACGCGGCAGGCCATCGCCGTGGTCCAGCAACTGCATCAGCAGTTGCTGGAGCCGCTCGGCGGCCTCGACGCCCCGCGGACGCGCGCGTTCACCGACGAGCTGAAAACCCTGCTCGACGCACCCCTCGGTCCATCCCTACCGAACAACGAGAGCACTCAGGAGAAAACGTCATGACCACCACTGCAACCACCACCGCACCCCTCGCCAACGCCCGCGACCTCGCCCTGGCCCACTACGCCGCCCGCGGCGTCCTGCAGCACGTCCTGGCCCGGCACGGCATCACGTTCCAGCAGCAGGTCACCCTGCGCGCCGCCGTCACCGCCGACGCCCCGCAGACACCCGACGACCTCGTCCTCCAGGTCCAGGGCTCCCTCAAGGCCGATCCGGCCGACATCCGCACGACTCTCGACGAGCTGCTGGCCGAGCAGTTGCTCGTCGCGGACGGCGCGCATCTTCGTCCTACGGAGGCAGGGCGCAGCCTGCTCGCCGCCGCCAGCGCGGAGACCGCCCCGATCAGCGCCCGCATCTGGGGCGGGATATCCGCCGAGGACCTGGCCGCCGCCGGCCGTGTCCTCACCCTGGTCGCCGAGCGAGCCAATACGGAGCTGGCGACGCTGACCGCCTGACCGCCCTGCCGCACACCTCAGCGGAAGTGTTCAACCGTCGATCCAATGAACGCAACGACCAGGTGCTCGGCCACTTGATCCGTGCCCGGTGCGGCGGCGGGCCACCCCGCTTCGACCGCACCTCGACCGCGCCGAAAACCCGTGGTCACCAGCAGTGTTACCCCGGATGCCGGACGGGAAGGGCAACATATGACGCAACCCTCCAGCGCAACAGACGACCCGGGACGCGGAACAACTGGGCCGCTCGAAACGGCCCGGCCAGCGAAGCCGAGGGCTTCATGAGTCACGCACAGACGTCCCGCAGCACCTGCCCGCCCGCCGCCGTGTCAGCCCGGCAACGGCTGGCACCTCCAGCCGGCCCCAACTCGTCCCGGCATCCGGCCGCGTTCCCGTGTGGAACGTGAAGGCGATCACATCGGTCACCCGGCAGTGGTCCCGCCACCGGCGTCGTCAGGACCGTCGTACGCAGTCGATGAGCCCGTAGTGCCGCTTCCAGCCCAGCGTCTCGTACAGGGCCACCCTTGTCGGTGGCACCGAGCACACCCCGCTCGACGCCCTCCGCCACCGCGCGGTCGGCCAGGGTGTGCGTCACCAGCGCACCCAACCCCCGCCTGCGGTGGGCCGGTTCGGTGGCCACCTGGTCGGATACAGCCACCCCGTCACCCAGCGCCATTGGCCCGCATGCCGCCCGCTCGCCTGCCTCGTCGGCCATCACCGCGAACACCATCCGGTCCACGACCTCAAGCCCCAACCGGTACGCGGCCGGCGGGACGGGTCGCTCCGCGCGCAGGTCCGCCGTCATCAGATGACCGCACTCCGGGCGGTCCATCGCCCAGTCCGGTGGCAACCACCCGGCCACCTCGTCCGGTTCGCCCGGGAGGTGACCACTCCTCTCACGGAACCCCGTCATACGCCCAATCCACCCTGATGACCAGCAACCGGGCACAACACCGATCCACCTGAACAGGTCCGTCCGATACGGGAGTGACTTCCGTCATCGGGGACGCGACTGCCAGGCACGCGCGAAGAGTTCGGGCAGCGGTCCGGCGACCGGTACGGAGCGGACCTTGCCTGCGATCAGCCGGGCGCCGAGCAGCTCGGCCTTCCAGGTTTCCATCGGGTGGAACGGCTTGTCCGCGGCGGCCCAGTCACCGGGCAGGAACACACCACGCCCAGCCCGGGGCCGCCGGTCGACCACTACCAGGGACGCCCCGACGAGTTCGGTCATGGCCGCCTTGTGGTGGGCGGGCGTCCAATGGTTCCAGCGGCGGACTCTGCGGTCGGTGGGCGCGGGCAGCGCGAGCAACTGGAGATACAGTGCCGCCGCATCGGTGCCGAGGCCCGTCTTCGCGGCGACCTCGTCGACCACGTCGGGTGCGGAGAGACGGGGATCGGTCTCGTAGCGCCCGGGCGGCAGAGCCTGGCAGGTGATCCGCTCCACGACGCGCTCGCATGCGGACCCCCGCAGCCAGCGGACGCGGGCGAGGTTGGACCCTTCGCTGTCGACGACGACCTCCAGCCGCTGCGAGCGCTCGTCCGCCCCGTACTTGCCGGGCCGGAAGTAGATGCCCGGAGCACCCCGCTCGCCGCGCCGGTCGAACCCCGCCTCGGCCACGACGACCAGTCCGTCGTCGAGCGTGGGATGATCCAGCGGCTCGACGGCGTCCCCGTACGCTTCGGCGCCGGAAAAGACCGGCCACAGTTCCGCGACGGTCCGCCCGCGCAGCCGGTTGCCGTCGGCGTCGAGCAGCAACCGCGGGTGTGCCAGCCGCTCACGCAGCAGCGAAACCACCTGCGGAACACCCTCACGTACGGGGTCTCCTGCGGGAAGTTCGGCATAGATCCAGTCGATGGCTTCGCAGGCCACGGAGAGGCGCTCCTTGAAGTGAAACCCTTCCTCACCTTCCCAGCCGTGGCCGATGACGCTGCTGGCTCGCAGCCGGGTGTCGGGGTCACGGGTGAGCACCGGATCGCTCGTGGGGTCGGCGAACAGCGTGCAGACCGCTGCCGGGGCCATGCGAACGGTGTTGTGCTCGGCCGCCACGGCGAGCGTCGTCTCCGAGATCGCTGGGCGTACGCCCTGCTGAGCGCGCCAGGCTTCGGCGATGCGCTCGGCGAGTGCTGCCTGCCCGCCCTGCTGCCACAGCTGCTCCGGGTCGTCGGGCAGCACGGCGGCCAGCAGATCGAGACGTGCCGGCACCCCCAGACCCATCAACTCGCCTTCTCCGGCGTCGGCTTCGGACTGCTTGAGCCCCATGCCCTTGCGCGCCTCGGTGTCCAGGCCCCGATACCCGTACGACACATCAGGGATGCCGGCGAGCAGCAGCGCGGCCGCGGCACGGCTGAGCCCGGTCGCTTGGGCGAGCGCCGCGGCCGCCGCACGGTCCCAGGGAGCCGGGCCGTGCTCTCGGACGAGACCGGCGAGCCGGCGCAGCCGCGCCGGAGTCTCCCAACTGGCCGAGGGTACGGGCTCGGCCCCGACGATCCGCCCGGGCGCGGGCGCATCGGCCTCCCCCGTGCGCAGCTCGACGAAGTGCCGCCCCTTCTCGCCCGCGCCGAGCCCGTGCAGCACCAGCACGGCGCCATCGCCGTCACGCGCGGCGTACACGCGGTCGTCGGCGAGCTCGATGGTCCCCGTACGCATCCGGCGCCGTTCGTCCGGGTCGGCGAAGGGGGTCTCGGCCCATACCTCCAGCATCCGCAGGAGGACTTCCCGTAGATCGGGCCGGACGTGGAAGGCACTGGCCCGCAGTGCCACGGCACCGATGCGTCCGATGAACCGGGACCAGTCATACCCCTTGTACTGGTCCGGGACGCGCTCGCCGCGACCGGCCAAGTAGTCCCCGACGTCCGCGAATCCGGCGAGCGTACCGGCCCGCCAGTATCCGGAACCTCCGATGAGCCCGCTGAGAGCGGGGGCGATCAGGTCGTCGCCGTAGGGCTGTGCGCGACGTATCGGGGCATCAGGCATGCGCTCCATACTGCCCGATCATGAAGTGGCGCCCGCCGCCGCGGGGTGATCGCGCCGCGGCGCGACAGGGCAGTCCGAGGGGGTGGTCCGGGGAGTGAGCAGGGCCTGACGGCCCGGTTCGTCAGCCCTTTCCCGTGGAGCTGGAGATCACGTGGGCCCGGAGCCGTGGGGAAGCAACAATGCCGAGTCCGTGTGGAGTGTGATGCGCACCGGCGCGAAGGTGGTGGCGTCCACTTGCGGCTCCCCGGTGCCGGGATTCCGGGCATAGCGCGGATGGGCGCCTCCGCTGATCTGCCAACGTATGCGGTGACCTGCGGCGAAGCGATGGGCCGTGGAGCTCATCGACACGGTGACCTGCGACGGCTCATGCTCAGTCGTCCGAAGCCGGCCCAGTCCGTCGCAGATGTTGACGGAGCGGCCTTGCGGGTCCACGTCGCACAGGCGGGTGAAGACATCGGCGTGGCCGGTGTCCGTGGAGATCCTCAGCCGAGCGGAGACTGGGCCCACAATGTCCACGGCCTCGGCCAGTGGGGGGCCGGTGAACGTCAGCACATCAGCTCGGCCTTCCAGGGCGCTGTTGTCGCGGGGACCGGCGGTGCGGGAGAGCAGAGGGCCGCCGACGGACGGGGTGGGGTCGGCCGGGTCATAGCGGAATGAGGTCAGTGGTGCGGAGTCCGTGGGGGCCTGCTCGGTGAGGGTCCCGCCCGGGAGGGGGTACCACGAGGTGGCAGCCGCGGTTGACGGCCACTCGTCGAGGTCCCGCCAGGCCTTTTCACCGCCGGTGTGCACGCGCACCGCGGTCGGGCGCAGGCCGGACGGGTCGGCATACAGGTGGGCGCGCAGCCACGCGAGGCTCTCGGTGAACACCTCGGGCCATCCCTTTTGCAGGGCGGAGGTATGTGTCCAGGGGCCGACGAGCAGAGCGGTCTCGCACCCGGCCCGACGCAGCCGGTCATACTGCTCGAAGGTCTGGTCGGCCAGCACGTCATGCCATCCCGTAATCAGACTCGTGGGCACGCTGAGCCGCTCCGCCGACTCCGCCAGCGACGCACCGTGCCAGTACGCGTCCTTGGGGTCCGGGTGCGTCATGACGTCGTCCAACCAGGGTACTTCGCCCCCGAGGGCGGACACGTACGCCCCGCGCAAGGGCTGCGCGGTGGTGACATCACGCAGGCGGCGCTGAAGGCGCAGCGTCGCCTTGAGGAACGGTCCCACGCCCTGGTGCTGGTAGGTCATGCCCGCACCGACGGCGAGGGCGTTCTCCAGGCGTAGCGCACCGTCCGCGTGGAACAGGGCGTACGGATCGTGCAGGCCCATCTGCACCACCATGGCCTTCAGTTCTGGCGGCGGGTCCAGGGCAAGAGCCCACTGCACGTAGCCCAGGTAACTGGGGCCGACGGTCCCGAGCGTTCCGTTGAACCAGGGCTGCCGGCGCAGCCACGACACCGTGGCCTGCCCGTCGGCGACCTCGTTGCGCCACAGGTCGAAGGCACCACCCGAGCCACCGGTGCCGCGGCAGCTCTGCAGGACCACGTGAAAGCCCTGTTCGGCGAAGAGCAGGCCGTACATGGGAGACCACGGCAGGCCTCGGCCGTAGGGCGAGCGGACCAGGAGGGTGGGAAAGTCGCCCTGTTCGCGCGGGAAGTAGTGGTCAGTGATCAACGGGCTGCCGTCGGCGGCCGGCACCACGAGCCCCGGCTCCCATCCCACAGAGTGCCGTTTCGCCGGAAGTCCCCGCCAAGTCGCCCTCATCATCCGTGAGGACAGTGGCGGCTTTCCGGCAGGTGGCACCCAGGACGGCGCGGCCACGGTGTCGGACATGCGTGATGGCATTGTTCCCTCCTCAATTCCGTACAGTGTACGAGAATAGAGGATGCTTGGATGGCCTTGGCAAGAGCCCACCGCAACAACCAGGGAAGGCGCGCGAGACCGTGCCCCATGACGCAGGACCCGGCGCCACTGGCGTGGACCCCGAACAGCTCTGGCTGCGTACCACCGAGCCGCGCAGGGGCCGTCGGCCCTCCTTCAGCCGTGAGGCGATCACGGCGACAGCCGTCACCCTCGCGGACGCGGAGGGACTCGAAGCAGTCACCATGCGGCGGGTCGCAGCCGAGGTCGGAGCCGGCGTCATGTCGCTCTACAGCTACGCCCCCGACAAAGAGACGCTGCTGGAACTGATGATCGACCACGTCAGTGGCGAACTCCCGACCACGAACCCACTCACCGGCGACTGGCGAGCCGACCTGAAGACCATCGCCCGCCTCCAACGCGATCACATGCTGCGACACCCCTGGCTACCCGCCGCCGTGGCCACCCGCCGCACTCCCGGTCCCAACACCCTGGCCTTCCTGGAACGCGCCCTCGCCGCCCTCAGGCCCACCGGACTGGACGGTGCGGCGAAGCTGGAGATCTTCGCCCAACTCACCGCCTTCGTGGCCGGTCATGTCAGCTATGAGATCGCGCAGGCCGCAACCACCCGGTCCCCCGACCGGGGTGCAGCCGAAGCCCGCTACCTCGCCGCGGTCGCCGCCGACGGCCACCACCCGGAACTCGCCGAAGCCCTCTCCGCCCCCGGGCACGCCCTCACCCCCGAAGCCACGTTCACCCGGTTCCTCAATCGCCTGATAGACGGCCTCGATACCGCCTGATCCCACTGCGCCTATCACCGCGACCGGCCTGCTGTACTCCAGAGGGAACGGGTGCCGGCATCCCCCAGACTCCGGCCGTGGCAAACCGAAGACACCGTCTCGTCGGCTCGGGCCGACCTACCGGACGTGGACCAGCGGCGTGGTCTCGGTCTCGACCCCTCAGCCAAGCCTCTACTGGACCGGACCAGCCAGTGGTTCGATGGGCAGAAACGGCCACCTCTTCTCTTGCCGGGTAGGGTTCGCCAGCTCTTCCGGTGGTTCGGCGCCGTCCCGAACGGTCGTGACGTAGGCCTTTGCCTCCTGCGGGCTCAGTCGCGGAGCCTGCTTGCGCAGGTGGCTCATCGCGGCCACGACCCCGGTGGAGTGCACGAGCGCGCGGACAGAGGAGGCCAGTGGATCGGGTGGTCTGATGCCCTTTGTCTGCAGAAGGTAGTGCTCCTCCCAGCCCTCGTCCAACCACCCGGCGGCGGGGACGTGATGGATGCTCCCGTCGTGCCGCTCCACCAGGTAATGGCTGCCGCCCATGAGGTTGTCACGCACGTCACGGGTGCGGGCGTACTCCGCCGTGTTCCAGAAGACGAGCCAGCCGACCGAGTATTCCTCCACGCAGTAGACGGCCACCATGGCACGACTCCTTTGTCGTCGAACAGCTGGCCGGTGGGGCCGTCGTCGGACAGAGTCGCCAACCCGATGGCGATCACCGCTCCCTGCTCAGGGGTCTGGGTACCGCTGAAACCATTGAAGTCGGTGGCCACGTAGCCGGGGCAGGCGTTATTGATCAAGATGTTGGTGCCGCTCAGCTCCTTGGCGTACTGAATGGTGACCGCGTTGAGGTAGGTCTTCGTCGGGGCGCATGCGCGGGTGCGCCTCAGCGCCCAGGCGCTCAACCACGCTCTGGACACGCCCGTCGGCTGCAGGATGCTCGTTCGGACAATCCTTCACGACCAGGACCAGGACCTCGGTACCGATGTCTTGAGCATCGCCCCTCACACCGTACGCCCGTACGGGCCGACCTCCCTGAGCAGGCCAGTACCCAGGGTGAGGTCGCCTCAAGCGGTGCGGCTGCGGTATCACTATGGAGGGTTTCCCTGCGGCATGGCGACGGCTTGTCGTCGACGTCGCTTCGACCGCAGCGTTCGTCCGCTCCGGTCGGATCAGAACCCGGAGCGTCAGCACAGTGGGAGGTCGTCATGTCTGAGTACCAGCACTACCAATTCCTCGCTGCTGACAAGCCCTTGACGGACGAGCAGGTCGCCTCGATCCGCAAACTGACTACCCGCGCCACCCTTACCCGCACCACGTTTGTGAACAGCTACCAGTGGGGTGACTTCAAGGGCAGCTGCGACCAACTCATGGAGAGGTACTACGACGCTCACCTCTACTTCGCGAACTGGGGCCATCGCAAGGTCATTCTGCGATGGCCCGCCCATCAGCTCCCGTTGCACGTTGCTGAGCGGTATTGCACCGGCCCCTCGGCCAACGCCCGCCAGCACGGCGGCCATGTGCTCATCACGCTGGTCTCCGATGACGAGAACGGGGAGCTCGACGACTTCAACGAGCTCTTCGACTTCGAAGGCTACGGCTACGACTCCGACCCGGAAGAGGAGTGGCTGCCTTCCATCGCCCAAGCGCGCTCCTCTGTCGCGGCCGGGGACATGCGCCTGCTCTACCTGGCCTGGCTGCTCTGCCTCAGCAACGGCGACCTCCACGACGACGACATCGAGCCACCGCTTCCTTCCGGCCTCGCCGCCCTGCCCGATTCCCTCACGGACCTGGCCGCGTTCCTGCGCATCGGACCCAATCTGATCAACGCAGCAGCCGCCCCTCTCCCCCACGCCGGCGCCGCACCCGTCGAGCCCGGCCGCACCGTGGCCCGGCTACGCGCCGCCATGGCCACTTCGACGACCCAGTGAGCACTTTCTGTGGCTGCTCCGGGGAGCCCTCGGGGACGACGTGGAAGACCTGGCAGTGGACGCATCGCCGTGGTTGCGACCGGATGATGCCGTGACCTGCCTGGACCCGTTCCTGCTGCCCCGTATGGCCGGAGCCAGCTCGAGCACCGGATGATCCCGGCCTGGCCCTACTCGGTCGCGGCCGCGCTGGAGACCGGCCCCGCCGTCGGGACCGCCTGCAGGCCGCTGACCAGCGCGGATGATGTCTGCCTCGGGGCGGCACGCAGGCGCCCACCGCGGCTTCCAGCCAGTGGTGGCGGGTGGGCAACTGCACGCCGCAACCCATGACCAGCGCGTTTGAGGTCCAGAGCTGCACCGTAGGTGATCAGGGAAGTGGGGCTGTTCCTCACTGGGTATACATGCGAATGCGGTAGCGCAGCCCTGACGCCGAGGACTGCCAGCCCGTGTCCTCGGCGACCTTCCACTCCGGGCCGGGTGTCGGGGCGTAGGCGTCGCCGTCCACCGCCACGTCGACTTCCGTCACCGAGAGCCTCGTGGCGTATCCCAGGGCGGCACGGTAAATCTCCCCGCCGCCGATCACCCATGTCTCAGCGGGGACGGCTGCCGACTCCAAAGGCTCGGCGGCGAGCTCCAGCGCCTCGACGATGGACCCGGCGCGCTCGGCCCCTTCGGTCGCCCACCGCGGATCACGTGTGACCACGATGTTCCGCCTCCCGGACAGCGGGCGGAACCGCACGGGCAGCGAATCCCAGGTCTTGCGCCCCATCACCACCGGATGGCCGAGGGTGGTCGCCTTGAAGTGCGCCATGTCCTCGGGCAGACGCCACGGAATCGCGTTGCCCGCGCCGATGACGCCCGCGGGGGTCTGCGCCCAGATCAGCCCGACGTTCACACCGCCACCGGAGCCTTGATGGCCGGGTGGTGCCGATAGTCGAGCACCTCCACATCGGAGTAGGCGTAGTCGAACAGCGAGTCGGCCTTACCCAGACGCAGCTGAGGGAACTCGAACGGGGTACGCGAGAGCTGCTCGCGCACCTGCTCGACGTGGTTGTCATAGATGTGGCAATCGCCGCCGGTCCAGATGAAGTCGCCCGGCTCAAGGCCAACCTGCTGCGCCACCATGTGCGTGAGCAGCGCGTAGCTGGCGATGTTGAACGGGACGCCGAGGAACAGGTCCGCGCTGCGCTGGTACAGCTGGCAGGAGAGTTTGCCGTCGGCGACGTAGAACTGGAAGAAGGCGTGACACGGCGCCAGCGCCATCTTGTTCAGCTCGCTGACGTTCCAGGCGGAGACGATCATCCGGCGGGAGTCCGGGTCCCGGCGCAGCGTGTCGAGAACTTCGCTGATCTGGTCGATGTGCCCGCCGTCCGGGGTGGGCCAGGAGCGCCATTGTGCCCCGTAGACCGGACCGAGGTCGCCGTTGCTGTCGGCCCACTCGTCCCAGATGGTGACGCCGTGCTCCTGAAGCCAGCCGACGTTCGAGTCGCCGCGCAGGAACCACAGGAGCTCGTACACGATGGACCTGAGGTGCACCTTCTTCGTGGTGACCAGCGGGAACCCCTGCGAGAGGTCATAGCGCAGCTGGTGCCCGAAGACACTTCGGGTACCGGTGCCCGTCCGGTCGGCTTTGGCTGTCCCGGAGGTGAGCACCAGCCGCAACAGGTCTTCGTATTGGGTATCGGCCATAACCGTCGATTCTACTGGCGCCGAGAAGGCGGACTCGACGGCCACGTCTCCGCCGTATGCCCTGGGCAGCAGTGCCGTGGAGCGGAGCCGCAGCCCGATACATGGGGCGAGCGCCGGGTGCGCTCGGAGATCCGTGTGGGAGGTGCCCGGGCGCGTCGGCGCGATCGGCGCTCCTGTCGTCGGCGACGCAGTCCTGATGTGTGCGATCAGTCCCAGGTAGCCAGCCGTCCCGTACGCGCTCTCGCCCCGTCGGAGGGCCCCGGGGGGACCCCGGACCGCATCCGTCCGGCGGCCCACCGCCCCCAGCGGGCGTCAGGCACAGATGCCGCTGGCCCGGCCCGCGACCACCTGGCTCTCCGCCCACGACCGTTCATTCACCGGTGCTCGAAGCGTGGTCCGGCCCAGGCCCTTCAGGTGTGCCGGTTCCCGAACCTCCTGCAAGGCGTCGACCAGTGCGAGCCGGTCCGCTGCGATGAGGCCGGAGTCCCAGGTCTCCGTGGTGTCGCCGGTGCCCGCGACGGCGATGAGTTCGCGGACGCGGCGCCGGGACGGGGCCCGCCGCGACGCGTGTTTCGGGGCCCGCCGCTACCAGCCGTCTCAGGCCGTGTTCGTGGGGTTGGCCGGTTGGGTGGTGCGGCGGTGTTCGGCGTTGATGCGCTGGGCTTCTTGGAGTTGGTCTTCGAGGATGATGATGCGGCAGGCGGCTTCGATGGGTGTGCCCTGGTCGACGAGTTCGCGGGCGCGGGCGGCGATGCGGAGCTGGTAGCGGGAGTAGCGGCGGTGTCCGCCCTCCGAGCGCAGTGGGGTGATGAGGCGGGCGTCTCCGATGGCGCGGAGGAAGCCCTGGGTGGTGCCGAGTATTTCGGCGGCCCGGCCCATGGTGTAGGCGGGGTAGTCGTCGTCGTCGAGACGGCCGTAGGAGTCGTCTGCTGTCATCTGCACCTCTCTGTGGTCACTGGGGTCTCTGTGGAACGCGTTGAGGGGCCCTGGTGCCATATGGCACCAGGGCCCCGAAGGAACTGCTACACCATCTGCCGGCCCTGATACTGCGCCGGCTTCCTGTTTCCGCAGACCCGACGGAAATACTCCCGGGGCTGCGGGGATCGCGGTTGCTTGACCGGAGACCACCTCACTATCGATGTCCTGCGGTACCCGGGCTCAAGGCTTCCGCCCGGGCGATCCTGATGGCGGTCGGCTCCTCCGTTCTTCCCTCTGAACAATCACTTACCAAACGGGGTACTGCGAACTGCCTACTGCTTGCACTGCTGATACCGCTTACTGCACTTACCGGTACTGCCACTGCGGTACTGCTCACGGCGGCCCCTGATCACTGCGGGCCACCCGGTCCGGTCGTCAGCCGCGTCGCCGTCCTGCAACAACCCTGGCTTCGCGACTCCACCACCGCACCGTCCTGCAACTGCACCTGCGGGTACTGCTCCCGGGCAGTTCGTCTCTGCCGGGCCCTGCTTGTCTCTCTGGCTACGAGAGAAACCATAACCACGCCACCGGCGAATGTCTACTCCGGCCAACATAGATTTCCGCACGTTCGAGAACGAGGTAATCAACCTCGAACAGTGACGCAGGCGGGGCGCAAGGACCGTCATGTGCGCGCTCCGTTTGGGCGCCGCCGTTTGGGCGGGGCTCAACCGATGCGAGCCGCGCCGAGGTCGTCGCCGGGCGGCTGCCGGCTGAGGATCGGGGTGAGCCCGTTGAGCAGGGTCGAGCTGGGAGCTGGGCGAAGCATCAGATCGCGCAAGGTGGTGGCGGGTGCTGAGTGCCCTTGCGCGGCGATGCCGATCCGGTGGGAGCGGCGGGCGATCAGCTGAGTGCGGGGGCGTCGGTGCCGGTCGTAGGCGGACAGTGCGGACTCCACATCGGGGTATGCGTCCAGCAGCGCGGCCAGCGTGACCGCGTCCTCCAACGCCTGGTTGGCCCCCTGGCCCAGGTTCGGCGTCATGGCGTGCGCGGCGTCGCCGAGCAGCGCGGCGCGCCCGGTGACGCAACCGGCCAGCGACGGCAACGCATAAATGTCGTGGCGCATCACCTCACCGCGTTCTCGTCGGCGGCCGCCAGCAATTGGGGAATCGGGTCATGCCAGCGTCCGAAGCGCCGACGCATCTCGGCCACTGCCGGGGCTGCGCGGCCCAAGGCGCCCACTACGCGGGCCGTACGTGCTGACGGCGAGCGGAACCGCCGAGCCGTCTTCTGCAGCAAGCAGCCGATTGCCGCGCTGACGTCAGACCGACGCGCTGACGAGCGGCTCAAGTTCACCAACGCGCTGCTGTACGCACTCGGTCCGGCATGCTCCGGGCGCGGAAGACGCGGCAGGTGCTCCGCGGGCCCTCGTCGCCTTGGACCCGCGCCCGGGCGCTGTCCGGAACCGCGCCGCGTATCTCGCTAGTGTGATGCGAGCCGCTCCAGCAGGTCGGCGCTTCCTGCCAGCAACGCCCGCTCCTCATCCGTGAGTTCGGCCTCGATGGCCTGCGCGAGCCAACCGGCCCTGCGACCGCGCTCCGCTTCGAGCGCGGCCCGGCCCGCGTCCGAGAGCTCGACCAGCGACTTGCGGCCGTCCGTGGGGTGCGCCCGGCGCGTGATCAGGTTCTGTTCCATGAGCAGCCCCACCGCCCGGGCCATCGACTGGGGGCGTACGCGCTGATCGGCGGCGAGGTCGCTGGTGGTCATGGCGCCGTTGCGGTCGAGTGCACCGAGCACGGCGGCCTGGCCCAGCGGGATGCGGTCCTCGTGTTTGACGCGTCGGGTGAGCTTGCCCATCGCGGTGCGCAGTTCGGCGGCGATGGCGGCGGCTTCCGAGGTGGGCATAGGGCACTTTACCCCGTTGGTCAGCAAAGCTGTGCACCTGACGTGCACAGCAATGCTGTACAGCAAAACTGAGCAGCATTGCTGTAGGGTTTGCCGTTGTCGGGCTCAGCGTCAGCGTTGTCGCAGCCGGGGCCACGGCACACGACAACGGGAAGGACCTCCCATGTCCGCAAAGGCAGTCGGAACCGTCGACGCCACCATCGAGACCGTCACCGCCCGCCGGATCATCGACAGCCGGGGCAACCCCACGGTCGAGGTCGACGTCGTCCTGGCGGACGGGTCCCTGGGGCGCGCGGCTGTCCCCTCCGGCGCCTCCACCGGCGCCCGGGAGGCCGTGGAACTGCGCGACGGAGACTCCGCCCGCTGGCACGGCAAGGGCGTCGACCGCGCGGTGGCCCACGTCAACGGGGAGATCGCGGCGTCCGTGCGCGGCCGGGACGCGGCGGACCAGGCGGGTCTCGACGCCGCGCTGGTCACCCTCGACGGCACCGCCACGAAGTCTCGGCTCGGCGCCAACGCGATCCTCGGCGTCTCCCTCGCCACCGCCAAGGCCGCCGCGGCGGCCCACCTCCAGCCCCTCTACCGCTACCTCGGCGGCGCCGACGCCCACCTCCTGCCGCTGCCGATGATGAACATCGTCAACGGCGGCGCCCACGCCGACAATCCGCTGGATTTCCAGGAGTTCATGATCGCGCCCGTGGGTGCGGACACCTTCGCCGAAGCCGTCCGCATGGGCAGCGAGGTCTTCCACACCCTGCGCCGCGATCTGCTGGCCGCCGGGCACTCCACGGGCGTCGGCGACGAGGGTGGCTTCGCGCCCGCGCTGCGTACCGCTGAGGAGGCGCTCGACTTCGTGATGACCGCCATCGAGCGCACCGGCTACCGCCCCGGCACGGACATCGGCCTGATCATGGACCCGGCGTCGTCGGAGTTCTTCCGCGACGGGGTGTACGACTACGCGGGCGAGGGAGTGCGCCGCACCCCCTCCGAGAACGCCGACTACCTGGCCAAGCTCATCGACGCCTACCCGGTCGTCTCCATCGAGGATCCGATGGCGGAGAACGACCTGGACGGCTGGCGCGAGCTGACCGCCCGCGTCGGCGACCGCTGTCAGCTCACCGGCGACGACGTGTTCTGCACCAACGAGACGCTGCTGCGCGAGGGCATCCGCACCGGTGTCGGCAACTCGGTCCTGGTCAAGGTCAATCAGATCGGGACCCTGACCGAGGCGCTGGCCGCGGTGGCCACGGCCCACCAGGCGGGCTGGACGGCTGTCATGTCGCACCGCTCGGGCGAGACCGAGGACACCACCATCGCGGATCTGGCGGTGGCGACCGGCTGCGGTCAGATCAAGACCGGCTCGCTCTCCCGCTCCGACCGCACGGCGAAGTACAACCAACTGATCCGTATCGAAGAGGAGTTGGGCGACTCGGCGCGCTTCGCGGGCCGCTCCGCACTGCGTCGGGCGTGAACAGCGGGCAGAGGTAGAGACCACACGGGCCCCCCGATCACGGCCGGGGGGCCCGCTCGCGTGCCGGGGAGACAAATCTTCCTGGGCTGTTCACCCCCGTGTGACCTGCTCCTCCTGGCTCGACCGCATCGAGGCCCCGCTCACCGCGACCGGCCGTGTGGCAGGCTCCACGTATGACGTTCAAAGGTGAACTGGAGACCGTGCCCGGCGGCTACTCGCGGATCGACCCGTGGGTGATATCGAAGGACACCGACGCGGAGATCGAGTTCCTTGGCCAGGTGTTCGGGGCCCGGGAGCGCGGTTCCCGCATCCTCAATGAGGACGGGACGGTCGCCCACGCCGAGGTGGAAGTCGCGGGCGCGGTGGTCATGATGTTCGACCGGCAGACTGGTTGGTTGGCCGAGCCTGCCGTCCCATCTCAGGATCTACGTCGAGGACGCCCGCAAGACGGTCGAGCGGGCCCTCGTCTGTGGGGCACGGCTGGTGACGCGGCCGACCGAGCTGGCCTTCGGTGAAATGGCCGCGCGGATCCGCGATCCCCAGGGCCACCTGTGGTGGATCTTCCAGCGGTTGGAAGAGGTCTCCGCCGAGGAGATGGGCAAGCGCTTCGCCGAGCCTTCCTACAAGGAGGCCATGGCATACGTACAGAGGTCACTCGCGGAGGAGCTGGGAAGCGGAACTCCGTAACCGGGAATCGAGCGCGGCCCTCGCGACCGCCGGTGGGCCGTTCCCGGCGTACGAGGGGACAGCTCGTGCCGGCCGTCGGCGCTCGGGTGTTCAGCGTCCGCGCGGGATACCCAGCACCTTGATGAGCTGGTCGAGTTCCTCCAGGAACAGCTTCTGCGGGCTGGTGGTCTGGGTGCGCAGGTGGCCGTAGACCTCCAGCGACACGAGGCCGTGCAGGTGGCCCCATATGCGCAGAGCGAGGGCGACGGCTGCGGGCGGCAGGTCGGGGAAGACCGGGCGTACCTTGTCGAGGAGCCCGGGGTCGAAGTCGGGCCAGCCGAAGGTGCTGTCCTTGTAGAGGTGCTGGGCATGGGGCCATGCGGCTGCCGCGAGTGCGGTGAGTCCGGTGCAGACCCGGCGTGCGGCGTCGGGGGCGGGGCCTCCGGCGGGAGCCTGGTAGCCGGGTACGGGGTCGCCGTAGATGAGGCGGAAACCCTGCGGGTTCACCAGGGCCCAGGTGCGGAAGGCGTTGGCCCACGCCTCGATCCCGGCGGCGGGATCGGTGGCGGGGGCGGCTTCCCAGGCGGCGTCCACGGCGTCGGCCAGGGCGGTGTACACGTCGTTGATGAGCGTGGTGACCAGGTCGTCCCGGGCCGGGAAGTAACCGTAGATGGCGTTGGCGGTCATGCCCATCTCGCGGGCGATGGCCCGCAGCGTGATGGCGTCCGGCCCGCCCGAGGCCATCAGCGCCAGGGCCACCTTCTTGATTTCGGCTGTGGTCTCGGCGCGCAGTCGCTCACGCCGTCCCTTGCTTCCCGTAACTGTCACGACGGCACTCTACAGCGTCACTGTACTGAGTGCCGTGGTGATACTTCACAGCGTATAGTTTCTGCACGGCGTCACCTCATCGGGTGGCGTTCCACATCCGCATGCACAGGGGAGAACCATGCACATCGGAGTCATCGGAGCCACGGGCACCATCGGCAGCCGGGTCGTCACCGAAGCCCTCGAACGCGGCCACCACGTCAGGGCGTTCAGCCGTGACGCCGCTCAGGCGCAGCGTGAGGAGCGCCGGGACAATCTCACGTGGGCGAGCGTCGATGTCCTGGACCCGCAGGGCATCGCCGGCGTCCTGCCCGGCCTCGACGTCCTGATCAGCGCGTTCCAACCCGGCAACGCCGCCAGGGACTTCGCGGAGACCGTGCGGCGTTCGATCGCCGACCCGACCGTCTACGCGACGGCGGCGCGGGCCCTGCTGAAGGGGTTGGAGAGCCACCCGCGGACCCGGCTCGTCGTGATCGGGGGTGCCGGCAGCCTGGAGATCGCGCCGGGCGTGGTCCGCGCCGACTCCGACGAAATGCTGCACACCAGCCTCGACCAGCTCGGGCTGCCCCGCGAGTACGCCGCAGCGGTACGCGGCCACCGGGACGCCCTTGACGTCCTGCGGCTCTCGAACCGGCTGTGGACCTACTTCAGCCCTGCGGAGGAGATCGCCCCCGGCGAGCGCACCGGACGGTTCAGGGTGGGCGGTGACCAGCCTGTTCTGGATGCCGAGGGGCGCAGCCGCATCTCGGTGGAGGACGCGGCCGTGGCCTTGATCGACGAGGCGGAGCTGCCCCGCTTCGTCCAGCGCCGCTTCACCATCGGCTACTGACATCCCGCAGCCGGACTGCCCGGCAGGTCGCCGTCCGCGAAGTCTGGTGACGGGTTGTCAAGTGGCGCTGGGTGGTGTTACTTCCACGAGGCGGACGACGGGGAAGCACCAGCGGAGCCATAGGACGGATTCGATGTCCCAGTAGGGAGGGTCAGTCCGTCCTTGACGGCGGACCTGAAGCCCTGGGTCGCAAGGATCGCGCGGAGGGTGACAGGCACCGGCGTAGTCCCGGGCGACCTTGTTCCAGTCGGGGAAGACGGCGCCGCCGAGCGCGCGTGGGTACCGCCCGACGAAGGCTGCCCGGTCAAGGCTCCGGCTGGCTCGCCGGGCAGCCTGTCGGTGACAGGTAGGGGCTGGAGCACGGCCCTGGGTCCACTGGGCAGTCTTCGGGAGACATCACGCGTTCGCACCACGTGCAGACCAGTTCAGCCCTGGCGCCGAGGGCATTGAGGCACCTCGCTGCCTCTGCTGCCGTCCGAACCAGGTCTCCTGTACGACCGTGGTCGGGGCGGCTTCGATCAATTGCGTACTCCGCCAGGCGCTGAGTCCTGTCACGGATCGAACCGCCTTGACCACGTTCAGCCCTTGGGCCCCGCCCTCGGCCAACAACACGCAGAACTCTGGCTCCTCCACCATTGCCTCCAAAAGTGAAACCGGACTCACGGCCGCAAGGACGGGCGATACGAGATCTTCCTGCACACCGTTGAGAATGTGGGCCACGGGCCACGTGGCCTTCGCGGCTCTGGTCGAGCCGTCCAGTACGGGTTGATTTTGCACATGTCAGGTCGGGGCTGCGTGCGATCTTGTATCGGTCGGCGTGATTCTGCGTCGAGGGGTGGTCTGGAAGACGGGGGCGCGTTTGTCGAAGCGTATGACCACGCCCCCGTTGGTCTTCAGCTCGCCGGCCAGCCTGGCAGGATGAGCGCATGGTGACGAATCAACCGTGGGCGGGGCTTACCGGTGATCTGCTGGCGGCGAAGGCGCTGGTGTACGACCCGAGCGGTTTTTCCTGTTCACTTCCGGTGCCGGAACCGGAGAGCGCCGAGTACGCGGCTCATGCCTTCACGCTCGATGGCCTCTCGCTCCGGTTCCGCGTGGCCAAGACCACCCCGACGAAGGTGGGCCAGTTCGTCACCGTGTGGCAGCGGTCCGAGCAGGGGCCGATCCGGCCCTTCGACGCCGCCGACGGGGTGGACCTCTTCGTCATCAGCAGCCGCGATGACGACGGCTTCGGACAGTTCGTCTTCCCGCGCGAGGTGCTGAGCGAGCGCGGCGTCGTCTCCCGTAACGGCTCCGGCGGGAAGCGGGGGTTCCGCGTCTATCCGCCCTGGGTGACCACGACCAACCGCCAGGCCGGCAGCACGCAGGCATGGCAGGGGAACTACTTTCTCCACCTCGGCAAGGACGAGCCTGTCGACCTGGCCCGTGCCCACGCCCTATACCACCCGTAGGGCCCCACTACCGGGCGAAATGGGTCGCGCAGGAGTGCCAGGCAAGCCCAAGCCCTGTGCACTCCGTGGCAGTGGCCGGCAAGGGACCCAGAGCACACTCAGGCCAGTGAGTTCGCCTGCGGCGCCCCGTCGGGCCGGCTGGGCACCGCTGGCGAGTGCGGCCGTGCCGTCGCGGCCCCCACCTCGTCACCCCCGAAGGGCGCGAGGACGCCCACGCCCCAGTCCCGGCCAGGGAAAAGTTCGTCGGCGTCCGGCCCTGCCGAAGGCGCGCCACCAAGCGGCCGGACGGCTCTCCAGGGAAGTGGCCGATGCGGGAACCAGCGTCAGCGAACCCCTGGACCTCCTGGTCAGAGGTTCGCGTCAGCGTTCACCTCTCGACGACGACGTTCTCCGCCTGGGGACCCTTGGGTCCCTGAGTGACGTCGTACGTGACGCGGTCCTCCTCCTGCAACTCCTTGTACCCGCTGCTCTGGATGGCGGAGAAGTGGACGAACACGTCCGGGCCGCCGTCGTCCTGCTGGATGAAGCCGAAGCCCTTGTCCGCGTTGAACCACTTCACTTTGCCTGTTGCCATGCTGGTCTCCTCCAAAGGTTCCGGGCGCCGTAGGCGCGCATGCGGAACCACCTCCGAACAGTGCTCATGACGGACGGTACGGGTTCTCCGCGCGGACGGGACGGGGAAACCTCCCACCGATCAGCCATGGTTCACTCGCGCAGGCGAACGCGACGGGTGTTCGGGGATGTGTGCGCGACGTCGCCACAGGATGCCGACCGGGCTGCTCATGAAGGTTTCACTTCACTCATGGCCAGAGGCTGCGCATCGCCCACGGGCGTCAGCGTTCAGCCTTCCACTCCGGTGGATGTGTGCGGGGCACCGACAGGCTTGGATTCCGGAGATCCGCGCTGGCGCAGGTATACGGAGAGGATGGCCATGGCAGCCACGGCCAGGAGTTCGGACTGCCAGTTCTGCAGGGAGCGGTTCCAGAAGTCGGCGGATCCCAGGTAGGCGCCCCAGGAGATGGGGGGCTGGAGTTGGCGCAGTTGCTGCTCGTTGTGGGCCGCCGTACCGGCGATGGACTGTGCGAGCCAGGACAGGAGGAACAACAGGGCCATCACGCACCCCAGGGAGCGTGAGTACAGATTCTGCCGCCAGTCCTTCGTGCCGGCCCAGCGCGGTGAGTCGGCTTCGGCGTGGTCCCCGATGCGCTGGTCCTGGTCGCTTTCCGGTCCTGCCTTGTGGAGCATTTTGGACTCGGGTGAGCCGCGTTGAAGAAGCCAGACCGTGCCGAAGATGTAGAGGAAGAACTGCAGGAACTCCGACTGCCAGTTCTCGGTGACGTCGACGGCGAAATCCGATGACATCAGGTACTCACCGATGGTCAGCTGCTGCAGCCCATCGGCTGCGAGGTCTTCGTTGAAGCCGGCATGCCCGGCGAACGCCTGGCCGGCCAGAACGACCAGGAACCCGCCCCCGAAAGCGAGGGTGAGGCTGTTGTCCCGCAAGAATCCGCCCCTGCGGCGCCCGCCGTTCACCGGTCCAGAGCTCCGATCGTGATGAAGTAGGCCAGCCCGCCCAGGATCGTCAGCAAGCAGGCAGTGAACAGGAAGCGCACGTCAGCCGCCCTTCAGCGAGCACCGATAGGGCTTGTCGCCCTGTGGGGTGCAGCCCGCGGTGACCACTTTCCAGCCGTCCTTGAACTGCGACAGGAACAGTGTGTCCTTCCGCAGACGCAGCAGCGCCTGGCGCCCGTATACCTGCGTTCCGCGCACCTCACCGGCCGCCGCCAGGTCCTCCCCACGCAGCGCTGCATCGCACGGCTGGTGCTGGTCCTCTTCGAGCTGCTGCCGGGTCTCCGGCGCCAGCAGGCCGCATGCCCGTGGGTAGTTGGCGTCGGCAATGGCCTGCTCGAAGGCCCGTCCGGCCTGCCGGGCACCTTCCAACCGGGCCGCGGGCACACCGCACCCGCACAGCACCACCGCGACGGCTCCCGTCACCATCACCGCCATGCCACGGTGTCTCGCGCCGCGCCGGGGTCGGTACCTGTGTTCTGTGGACATACGCTGTGTTGCCTCATGTCGTGTTGCGGCTGAGGGAGTCAAGTGACGTACGAATGGCGGCTGTTCTGGGTCGGCGACGGGGGCAATCCCGCAGGAGGCCGACCCGTTCCCGGCTGGGAGGACTTGGAGGAGCGCGAGCGGGCGCTCAGGCTGCGCGAGCGGCAGCCGATCCTCGTCTCGCCGGATGGCCGGGTCGATCCTCGGCTGAGTGAGTGCCTGCGACGCTCGGCGTTCTCGGCCAAAGCGCAGGGCACCCAGGTCACGTACGCCCCGCTCTACCGGCTGTTCTTCACGTTCCTGTGGCAGCGCGGACTGGACTGGGACGAGGCGTCGGAGGACGACGTCGAGGACTGGGAGGACTGGCGTCGACGAGGGGCGACGAATCCAGCTCCGGTCGACGGCGGCACGTGGGCGAAGGAGCAGGCCGCGTTAAAGCTGCTGTACGGCATCGCGGCCAAGCGCGGCCTTGTGCCGGCGAACCCGGTGACGCTGGCCTCGCCGTCGGACGTGAAGACCTCGGACGTGAAGTGGCTGTCACCGCGGGCCTTTCGGCTGTGGCGCAACGTCGGGCTCGGCGGCATGCTGCCGGGCGGCCTGGAGGACGAGGCCTGGCGCGGCCGTTCGGCTGGCAGGGACACGGCGTACGCCGACCTCATCTACTCCAGCGGCCTGCGGCGCCGCGAAGGCGGCACCCTACTGCTCCGCGAGCTCCCGGCGCTCGGGCGACGGAACTACTACGCGGGCCGCGTGGGCCAGGCCGTGGCCAAGCGGGCCGGCTACACCTTCTACGTCGGCCATCCGGCGCTCCAGCGCGTCGAGGGCTACCGGATGAGCACACGCGCCTTGGCGGTGGCCCGCGCCCGGCGGCGCGGCGTCTACGACCGGCTGCCCGACCTGCGCATCATCCAGAAGGTCAGTCGGGCGGGCCGCGTGCAGTGGAGAAGCCGGGACGGGCGTGTGGGCGAGAGCGTGCTGGGGCGGCTGACGGCCGCAGGGCGGATGCGGTTGTTCGTCGAGGGCGAGGACGGCCTGGAACCGGCGATGCTGTGGCTGACCGAGACTGGGCTGCCGCTGCAGTACACGAGCTGGACGAAGGTCTTCGAGCGGGCGAGCAACCGGTGCGCCGCTGCGGGGCTCGATGTCTTCGCGACGCCGAAGATGCTGCGGCATTCCATGGCCCTGCGGACTCTGATCGCGCTGCACAACGCGCTGGACCGCCGACTCGGGCTGACGCCCGCCGAGCGCCTGCACTACGAGGAGGTGTACGGGCAGGTCTGGCTGATGGTCAAGGACATGCTCGGGCACCGCACCGAGCAGGTGACGCGGGACGTGTATCTGGAGCCGGTGCGCGGGCTGCAGTTGGAGTCGCTGCTCGGCGACGACGACAACCCCGTGGACGCGGAAAAGATCGCGGAGCTCGCGGCCCGTACGGGCCTAATCCTGGATGCGGCGTGAGCGGGCGGGGGCGCCGGGCGGCGCTGCCGCCGACGGACTACCGCAAGGCGCCGGTGCTGGACGCGGACGGCTTGGTCATCCGCCCGGTCAGCGGCGCCGGGAAGCCGCTGGGCGTGTTCGACTTCCGGGACAGCCCCGGGCCCGTCGATTTCCGGCGGACGCTGGTGGCCGGGCTGGCCGCGCAGGGCCGGGGCTGGGGCAGCGAGGATACCTACCGGACGAACGCCAGCACGCTGCGGCTGCTGTTCAGGGATGCTGCGGCGGCCGAGCCGCCTGTCGCCGCGACCGGGCAGATCACGGTGGAGTGGTGGAAGCAGTGGACCGGCGACATCCACGTCCGCCGGGTCCTGGCCGCGGTCGTCCGGCGGGCGCCTGGGGTGCCGGAGGAGACCCAGGTGTTCCTTCAGACGCCGCGGCGCCGGCCGCCGGCCCGGCGCGGACGGCCGCGCAAGCAGGCGCACACTCGGGAGGAACTGCGCCGGATCCGGGATGCGGCCGCCGCGACGGTGCGTGCCGGACGGCTGCGGATCGCGGCGAACACCGCGGTTCTTCAGCGGTGGCGGGCAGGGGCGATCGAGCGCGGGGAGGGCGACTGGCCCCTCGGTGAGGTGCTGGATGTGCTGGCCCGCACCGGGGATCTTCCGCGCTACCACAGTAGCAGCGACCACTCCGTGACGGCGTACGCGGAGCGCGCGTGCGGCTTCGAGGGCAACGCCGCCTCGCTGAGCCGGCTCTTCGCGACGCCGACGGAGATCGGGGCGGCGGCCGTGCTGCTGATCGTGCACGAGGCGTGGAACCTGTCGGTGCTCAAGAAGCTGGACGTGCCCACCTGGTGGCCGAACGCGGACCGCGAGGACCCCGCCGTGCACCAGGTCGACACGGACAAGGCCCGGCGCGGACGGCGCCGGCACGCCAGCAACACCCTCGCCGACGTCGGCGAGGGCTCCAGCGGCCGCGCCCTGCGGCACGTGCTGGAGCTGACCGCGCCGGCCAGGACCACCCTGGAGACGCTGGGCCGTCCCACGACGAAGCTGCTGGTCGGCCACCGCGGCCTGGGCGGAAACGAGAATTTGCGCGACCACGCGCTCGGCGCAGCCCTGGACGGAGCGATCCGACGCTGGCAGCAGCAGGTCCGCTCCGGAGGCGTCGACCTGCCCGCCCGGGTACACGCCCAGGCACTGCGCCACAGCGCGCAGGCGCACCACGGCCGGGCCCGCAACAACACCCAGGCCACCCACGAGCGTGACTACCAGCTGCAAGACGAAGACGTCCGCGCCGCCTCGCGCGGCGCGGTGGAGCTCGGTCTGGCCCGGGCTGTGGCCTCCGCCCGGCAGACGGTCGCCATGCGCCTGGTCGAGGAGGCCGACGCCGAGGGCGAGGTGAGTGCCGAGCTCGTGGCCAAGGAGGCCGTAATCGACGTGGAGGTGGCGCGCCGGATCGTGGCCGGCCGGCTGCGCACCCCGGTCGCCTCGTGCGCGGACTTCCTCAACTCCGATCACAGCCAGGCCGGGATGCCGTGCGCGGTGTCGTTCCTGCTGTGCTTCGCCTGCCGCAACGCGGTGGCCACCGGCCGCGACCTGCCCCGCATCGCCTACCTGCACCAGGCGCTTGAGTCCCTGCGCTCAGCCGTGACCCCGGCGGTTTGGGCCGCGGACTGGGCGACGCACCACGCGCGGATCGGCGACTTCCTGACCACCTACACCACTACCGACGCGCGGCCCCAGCTAGTCGCCGCCGTGGCCGACAGCGAGCGGGAGCTGATCCACGCGATGCTGGAACGGAGGCTCGACCCGTGAGTGCGTCCTCGCCCGTCCCCGCCAGCCCGGACATTGTCGACCCGGCCCCTGACGCCTTCGTCCTCCCGTTCAACCGACTGCGGCCCGGCTTCGACCCGGAGCAGCTGCCGCGGTTCCGCGATCTGGCCTGGCCCTTGGCGCTGATCAGCCCCAGGGAGTCGAACCGCTCGCTGGTCATCGACTGGAGCCGCTGCCCCGCCGGGCTGAGGCCCGGCATGATGCGCGCGGCCTTCGCCGAGCTGAACCTGCCGACCCCGGCCGTGCTGCTCCAGCAGCGGGCCGCGCGCTCCACCACCCAACCGGGCACGCTGCGCCACTACTTCCAGATCTGGATCCGCTTCGCCTCCTGGCTCGATGGGCGCGGAATCACCGAACTCTCCCAGATCACGATCGGCGACCTGGATGCCTACGCTGAGCACCTGCGCCCGCTCGGCCGCCGGTGGCGCACCGACGCCAGGGCCCTGTGGGTGATCTCGCGGCTGTGGGCCTACGCCCCCTACCTGCCCGAGAGCGACCGGCTGGTCATGCCGCCGTGGGAGGACCCGGCCGCGGTCATGTCCGACTTCCTCGGCACCAACGACGACACCCCCAACGGCGAGAACAACGTCGCGATCGTGCACCCGGCCGTCATGGCCCCGCTCTTGGTGTGGGCGCTGCGCACGGTCCTGGACCTGTCACCGGATATCCTGACCGCCGTCCGCAAGCACCGCCGGCTGCTCGCCGCCATCCCCGCCCGCGCCCCGCTCGGCGGCACCGAGGCCACGGTGGCCCACTTGCGCGGCCTGCTCGCGGCCGGAGAGAAGCTGCCCTCCAGCGGTGCGCCCGGCGCCACCGCCGTGCGCGCCCGCTTCGGCGGGGCGCTGCCGCCGATGGCCAACACCTTCCTGGCCGGCACCCTCGGCGTCACCTTCCATCAGGTTGCCCGCGCCCGCGGCATCCTGTCCGACGAGCTCACCCCGGCCAACTTCGGCCCCGCCCCGATTCTCGACATTCCGCTCACCGGCCGGATCGGTACCGCCCCATGGCGAGAGCAGATTGGCTTCGACGACGTGGACACCCTGATGCTGCACCTGTCCACTGCCGCCCTGATCTGCTGCGCCTACCTCTCCGGCATGCGGCCTGAGGAGAAAGGGGCGGAGTTGCATTTGATGCAACATTCAGCAGGGTGGGCGGACAGCCTATTCGCAGGTCGGAGGGGTCGACTTCGAGGCCGCCAACCCAGTGTCGATCGATCTGCCAGCGCCTCTTGCGCTCGACCGATGCCATCCCAACAATGTTGCATCTAACGCAACGGAGGCTGGAGTGGCTAGAGCGGCTGATTTGGCGGGTGCAGCACACCTGGTGCTCGTGGACGGGGTCTCCTACCTGGACCCTGAGCCGGCGGTGTTCGAGGCGATGCTGGAGGGGTGGACCAAGCAGCAGCGGAGCCGCTTCCTGAATTGGGACGGGACCATCAAGCCGCGGCTGTCGCTGGTCCGCCGGTTCGCCGAGTTCACCAACCAGTACCCGTGGCAGTGGCAGCCGGCCGAGGTCGAAGCGTTCGTCGACCACCTGCGCGCGAAGACGCCGACGTTCACGGTGTCGAGCGGCCGCGGCTACCAGAACCACCTGCGGTTGTTCTGCGAGTACATCACCGATGCGCGCTACGGCTGGATGAACGTCTGCCAGGAGCGCTTCGGCCAGGTGCCGATGCAGATCCTGCACGAGTGGAACACCGTCACCCACGTCAGCGAGTACGAGGGCGACCCGAGTCGACGACCGCTGACCTACGACGAGATCCAGGCCCTGTTCGACGCCGCCGACGGGCGCGTCGAGGAGATCCGCAAGCTCGGCCGCAAGGGCGCGTTGACTGCGATGCGGGACTCCGCCCTGCTCAAGACCTACTACGCCTACGGCATGCGCCGCCGGGAGAACGTCCACCTCGACATCGCGGACCTGCGGCGCAACCCGAAGGCGCCGCAGTACAAGCGGCACGGGGCGATGTTCGTTCGCTACGGCAAGTCCTCGAAGGGCAGCCCGCCCAAGCGCCGCACCATCTTCACGGTCCCGGAGATGGACTGGATCGTCGATGTCCTGGACCACTATCTGACCGAGGTGCGGCCCCGGTTCGGCGCAGGGAAGCACCCGGCGATCTGGGTCACCGAACGAAGCGGGCGCCTGTCGCGCCGGTCGGCGAACGAAGCCTTCGACGCCGCACGGAAGGCCGCTGACCTGCCGGAAGAACTGAAAATGCACTGCCTGAGGCATTCCTACATCACGCACCTCGTCGAGTTCGACTACCCGGAGCGGTTCGTCCAAGACCAGGCCGGCCACGGCTACGCCAGCACCACGGCCATCTACACCGGCGTCTCGGACGAGTACCGCAACCGGCTTTTGCAGCGGAAGTTGACCCATCGCTACCCCGGCATCTGGGAGGACCCCAAGTGATCAAGAAGATGGGCTACCGCTGGAACCTGCGCAAGCTCATGGCCGACCGGGAGATGTTCCAGACCACCGACCTGGTGCCGCTGCTGGCCGAGCGGGGCGTCACCCTCTCCCGTGAGCAGGTCTTTCGGCTGGTCACCCAGCCCCCGCAGCGGCTGTCGATGGACGTCCTGGCGGCTCTGTGCGACATCCTCGCCTGCCAGCCGAACGACCTGATCGAGGTCCAGGTCGTCAACGAGGAAGTCCGCAAGACCGCCGGCGGCGAGGCTCCCGGCCCGTTTCCGGCCGTGCGCCGGACCTCCATCCGGCGCCCGGAGGGCCTGTGACCGCGCCCTCGCCGACCGCGCCGTCGGTCGTCGCCCGCCTCGCCGCCCAGGCCGCGCGGCTGGAGGCCGCCACCTCCGCTGTCACCACCAAGCTCACCGCGGCTGTGCCCGACCTCGACGCCGACGGGGCCGCAGCCGCCCTGGTGCTTGCGGTGCCGATCCCCGTGCGCGGGGCGGCCCGCTTCCTGGAGGAGCTCGCCAAGCACTTGGCCGGCCACCCCCAGGCCCTGACCTCAGGGAGTTCGCTCTGCCCGCCGGTTCTGCTGCGGCTGACCCAGGTGCTGCACGAGGGCGGCCACCCAGTGGTCCGCCCCGGTTGCGCGCACTGCGGCACGGTGCGGACCGACCTTCGGCAGCTACGGCCAGAGGGGCGGCTCTGCGCGACCTGCGACGCCAAGAGTCGCCGCGCTACCTGCGCGCGCTGCCACCGCGAGGGCGTGCAGATCACCGCCCGCCGCCCCGAGGGCGGCATCTGTTCAACCTGCTACCAAAAGGACCCCGCCCGACGGGAAGAATGCGCCGAGTGCGGCGAACTCCAGAACCCTGTGGTTCGCCGCGACGACGGCCGGGGACTGTGCAAGAGCTGCTGGAAACGCCCCACGCACACCTGCGTGACCTGCGGCAAGACCGCGATTGCGGCGCTGGTCGACGCCGACGGCGCGGTCTGCCACCTCTGCTATAACCGCCACCGTCGACCACGACGGCCATGCGGCCGCTGCGGGCAGCTCAAGCGCATCGCGCGCAACGCGCACGACGGTGAGCCCGACCTCTGTGACGGCTGCTACCGCGGCCCCGAACTGACCTGCTCCGCCTGCGGTCGTATCCGCCCCTGCAACAGCAAGCTCCGGGGCCAACCCGTCTGCGGCAACTGCTACCGGCGCAATCGACAAGGCGAGCCATGCGCTCGCTGCGGCCGGACCAAGCCGGTCAACACGCGATGGCCCATCGGGCCGATCTGCATGACCTGCTACAACACCGTCCTCCGGTCGCCCGCCGAGTGCTCGCGCTGCGGCACGGTCCAGCCGCTCATCGCGCGGGACGCCGGCGGCGCCGGCGTCTGCGGACCATGCGTCGGCTTCGCCGCCGACTACACCTGCCGCCAGTGCGGCCGGGCCGGCAACCCCCACAGCCGGGGACGTTGCGCGTTCTGCGTTCTCGCCGAACGGGCGAACCTCCTGCTCGCCGGGGCCGACGGCGTGGTCCCCGACCAGTTGCAGCCGCTCGCGACGGCACTGGCGGCCGCTCCGGCGCCCTTCCAGGCGATTCAGTGGATCCGCGAGAGCCCGAACAGCAGGCTTCTCGCCCGCCTCGCAACCGAGGAGCGTCCGCTCAGCCACGAGCTGCTCGACGAGCTGCCACCCAGCCGGAACCAGCGCTACATCCGCCAACTCCTGGTACACACCGGCGTCTTGGCCGCCCGCAATGAAGACCTCGAACGGATCCCCGGATGGCTGGAGCACGAACTGGCCGTCAAGCCGGCGGCCCATGCGAACCTCGCCCGCCCGTTCCTGCACTGGTTCCTGCTCCGACGCGCGCGCCAACGCGCGGCCGTCCGCCGCTACCCGGCGTCCGCTGACCGCGATCTCAGACGGCGCGTCAGCGTGGCCCTGGAACTGCTGGCCTGGCTCGACCAGCAGCAGCTGGCACTCGAAGACCTCACCCAGGAGCACATTGACGACTGGATCACCGGCGGCACAAGCCAACGGCGCTACTTGATCCGCTACTTCCTGAACTGGACCGCGAGCCGCCAGCTCACCCAGAAGCTCACCGTCCCCTCCATCCCGCAGCAAGAACCCCAGGCCCTGCTCGACGAGGACGACCGCTGGCACATCCTCCAGCGCTGTCTCACCGACGACACCCTGCCCCTTGACGTCCGAGCAGCCGGCGCGATCACCCTGCTCTTCGGTCCGTCCACAGAACGGCTCTGCCATCTGACGCCCGACCACCTACAGCTCGGCAACAAGCACACCCACCTGAGGCTCGGCCGTCACCCCGTCCTGTTGCCCCCACGACTGGCCGGGCTACTGCACCAGCTGGCAGAAGAGCCCCTACCCGGCTCACGAGCTCTGTTCACCCAGGCCACTCTGGGCCCCCGACTGCTGTTCCCGGGCCTGGTCCCAGGGAAGCCCATCTCGACCCACGCCATGACGCAGAAGCTCAACCGACACGGAATCTCGGTCCGCGCGGCCCGCAACTCCGCCCTCGCCGCGCTCGCCGCCGACCTCCCCAGTCCCATCCTCGCCGACCTGACCGGCATGCACCGCCACACCGCGATCCGCTGGGTCGCCTACGCCCGACGCGACTGGGCGGAGTACCTCGCGGCACGCGCCGAGGACCAACAGGAAGGCAGACGATGACCGACGCGACCGCACGCAACGATGAGCGCACAGCCCAAGAAGTGCTCGATTACCTGCTCACGAACTTGAACGGCGCCCTGCGTCGCCAGGAATGTACGGCGGCGAGATGGCGATCAGGCTCTACCTCGACGCCGTGGCGTTCGCGACGCCTCCGAGTCCGCATGGCAGCAGGAGCTGAAAGACCTCCAAACCCGGCGAGGATCCTCCTCCACCGGCGTCCGCGGAGCCTTCCAAGATCTCTGGGGTGATGCACACGAGGGTGCCGTGGCCTCGGCCTACGCCGAGATCGCACACCGTCGGGGATGGCTGCGACTCGACCGGACCCTCACCTCGGCTGAGCACGACGCGATCCGCCGCGTCAGCGATACCTGGTGCCGCAAGGACCGTCTCCTCAGAGACGTCGTCACGGCGTTCGGCCCGCCCTCGGTCCTCTTCGGGGGGAACAACCCCAACTACCCCAAGACGCTGGCCTACGCGACCGATCGACGTGACGACGCCCTGCTCTGCTTCCACTTCTGGAACAGCTTCGCCCCTGGGCCAAGCTCATCGTCGGCTTCCGTCCATGCCGAACCTGTCCTCTGGGCATTCTGGGACGGCGGCACCCTGTTCACGGACGGCTTCACCTTCACACCAGAGGGAACCGCCCGACGCGACCGGGCCGGCTGCCTCGCGGCTCGCGTTGACTAAGAACGCGAACCTTGCTTCGTCTCAGGCAGGGACTTGAGAGCACAGGCCAGAAGGATGACGTCCTGCGACGCCGCTTCTTGCTTAGCGTCGGCCCGACGTCGCTGCAGAGTAGCTAGCTGGTCATCTGCCGATACGCGCCAGAAGAGCGTGCGCGTCGCGTACGTCTCCGACGAGTCCAGATGCTGGCGTGCGGCCTTCAAGACGGAATCGAGGTCGGCCGCCTGCCGAGGATCGTCCACGCCTTTCGCAGCCGTCCGGATGACCGCCTTCTCGACCAGCTTGGTAAAGTTGATCTTCTTTCGGGCCGCCTCGGCGTCGAGAGTATCCAGCACAGCCACGGGCCACCTGATGCCGCGGCGAACCTGGGTCGGTCGCTGCCATGGAGTGGTCTGATGCATGCGAGGCCCCTTCTTTGCGGCAGGCCAGGAGACAGTTAAGGGTACTCCGAGGTATCCAGGTAGTCCACGGGTCTGGGGCAGTGCGAGCTGAGGATGCGGTCGGACAGGAGTCCCAGACTGTGGAGACTCCCAAACCCGGGGCCCTGGGCTTCCGCAAACGTCGGAAGGTGTATCCACGGCCGGAGGTTTGTAATTTCCAGACTATTTCCCATATGGCTACTGAGTCTACCGCCGGCAGATGTGCCTAGAATGGACCCGCCCACCTCGGATTCGATAGCCAAGCGTGCATCGTCGGACAATCTTTCGATCCACCATTCCCTATTGAAACCATTGGCGATCACCACATAATCGAAATCCGCCGGATCTCGCGTGGGCTTAGAATCTTCCGCCGACGAGCCGTCCTTGAGCTTGCAGGGGTGGCACAGCCTTGCCCTGCAGGCAGGGCAGAGCTTCCGCCGGTCGACCGGGTCGGCGAAGGTGACTGTGACTTTATTGGGCAGTCCGATGATTTCCTTCACCTTCCCTTTAATTGCACCGAGATTCCCTGCGAGGTTCAGAACTTTCTTGGATTCAAGAGGGAAGACGCCGAGTGAGGTTCGCCGCAAGAAATCATCTCGAGTATCCGACTCGAAAGATCCCCAGTCGCTTGGGTTCGAGAAGTGCCTGAGTTCGTCATAGCTCTCCCCGCGGCTGTACATGACCCCGGAGGGAGATATGATATTGACGAAACTTTTGGGAAGAGCTGCGCAGAGGTAGGCGGCAAGCGAGGCTGCTGCGGCCCCATTGCCGATGATGGCAATGCTGGCCCCGCCCTTGGAGCGCAGAATTTGGCGCCGCGTAAGATTATTCTTCTTCCAAAACTCCTTGGCGTCCGTTATGCGATCACGGCTTCCTTCGACAGTTATGGCTGTGCTGGGCGGGCCGGGGCCCGTCACAACAAGAGCGTCCGCCGCTGCGCTGAACTGACTTCCATCAGAGGAGCCGCTGAGCCTCCACTCCCCATCCTGCAGGTCGATGCGCTCTACCTCCCATTTCTGGAGGTTTATTTCCCTCTGCTTCTCGCATGCCCTGCAGGCCCAGCGAAGATACTTTGTCCACTCCTTGAGGTCAGGTGGAGGGGTGCCGCGGTCG
Source organism: Streptomyces sp. NPDC031265 (assembly GCF_055570295.1). Classification (NCBI taxonomy): domain Bacteria; kingdom Bacillati; phylum Actinomycetota; class Actinomycetes; order Kitasatosporales; family Streptomycetaceae; genus Streptomyces; species Streptomyces sp. NPDC031265. The sequence continues at coordinate 98,487 of NZ_JBVIHM010000008.1, forward strand.
ACCCAATCGGAATAGACCTGCGTACGGGAATCGCTGCCAGATATCAGATATGAGCACCAGCTGAACGTCCCCATCATTGCGGAGTCGACCCCGTGGTTTCCCTGACCCCAAGCTGTGGAGTGGTAAGGGAATCCCAAGTCTTTCAAGGGCGAAGTGGCAAGACCTTGCTTTCCGTCGGTGTAGCCATGCTTCCCGGACCAATTCGCCGCTACCTTTTTGTCATCAATCAGCAGGACATCCGGTACCGAGAAGGTGTCGGGTCGGTGCTTGAGCTTCCTCAGAGAATATGCTTTTGCCGCAATTGCCACAGCCTTAGGGCCTGCCCCCAGCACAAGCAAACGATGGGTCATTTGAGCCTCCTGGCCCGCCGGTAGCAAGGCCCATGTACAGGGGCCGGCCGCAAGCTGTCTGCCGCCGCAGCGCAACTTGAACAGGCCAAGTGTGCAAAGCTCCGTTGCCAATTATCAGCCCCAGGCTTGCAGCGCGCCCGCTCCAGCCGCCGCTTCGAGGCATGACTGTGCTCCGCCACGCCATGGCAGCCAAGGGGGCTCTTAAGGGCTGTCCCGCTACTGCGGACGAACCGGGCGCGAGGGAACGTCGGTGGGACCTGGGAGACTCTGATCCGTGCTGATCAAGGGATACGACTTCGGGCCGTTGGTCGAGGGTGAGCGGCTGCTTGAACGCGCCGGGTTCTGGTCCAGTCACCTTCTGGCTGTGTGCCGGTTCGTCTCGGGTGAGGCCCGGCCGGCACCCGACTGGTTCGGTGACGATGGCGCGGACACCGACGCCCTGGCCGAGGTTCTTCTGGACGACCAGGCCTGGCCGACGTTCCGCATCCCGTTCGCAAGCGGTCACAGCGCCGTCGTCGTGTACCGGAACCTCGTAGGTGACTTCGGGATCGACTACCTGCTGACCCGAGCGGGCTGGCCACGGGCAGAGGAGCTGGTCAGCTTTGACGGCGACTGGTACGGGCCGGGCTTGTCCTGGCGCGACATCATGCACATCGCCGAGACGCCCGACCTGGCCGCCGTCGGCGTGCACGACACCGCGGCCCGACTCCTGCTCCTGTTGCCGTTGCTCGCCGACGACGAGTTGCCGCCAGATGCGCCAGCACGGGTGAACGCCGCTCTCACGGCCATCGGAGCACCCGACGACTGTGCTCAGGACACGGCTGACCATCTCCTTGGGAACAGACGGCCTGGAGCGGGGCGCCGTGGGGGCGACGCCGATTCCCCGCTGAGCGGTCCGGGCGGGCTCTTCCCGGCGGACCAAGGCGGCATAGGCTCCAGGGCATGCACAGCATCCTGACGGAGCACGCCCGGTGTCTCTACGGGGACGAGTACCGACCTACACCGAAGTGCGACGGCGACCACCAGGAGCACTACTTCGTCGAAGAGCTGACCTTCGCTGATGCAGATTCGATCCTCGCCATGCTGCGTGAGCTGAGCCCGCACGTCGTTGACGGCCATCTTCCGGTCTGGGTTCGCAACCTGCCCTACCGTCTGGTGCTCCTGCAGCAACCGGACGAGCCGGCGTTGCTGCGAGAGGCCGCCGAAAGCCTCTGGCTGCATGGACCGAACTGGGACGGCATCGCGGCAGACCTGAAGCGGCGGGCCGACTCGCTGGAAGCGGGATGAGCTGAACGGGCTCTGGCGAGGATCATGTGGGAGAGGTGGGAATAGTGCACAGTGGGAATAACACCCTCCCGCCAGTAGTCCTGGCCCTGCGCCGCGGCTGCTGCACCCGCGTGGAGCGCGAGGACGGCACCGTACGGTTCGAAGTCCGCGGCCGGCACTTCAAGGGGGTGTTGGACGAGGACGGCAACGCGATCGGCGAAGGTGAGGAACGCGCGGACCCGTGGATCGTGCTGGAGCCCGTCGCGCGCGCCATCGCCGTCGTCGAGGAACTCGAAGACGGTGAGCAGCTGTTCACCCGCACCCTCTACCGGTGCGCCAAGGGCACCTGCATGCCCCGCACCGGCCTGTCCTCCGACACCGCCGTGGAACGGATCCGCGCCTTCACCGCCTGGGCCAACCAGCTCGCCACCGCCCACGACCGGCCCCACGAGCTGATCCCGCCCGATCCCGAAGGCGCCGTCGCCCTGCGCCGCTTCCGCCGCACCATCGCCTGGTTCATCTACCGCCAGCCCGGCGGCCGGATCGCGCTCGCGGTGCAGTACGGCCACGCGGCCACCGCCATCTCGGAGTCTTACGCCGGCCGCTCGAAGGCCGACATGCTCGAGGTCCTGGACCAGGAGAAGGGCCTGGCCCTGGCCGAGACCCTCAGCGAGGCCAGCGAACGCCTCAACGCTGGCGAGAAGGTCAGCGGCCCGGCCGCCGACCGCTACCGCGCCGCGGCCGCCGAGTTCTCCGCCCGCTACGCCGGGACCTACCTCGGAAGACGCGAACTGCGCGCGCTGGTCGCCAACCCCCGCCTTCAGGTCTACGAGGACCCGAAGGCGTTCCTGACCTGCAACCACAACGCGTTCACCGCGCTATGCAACCCCGACCGCGACCGGGCGGGCGACAGCGGCCGTAACACCCCCGACCACTCACGCTGCCACCCGGCGTGCGCAAACATCAGCCGCACCGACAGCCAGATCACCGCCCTGCGAGCCGAGGTCACGCGGATCGACGCGGACGCCGACACCGGCCTCGACCCCTACCCCATCGCCGCCCGCGAACAACAGCGCAAGGCCCACCTCACCGCCATCATCCGACGCCACGAGGCCCAGCAACCGGCCGACACCGAAGTCGAGGAGCGCCGATGAAAATCCCCACCGCGGCCGCCCCCGGCCCGCGCGACGGCGCGTCGCTGGCCCAGCTCGTCGGCGAGGCGCTCACCCACGCCCAAGGCCACGCCGACACCGAGGACGCCGCCGAGACCAGAGCTATCACCGACGCCATGGTTCGCCTGCTGATCGGCGCCCCGCTGCACTCCGACGGCAAGCTGACCATCGTCTCCCTGGCCACCGAAGCCGGACTGCGCCGCAACAAGCTCACCCACAAGCACACCGGCCTCAAAGACCTGTTCTACGCCCTGGTCAAGGCCCGCACTCCCATCGGCGAAGCGCTGCCCGACTCGGCGCGGGCCCGCGCGGCCAATCAGCAACAGGACCTGGCCCGCGTCCGCGCCGAACGCGACGATCTGCGCGGACAGACGCAGCTCCTGGTCCGGATCGTCCATGTCCTGGAGATCGAGAACAGCAAGCTCAAGGAGAGTAACGCGGCCCTGGAGCAGCAGGTGGCCGCCCAAACCTCCGTGCCCGACCTCACCCGCCGTCGGCGCCGACCCTGACCCCGGCGTCAACGCCGAGCGGCGGCACCCACCCGGTTGCCGCCAGGTCGGCCCGCGGCCCGCGCTGAGCCAGACGAAGAAGGTTGCCGCCCTCACCCGCGAGCACTGGCAGGGCCAAGAGGCCGACGGCTTCCACCTCTACAGGGAGAAGATGCCGATCTTGGCGACCACGCTGGAGCTGCTGCGCAAGCACGGCACAGCCGGGCCCGCGTTCTGGCGCTTCGGCCGCGAGGACCGGCAGAACCTCTGGGACGCGATCGGCAACCCCCGCCGGGAGGCCGCCCTCGCCCGCCGCGCCGAAGACGCGCGGCGCCGTCTCTCGCGCGGGAAGCAGCCGAACGTGAGGCTCAGCGTCCGGTGTGCGCCAGCTGCAGGGCCAAGTTCACCGACGACAGGTGGAAGGCCAGCATCGTGGTCGACTGGGGCCGCGGGGACAGTCGCCCGCACCTGTACGACGACTGCAAGGCCCGGGAGCTCGAGGCGGAGCGGCAGGCGGAACAGGCCGAACGCGAGCGCCTGGAGCAGGAGCTCCAGAAGGAGGCGGCGCAGGCATCGAAGGCCGGCGGCTGGCTCGGGCGCTGGCGCAGCTGACCCGGGTAAGCCACCCGGCAGCGCGAGGGTTGCCCAGGGCGGGACTGACCCTCCATGGACAACAGGATCCTGGCTGCTTGCCGGACGGGTCCCTGGGCTGACGCTCTGCGGACCCGCCCCGAAACGGTGTAGGCGTCTGCAGCCACCCCGGTGGTTGCAGACGCCCCCGCGAGGTGTCGCGGGTGGGCGCCCTGCGCCCGTTTCGTGCGGCCGTTCCCCAGAGCCGCCTGGCGCGTTGGTCTGGCCGGCAAGCGCGCCCGTCCCAGC